>DASWMO010000085.1:0-1749 GCA_036399715.1 Rubricoccaceae bacterium
CACGCTCGACGGGCTCGGCAACGCCCGGATGGCCCTCGCCATCCGGACGCAGGCGGACATCCTCGCCGGCCTCGGGCCCGACTGCGAACTCCGCCGCGGACAGGCGTGAGCGGGGTCCAGCACCGGCGGCGGCTCTGGCGCTTCTCCCTCCGCCGGGCCGCGCGGCACGGGTCGGCCGAGCCGGCGGCAGGCGCCGCGGCGTGCCCGCGTCCGGCCGCCTCGGCCGGCACCGCGCGGGCAGCCTCTCCCCCGCCGCCGGCCACGACCCGCATCGACGCCCTCATATCGGCCGTCGATCACATTGCCAGCGCCCTCTCCTGTGCGACCGGAAGGCCGCTCCAGCGTGACCCCGCGCTGCGGCAGGCCCTCCTCAACCACGCCGCCGGCCTCGCAGCAGCCGGGATGCCCCAGACGGCAGCGATGGTGCGAGGACTCGTCGACCAGATCGACGAGGAGTCCGTTCGCCGGGTCCAGGCCTGAGCGGTAGCCCCTCGCTCCGGTGCGACCGCCTCGACCGCGGCGGCGCGCTGCCGTATCCCCGGGCGTCCTGCCCGCGCGTCCATTCCTCGCTTATGCCCGCCGAGTCCCCCGTTACCCCTCCCCCACCGGCGCTCGTCAACGTCGTCGAGCGGAACATCGCGACGCTTACCGAGCGCCGTCGCGAGGCTGCGCGGCAAGCGACCGGGGCAACCCGGGTCGCCGCGGCGATCACGCGGTTCTCGGGGAGCATGCCGTTCGTCTACATCCACCTCGCCCTCGTCGCGGCCTGGGTCGCCATCAACGTCGGGTGGACACCTGTGCGCCCCTTCGACCCGTCGTTTGTGGTTCTCGCGACGGCCGCCTCGGTCGAGGCCATCTTCCTCTCGACGTTCGTTCTGATCTCGCAGAACCAGACGGCCGCCGCCGACGCAGCCCGGGCGGACCTCGACCTCCAGGTGAGCCTCCTCGCCGAGCACGAGACGACCCGGCTGCTCCGGCTCGTCGTCGCCATCGCGGATCGCCTCGGCATCGACGCGGCCGCGGACGACGAGCTCGACGAGCTTCAGCAGGACGTGGCCCCCGAGAAGGTCCTCGACCACATGGATGCCCAAGCCGCCGACGCGGAGGTGTCGTAGCGCCCTCCACCCCCGACGCGAAGTGTCTAACACGCAAGGGGCCGACTCCGACGAGACGGCCCCTTGCGAGGATGGCGACCCGGACGGAACTCGACGTGAACATTCCGCCCTCCGGCTGATCGAGCTTCTCGCGCCCCTGGCGCACATGGGCCGGCGATGTGATGCCTAGCCAGGTCGGGCTAGACCCCGTCGTCGAAACGGGCTTGTGGTCTCATGCGAGACCGAGACGCGCGACGAACGGGTGCCCTTCGCTGGACAGCCGCGGCCGGAGTGCACGAGGTGTCCTGAGGCTGGCCGTCGTGCCCCGAGGAATATGCGTCGCGGAGACGCCCGAGGCCTGCGTCCGCCTCGCTGTCGAGATGGGGCTGATCGGGACCGGCGCGAGGCGCTCGTGCGGCAGATGCGGAACGTCTCCGGGGCCCTCTTCGAGGACACCGCGGCCGTCACGGACCTCGCGGGCTCTGTCATGTCCGCCGAGCGGTAGTGCTACGACAGGGCGTCGCGTTGTCGGCGTGGCCGGACTGACGGGGACCGGGCCGCCCAGTGTCCTGCATGGCCTGCCCGCGGGAGGGCGTTGCACGGGAGGGGATATATGTCCGGTTCTGAAAGGCCCTAGGGGGTATCCTCCCGGCCA
>DASWMO010000086.1:0-18408 GCA_036399715.1 Rubricoccaceae bacterium
ACACGGTCTACAAGGCCCTCTCAGCCGTCCGCACGGCCGTCCACGTCGAGGCACTCACGGGCCGCCCGGCCGTGCCCGTGTTCTGGCTCGCCGACGAGGACCACGACTTCGCCGAAGTCCGCGAGGCCGTCTTTACCGACGGGCCGCACATCCGGCGGGTCGCCTACGACGACGGCCGGCCACTCGGGGCGGCTCCGCGCCCGCCCGTCGGGCGCATCGTGCTCGATGCGGCGCGCCTCGCCGAGACGTTCGCGCAGCTGGAGCGCGCGCTCCCGGCCGGTCCCCACCGCGCGCAGGCGCTCGCGCTCGCCCGCGACGCGTACCGCGCGGGCCGCACGATGCGCGACGCGTTCGCGATTCTGCTACGCTCGCTCGCGCCCGGCCTTGTCCTGATGTCGGCCGACGACGTGCGCCTGAAGCGTCTCGCGGCGCCCGTGCTGGAGCGCGAGGCCGAGGACTGGCGGGAGACGGCCCAAACGCTCGATGCGCAGAGCGCGCGCCTGGTCGCGGCCGGCTTCCATGCGCAGGTCGCGCCGTCCCCGCTGGGCCTGTTCTGGACCGACGACGACGGCATCCGCCGGCCCGTCGACCCGCTGGACGCGGGCTCGGAGGCCGGGGCACGCTCCGGCGGCGTGACGCTCCGCGGGACGGGCATCCGCTGGACGGACGCCGAGTGGACGCAGCGCGTCGCGGGCCATCCCCAGCACGTGAGCCCCAACGTCGTCCTTCGGCCGCTCGTGCAGGACACGCTCCTTCCGACGGCCGCGTACGTCGCCGGTCCGGGCGAGGCGGCCTACTACGCGCAGCTCACGCCCGTCTACGCGGCCTTCGGCGTCCCGATGCCCGCCATCGTGCCGCGGCTGAGCCTGACGCTCGTCGAGCCCGGCGTCCGCAAGGTGCTCGACCGTGACGGCCTCGGCGTGCCCGACCTGCGCGGGCGCCTCGACGGCCTCTGGGCGCGCCTCGCCCTCGCTGACTCGGACATCCCCGGCGCCTTCGCCGACGCCCGCCGCGACGCCGAGGCGCTCGCTGACCGCCTCGACCGCGCCACAGCGTCGGTCGACGGCTCGCTCGCGGGCGCGGCCGGAGCCGCGAGACAGGCGCTGCGCGACGCCGTCGCGCGCCTCGAGACGAAGACCGTCCGCGTCGAGAAGCGCCGCCACGCGGACGTCCGGGCCCGCCTGGACCGAGCGCAGGCCGCCCTCTGGCCCGGCGGGGCGCTGCAGGAGCGGGCGCTCTCGCCGCTCCAGATTGTCGCCCTCCACGGGCTGAGCGCGCTTCCGGACGCCGTCTCCGCGGTCCCGCTGGACTCGTCGATGCACCACGTCGTCGACCTCTGACGGTGAAGAGCAGCACCTGGAAGCGGTTTGCTGTGTGGGATATGTGAACGAAAGCGCTACCGGGCGCGAGGCGGGAATCCCCGCAGACGGGCGGCCGTGGAACGGACATTCCATCGACCGATTGCACCATGTTCACGCTTCCCACCCGCCTCCGTCGGCTGTTCCGGCCCCGCCTGCTCGGCCTGCCCTCCGTCCCGCTGCTGTTCATACCCGACTCCAGGAAGGACTTCAAATAAGGTGTTCTAGCCGAGCGCCAGGATCTAGGTCTCGGGCGTACGTTGACACCCCATCTATCGCTGCGGACCGAACCCCCCTTCACCCGGCCCGTGATGCCCGAGAGCTCATCGGCGAACGGCGGGTACGTTCTCTGCACCGAGATCGGCCGTGGTGGGATGGGCGACGCAGCGAGCCGCTCGGGCCGCTCCCACTCGACGGCCGCCGCGACCCGGTCGTCGTGTACCGCCTAGCCTAGGCGCCGTCCGGGCCTGCGTCCGCCCCCTTGATCGGCGCGTGCGCCATCGCCGAGTGGTCCACCATGAGGCACCGGTTGGCGACGTACGGTAGGCCTGCCTCCGCCGCGAGCGTGCGGGCCTCGTCGGACGAGACGCCGAGCTGGGTCCACACAACCGGCGTCTGGCCGGTTCGCTCGGCCCGGTCCGCCGCATCCTGCACGACGCCGGCCGTGAACTCGGGCCGCCGGAAGACGCACACGACATCGAGCGCGACGCTTTCGGGGATCGAGAGCAGGTCCGGGTACGCCCGCTCGCCGAGGATCTCGCCCTCGTTCGGGTTGACCGGCACGACGCGCAGGCCCGCGCTCTGGAGGTAGGCCGCGATGCGGTGGCTTGTCTGGAAGCCGCGCGGCGAGAGGCCGACGACGGCAATGGTCCGCATGGCCGAGACGGTCGCCGCGAGGTCGACGGGGCGGGGGAGGGGCGAACTCACGGCGGGGCGGGGCGTGTGAAGGGCCTGAACGACCTGCCGCCCTGATGGATTCTCCGCCTCTCGTCCCGTCGCCGCCGGCGGGTGCGCCCACGCGCGCCGGCCGCCTCGCCTCGGCGGCTGGCGCGGGCGTCCGCGCCGCGTGGTGGACGGCCGCATCGGGCGCGCTCGGCGCCGCGGCGCTGTGGACGGCGGTCTTCTCGGGCCGCGGTGCAGATCCATCCGACATGGCCGTCGTCGGGCTGCTGCTGCTCGTGCCCGCGGGCGCGGCGGCTGTTCTCGCGTGGACGCTCGGCGGGCTCGTCGCCCTCCCCGGCGACCTCCGCGATGCGGCGCGGAGCGTCGTCGCACCGACGGGAGGCGAGCGGGGCGGACCCGCGGGCCTGTTCCGAACCGTCTGGGCGCTTCGCGGCCTCGTCGCTGGCAGCACGGAGGCGTGGGCCCGGACGGCCGGGCTGGCGCGGCTGGCGAGCCTGCCGTTCGTCCTCGGCCTGCTCGCGCTCGTCGCCCTGAACCCCGTCCTCGTCGTCGCCGGCGCCGTGGCGCTCCTCTGGATCGCCGCATGACGACCGAGACGCGCCCTGCCGCCCAGAGTGCCGACCAGCACGCCGCCCGGAGCCTCACGCGCGGCCTCCTGCTCGCCGCTGGCGGCGCCATCGCGGCCCTCGCCGTGTTCCTGCTCGTCGTGGCCAGCGTGACGACGGAGAGTGGGCTCTACCGGTTCGACGCCCGCGCGCACGACGTGGTGTACCACGCGGTCGGGCCGCAGCGGCAGGCGCTCGCGATCGGCGTGACATGGTTCGGCAACAACGCGACCGTGACGGCCCTCGTCGCGCTCGTCGCAGCGGCCCTCGTCGTCGCGCGGCGGCGGATGCTCGCCGTCCGCGTCGTCATCGCGTCGGGCGTCGGCGGGCTCGTCGTGCTGGGCCTGAAGACGCTGTTTCAACGTGCGCGGCCCCTCGACCAGGTCATTCCAGCGACAGGCTACAGCCTGCCATCGGGCCATGCGTGGGCGTCGGCCGTGTTCTACGGGATGATGATCTACCTCCTGTGGCGGCTCGTGCCGAGCCGAGCCGTGCGCGTGCTCGCGACGGCCGGCCTTGTCGCGCTCATCCTCGCCGTCGGCCTGTCGCGGGTGTACCTCAACGTCCACTTTCTGACCGACGTCGTCGCCGGGTGGGCCTCGGGCACGGCGTGGCTCGTCGGCGTGCTCGTGGCCGTCCGCGTTGCCGAGGAGCGATGGGCGGCGCGGCGCGCGTCGCGTGTCGTGGCATAGCAGGAGCGGGCCCGCGGGCCCGTAGTTTCGGGGCCTGCATCCCCGCTCTCCGCACGCATGGCCGGCTATCCGCACGACGACATCGAATCCCGCTGGCAGGCCTACTGGGAGGCGCACGAGACCTTCCGCCAGCCCGGCCCCGGCGACGCCGGCTTCGACGGCTTGAAGCCCGGCTTCTACGCGCTCGACATGTTTCCGTACCCCTCGGGCGCGGGCCTGCACGTCGGCCACCCCGAGGGCTACACCGCGACCGACATCGTCGCGCGGTACAAGCGCGCGCGCGGCTTCAACGTGCTCCACCCGATGGGCTGGGACGCGTTCGGCCTGCCGGCCGAGCAGTACGCGATCCAGACCGGCACGCACCCGCGCCTCACGACCGAGCGCAATATCGCGACCTTCCGCCGGCAGCTCAAGCGCCTCGGCTTCTCGTACGACTGGGCACGCGAGGTCGACACGACGGACCCGGCGTATGTCCGCTGGACCCAGTGGATCTTCCTCACGCTCGTCGAGCGCGGGCTGGCCTACGAGTCCTTCGCGCCCGTCAACTGGTGCCCCGAGCTAGGCACGGTCCTCTCGAACGAGGAGGTCATCGACGGAAAGTCCGAGCGCGGTGGGCACCCCGTCGTGCAGCTCCCGATGCGCCAGTGGATGCTCCGCATCACGGCCTACGCGGACCGGCTGCTCGACGGCCTCGACGCGCTCGACTGGCCCGCGTCGGTGACGGAGATGCAGCGCAACTGGATCGGCCGCTCGCAGGGCGCCGAGGTCGACTTCCGCATCGTCGGCCACGCCGAGGCGCCCGTCCGGGTCTTTACGACCCGGCCCGACACGCTCTTCGGCGCGACCTACCTCGTGCTCGCGCCCGAGCACCCGCTCGTCCAGACGGTCACGACGCCCGAGCAGGCGGCGGCCGTCGAGGCGTACGTACAGGCGACGGCGCGCAAGACCGAGCGCGATCGGCAGGAGGACAAGTCCAAGACTGGCGTCTGGACCGGCGCGCACGCCGTCAACCCCGTCTCGGGCGAGAAGCTGCCCGTCTGGACGGCCGACTACGTCCTCGCGGGCGTCGGCACGGGCGCCATCATGGCCGTGCCGGCTCACGACGCGCGCGACTTCGAGTTCGCCCGCGCCTTCGGATTGCCGATTCGCGAGGTCGTCCAGGGCGGTGTTCACGGCGCGGACGGCGCGCTCGCAGACGCCTACACTGGCGACGGCCCACACGTCCACTCGGACGCGTCCGGTCACGCCGTCGCTGGCATCGCCGATGCCGGCGTGTCCCTGGACGGGCTCGACACGGCGGCGGCCAAAGAGCGCGTGCTCGCGTGGCTGGAGTCCAACGGCGTCGGCCGCGCGCAGACGACGCTGCGCCTGCGGGACTGGCTGTTCAGCCGGCAGCGCTACTGGGGCGAGCCGATTCCCATGATCCACCCCGCCGAGGGCGGGGCACCGCGGCCCCTCCCCAAGAGCGCGCTCCCGGTCCTGCTGCCCGACGTCGAGAGTTACGCGCCGGCCGGGACGGGCGAGTCGCCGCTGGCGGGCATCCCCGAGTGGGTGCAGACGACCGACCCCGAGACGGGCGAGGCCGTGCTCCGCGAGACCAACACGATGCCGCAGTGGGCCGGCTCGTGCTGGTACTACCTCCGTTTCCTCGACCCGACGAACGAGGCGGCGCTCGTCGACCCGGAGAAAGAGCGCTACTGGATGCCCGTGGACCTCTACGTCGGCGGGGCGGAGCACGCGGTTCTGCACCTGCTCTACGCGCGCTTCTGGCACAAAGTCCTGTTCGACGCCGGCGTCGTGTCGACCGACGAGCCATTCGGAAAGCTCGTCAACCAGGGCATGATCCTCGGCGAGGTCGAGTACACGGCCTTCCGCCACGCCGACGCCTCGGGCGACGCCTTCGGATTCGTCTCGGCGGAGCACGCCGTCGAGGCCGACGACGAGGGCGGGAGCACACACCAGGACGCTCGCGACGGGAGTGCGCTCGCCGCCGTCCGCGTCCCCGAGGGCGACGTGCAGAAGAAAGGCGACGGCTTCGTGCTCCGGGAGCACGCCGATGTGCGTGTGACGAGCCGCGCCCACAAGATGTCCAAGAGCCGCGGCAACGTCGTCAACCCGGACGACATCGTCGCCGAGTACGGTGCGGACTCGCTGCGGCTCTACGAGATGTTTATGGGGCCACTCGAACAGGTCAAGCCCTGGAATACGCGCTCCGTGGACGGCGTGCACCGCTTTCTCGCCCGCGCCTACCGCCTGCTCCTCGACCGCGACACGGGAGCACGCCACGCCCGCGTAGTCGACGCCGAGGCGACACCCGAGCAACTCCGGGCCCTCCATGCGACGATCCGAAAGGTCACAGACGACGTCGAGGCGCTGCGCTTCAACACGGCGATCTCGGCCATGATGGAGTTCGTCAACGCGGCGACCAAGTGGGAGCACGTCCCGCGGAGCACGGCTGAGCCGTTCGTGCTCCTGCTCGCGCCGTTCGCGCCTCACCTCGCCGAAGAGCTGTGGCACGCGCTCGGGCACGCCGACACGCTGGCCTACGACGCGTGGCCAGAGGCCGACGCGCGCTTTCTCGTCCAGGACACCGTGTCGCTCGCCGTGCAGGTCAACGGCAAACTCCGCGGGACCGTCGCCGTAGCTGCCGACGCCGACCGCGAGGCGGTCATCGCCGCCGCCCGCGCCGAGCCCAACGTGGCGAAATACCTCGACGGCGCGACCGTCCGCAAGGAGATCGTCGTGCCGGGGCGCCTCGTCAACTTCGTCGCCACGTGACCGCGCCCGAGGCCGAGGCGTGGGCTGAGCGGTGCGCCGCACACGTCCGCGAGGCGATGGCGGTCGACGCGGCGCACGACATCGGCCACGTCCGCCGCGTCGTGACAACCGCGCGGCGGCTCGCCGTGGCCGAGGGCGCGGACCTCGCGGTCGTGCTCCCGGCCGCGTGGCTCCACGACGTCGTGACGGTCCCGAAGGACAGCCCGGACCGGGCGCGCGCCTCACAGATGGCGGCCGACGCTGCCGCGGCGTGGCTCGCGGCCGAGGGCTTTCCGGCCAACCTCGTGCCGGCCGTCGCGCACGCGGTCGCGGCGCACAGCTTCTCGGCAGGCATCGCGCCCGAGACGCCCGAGGCGCGCGTCGTGCAGGACGCCGACCGCCTCGACGCGCTCGGCGCGGTCGGGCTCGCGCGCATGTTCGCGACGGCCGGCGCGATGGGCGCGGCACTGTTCCATCCCGACGACCCGTTCGCCGAGTCGGGCCGCACGCCGGACGACCGTGCCTACTCGCTCGACCACGTCGAACTCAAGCTGCTGCGCCTGCCCCATACGATGCAGACGGCCGCGGGCCGCGCCGAGGCCGACCACCGGGCCGGCGTGATCCGTGCCTTTGTCGCCGACCTGAGGACCGAGATCGGCTAGCCGACGAGACGGGCGACGGCGTCGGCGGTGAGGCCGTCGAGCGAGTGGAGGACGAGGTCGGCGTCGGCGAGGTCGTCGGCGTTGAAGCGGCCCGTCGTGACGGCCACGGCGGCGGCCCCGACGGCACGGGCGCACGCGACGTCGAGCGGCGTGTCGCCGACGACGACCAGCTCGCGGTGCGAGACCGGGCGCCCGAGGTGGGCCGCCGCGCGCTCTGCCGCGACGAGCGGGAGTGCGTTGCGGTCCTCGCGGTCCGAGCCGTAGGCCCCGAACGGGAACAGCGCACGGTCCAGCCCGACTGCCTCGACCTTGAGGTATGCCACGGGCTCGAGGTTGCCCGTGAGCAGGCCGACCGGCAGGCCTGCGGCGGCGAGGCGCCACACGGCCTCGGCCGCGCCCGGGATCGCCGTTGCTCGCGCGCCGGGCAGCCGCGCGACCATGTCGTCGCGGTACGCGTCCAGCACGCCCGCGAGGTGCTCCTCGTCGAGGTCCATCTCGGCGAGGAGCGCGCGGAAGATCTGCGGGTCGGTCCGGCCCGAAAACGGGACCGCCGACGAGTCGACTGGCCGGCCGGCGCGGGCGGCGAGCGTCGCCTCGACGGCCGTGCGACCGATGCCGTGGCCGTCGTAGAGCGTGCCGTCGATGTCGAACAGAAGAACGGGCATGCGGAAAGTTGCGGGAGGTGGGACGGGCGAATCGGACGGCAGCCGCGCCAGGTCAGTCGTCGTAGGCGTCCTTGAGCGCCTCGTCGCCGACCGGGACGGGGTACGCGCCCGAGAAGCAGGCGTGGCAGTAGCGGTCGCGCGAGTCGTGCGCGGCCTCGACGGCGTCCATCATGCCCTCGACAGAGAGGTAGCCGAGCGAGTCCACGCCGAGCCAGTCCGCGATGGCCTCGACGCTGGGGAACGCGTTGGCTGCGAGTTCTTCGCGGCTGGGGAAGTCCATGCCGTAGAAGCACGGCCAGCGCACGGGCGGGCTCGCCGAGCGGAAGTGGACCTCGGCCGCGCCGGCCTCGCGGACCATTCGGACGAGCTGGCGGGCCGTCGTGCCCCGCACGATCGAATCGTCCACCATCACGACGACGCGGCCTTCGAGGACGCCTGCGACGGGGTTGAACTTCGTCCGCACCTTCTGCTCGCGGCTCGCCTGCCCGGGGGCGATAAAGGTCCGCCCGACGTAGTGGTTGCGGATCAGCCCGATGTCGAGCTTGCAGCGGTGGCCGAGCTTGTTGGACTCCGAGACGTAGCCGATGGCGGCCGTGTTGGACGAGTCCGGGACAGCCATCACGAGCGGGCGCTTGCCGTCGGGCCCCGGCCCGGGCACGGGCGCGTCGTGGGCGAGGCGCTTGCCCATCTTGCGGCGGACCTTGTCGACGCTCGCGCCAAAGATGCGCGAGTCCGGCCGGGCGAAGTAGACGTACTCGAAGACGCACTGCGAGACGCCCGTCGGGCGGTCGGTCGCGATGCGGGGCAGGCAGACGCCGTCGAAGCCCTCGCCGGTCTGCGGTGCCGCACCGGCCGCGACGCGCTCGATGCCCGCGCGGTCGATGACGAGGACCTCGCCGGGCTCGATGTCCCGGAGGTACGTCGCTCCGACGATGTCGAAGGCGCAGGTCTCGCTCGCGACGACGTACGCCGGGTGCGTACGGCCATCTGCGGGCGGGAGGACGCCGAGCGCGAGCGGCCGGAAACCGTTCGGGTCTCGGACGGCGATGAGCGCGTCATCGGTGAGCATCACGAGCGAGAAGGCGCCCTCGGCCTCGTGGAGTGCGTCGATGATGCGCGGCACGGCGCCAGTCGCCTCGCTCTGGGCGGCCATGTGGAGGAACAGCTCCGAGTCCGACGACGTGTTGAAGAGCGTTCCCCGCGCGGCGAGGCGCTCGCGGATCTGGCGGCTGTTCGAGAGGTTGCCGTTGTGGGCGAGCGCGAGGTTGCCGTCCTTGAAGTGGACCGCGAAGGGCTGGATGTTGGCCGGGTTGGTGGCTGAGCCGGTCGTCGAGTAGCGCGTGTGCCCGACGGCGGCGTCGCCCAAGAGCGTCTGCTCGAAGATGGCCTCGTCGTCGAAGACGTCGAGCACGAGGCCAAAGTCCTTGTGGACGGGCATCGTCTGGCGCCCGCGCGCCTCGTCGCGAACGGACGTCGCGATGCCGGCGGACTCCTGGCCGCGGTGCTGGAGCGCGTGGAGGCCGAAGTACGTCAGCCGGGCCGCGTCGGGGTGGTTGAACACGCCGAAGAGGCCGCAGTGGTCGCGCGGTTTGTCCACGGGAGGGCGGGCGGGTGGGGTGGAAGGTTAACCGGCTCAACGGGCGGAGCGTGCCACCGGGAGCCGAATTCGCCCGGGCACCGCACCGCCCGTGCCCGAGACGACGGCGCCCGCCACCGAGCCACCGCCGCCAGGTCTGTCTACGGCTCTGGAGCGCGCGGCTACAGGCGCGTCACGAGGGCGCCGAGGGCGACACCGAGGGCGTCGACGGCGAGGTCGCGGAGCGAAAAGTGTGGCCCGACGGCGCGGCGGCTGTCCGCGACCTCCTTGGCGAGCCCGAGTCCGAGCGCCGCGCCAGCAGAGAGCGGAAGCGCGTCGCCGTCCGAGAGGCCGCCCTTGTCGGTGAGCACGTACTGGCCCGACAGCGTCAGCAGGAACGAGGCGCTGAAGTGGAGCACCTTGTCGTGGCCGAGCCAGTTGTCCGGCGGGCGAAGCGAGTCGGCGCGGGCCGGGCTCGGGGCGGTGCGTCCGGGCAGCGGCTCCGCAGGCCCACCGTGCAGGCTGAGTGAATGGCCGGGGAGGCGGTAGGCGAGCGGGGCGGCCGTCTGCGGGCCGGCTGTCTGCGCCGCAGCCGGCGCCACCACGAGGGCGGCGCCGGCTGCGAGAGCCGCGAGAGCGGGTCTGTTCACGATCCGGCCTACTGGACGCCCGCCGGCGGCGGGGCCGTGTGGGCGTGGCCGGTGTTCTGAAGCACGCTGTGCTTGCGGCCGTAGAGGAAGTAGATCGCCAGCCCGATCACGAGCCAGATGCCGAGCCGCTCCCACGCCTCGACCGGCAGGCGCGACATGAGGAACACACACACGACGATGCCGAGGATCGGCACGAGCGGCACGAACGGCGTCTTGAACGGGCGCACGCGGTCGGGCTCCTTCACGCGGAGGTACCACACGCCGCCGCAGACGATCACAAACGCGAGCAGCGTCCCGATCGAGACGAGGTGTCCGAGCTCGTTCACGTTGAAGAACCCGGCCAGGAGCGCGCACGTCACGCCCGTCATCGCCGTCGAGATGTGGGGCGTCCGGAAGCGGGGGTGGAGGCGGCTGAAGACGGGCGGGAGGAGCCCGTCGCGGGACATCGTGAAGAAGATCCGGGGCTGCGCCATGAGCATCACCAGCATCACCGACGACAGGCCGGCGATGGCCCCGATCTTGATGAACCCTGCGAGGGCCGTGTATCCCGTCGCTTCGATGCCGACCGCGATCGGCTCAGCGACGCCGAGCTGGGCGTAGGGCACGATGCCGGTCAGGATCCCCGAGACGAGGATATAAAGGACCGTGCAGATGATCAGCGACCCGAGGATGCCGATGGGAAGGTCGCGCTGGGGGTTCTTGGCCTCCTGGGCGGTCGTGCTGACCGCGTCGAAGCCGATATAGGCAAAGAAGATGACCCCGGCGGCGGCGACGATGCCGTCCAGGCCGAACTGCCCCGGCCCGAGGTTCTCGGGGATGAACGGCGTCCAGTTGACGATGGCCTGGTCCATGTGCGTCAGCACGTAGTACCCGCCGGCCCCGATGAACGCGAACACGACGGCGAGCTTGATCGCGACGGCCGCGTTGTTGAACCGCGCCGACTCCTTCGTGCCGAGGATGAGCAGCAGCGTCACCACGAGCACGGCCAGGGCGGCGACGAGGTTGAACCCGCCCGCACCCTGGGGCAGGCTCGCCATGTCGATGCCCTGGGTCGCGAGCGACTGCTGGAGGCCCTCCGTCGCGCGGACCCACGAGCCCGATTGGAGTTGGACGAGGTCTCCTGGAGCGTTCGTGATCGACGGCGACAGGTTGATGCCGAGATCGCGGAGGAACGACGTCACGTAGCCCGACCACCCGGCCGCGACGGTCGCCGCGCCGAAGAGGTACTCGAGGATGAGGTCCCACCCGATGATCCACGCGATCAACTCGCCGAGTGTGGCGTATCCGTACGTGTAGGCCGATCCGGCGATCGGAATCATCGAGGCGAACTCCGAATAGCACAGCCCGGCGAAGAGGCAGCCGAGCCCGGCGAGGCAGAACGCGAGCACGATGGCCGGCCCGGCGTGCTCGGCTGCCGCCGTCCCGGTCAGGACGAAGATGCCGGTCCCGATGATGGCACCGACGCCGAGGGAGACGAGGTTCAGCGGACCGAGCGAGCGCTTGAGGCTGTGTGCCCCTTCGGCCGAGGCGTCGGCTTGGAGCTCGTCGATCGACTTGCGAGCAAACAGGTTCATAGAGGTGGGTGACGGCGGCGCGTGCTGAAGCAGCGTCTGCCAGGGGTGAAGGGCGGGTGAGCGCCGTGTGAAGCGAAAGTAACCCCTCGTCTGTCGTCGGGCAGCATGCGGGGCAAGCACGGATCAGATGCGCGGACGCCTGCGCTGGGCCGCCGGGTCAGTCTGCGCGGGGCAGGATGTCCTCGGCGGTCAGGATCGCCTCGACGATGCGGAGCCGCGCCGGGCCCATGTCGAACGGGACGGCCGACGCGGGGTCGGCTTCGACGTTGAGGGCGAACACGATGGGCCCGCCGTCGGCGGCGTCGCGCTCGACCCACCCGACGATCCAGCCGAGGTCGGGAATCCCCATCTCGGCGTCGCCGCCCCAGCCCGTCTTGGCGACGAGCCGGACGGGGCCGTGGGCGCCGGCCCGCTCGGCGAGGACCGGCACGATGCCGCGCACGGCACGCTCGGCGTCATCCGAAAAGCCGGTTGCGCCCGTCCGCAGGCGGTCCACGAACCGCACCTCCTCGTTGGCCGAGATCTGGAGCGAGTTGTCGAGCCAGAACCACCGCAGCGAGTCGCCCATCACGCTGTTGCCGTAGGGCTCGCGGGCGAAGGCGGCGGCGTAGCGGTCGCGCCCGACGCGCGTCGCGAGGCGCTGGTAGAGCCAGACCGTCGAGGCGACCATGCCGCTGCGGAGCGTGTGGTCGCGGTTCCAGGCAGGAATGGACCGCTCGACGCCGTCCCACGCCCAGACCGAGTCGACGTCCGTCACGACGCCTGCGTCGAGCGCGACGAGGGCGTTGTAGAGCTTGAACGTCGAGGCGGGCAGGAAGCGGCGGGCCGCGCGTTCGGCATCCGACGTGCGCGTCCGACCCGTCGCGGGGTCGAGGAGGACAAACACGCCCCGGCCCCCCTCAGCGGCGAACGCACCGGACCACGCGGATACGAAGGTTGATTCCGACGGCGACCCGGCGGCCTCAACGGGGGACATCGGCGCAGGCGACGCCGCAGGATGCAGGGTGCAGCCGGCGCTGAAACTGGCCGCGATGAGGAGAACGATGAAGCGGAGCATGGCGTGGGGAGGTCGCCCGGGCTACTCGTCGACGTCGGACGGGTCGGGCAGGACTTCGATGCGGACATCGAGGATGCGCGTCTCCTCCATCGTCTCGACACGCAGGCGGAGGCGGTCCACGTCGACCTCATCGCCGGGATCGGGGAGGCGCCCGAGGGCGTCGAGGATGAGCCCGCCGAGCGTCTCGAAATCGAACGTGTCCGTCGCGAGCGGCACGCCGACGGCCTCGGCGAGGTCGTCGAGGTCGATGCGCGCCTGGGCGCGGAAGGCGCCGTCGGGGAGGGCATGGACGAGGCGCTCGTCCTCCTCGGAGTCGAGCTCGTCACGGATCTCGCCGACGACCTCTTCGAGAAGGTCGTCGAGCGTGAGCAGGCCCGCCGTGCCGCCGTACTCGTCGACGACGATGGCCATGTGCGTGTTCGTCCGCTGGAAGTCCGCGAGCATGTCGTCGAGGGCCTTGGCCGGCGGGACGAAGAGCGGCTTGCGGGCGAGCGCCGCCCACGCGACGGAGCTGTCGTCGGGGTCGTCGAGGAGCGGGAGGAGGTCTTTGGCGTAGACGACGCCCACGACGCGGTCGATGCTCTCGTGGTAGAGCGGGAAGCGGCTGTGGCCGCTGGAGCGGATGAGCGCGAGGGCCTGCCCGAGCGAGGCGTCGTCGGCGAGGGCCATCATGTCGACGCGCGACACCATGACCTCGCGGACGGTCGTCTCGCCGAACTCGACGATCGAGTGGATGAGCGCGTGCTCGCCCTCTTCGAGCGAGCCCTGGGCCTCGCCGACGTCGGCCATCGTCTTGAGGTCGGCGCTCGAGAGCGGCTCAGCCGCCGACTGGACCCGGTTCTGGAGCGCGTGCGCGCCGGCCGCGAGGACGTCCGCGAGCGGCGTCACGAGGCGTAGCAGGGGGCTCAGCACGGGCGCGAGGCGCTGTGCGGTCGCCGCCGGCCGGCGGCTCGCGATGAGCTTGGGCGCGATCTCGCTCAGCACGAGGATCGCGAACGTGACGACGGCGACGTTGAGCACGAGCGCGACCGTCGGGTCCCAGTGGTTCACCCGCGCGGCGATGTCGACGATGCGTGCCGAGATGAGCGCTACGCCGACGTTGGCGACCGTGTTGAGCAGCAGGATCCCGACGAGCAGGCGCCGCGAGCGGTCCAGCAGGGCGAGCACGCGCCGCGCGGCCGGCGTGTTGGTCTCGGCGAGGGCCTCGCGCTCGCCTGCCGAGAGTGAGAACAGCGAGACCTCGGAGGCCGAGAGGAGCGCCGAGAGAGCGAGCAGGCCCGCGAGAACGGCCGCCTGAGCCGCGAGTGCGCCAGGCCCGGGCATCACGGCTGCCGTCTCGGCGACCGCTGGGGCAGCCGTCTGTGCCACCGCGAGCGCGGCGGCGAGTAGAGGGGGAGGCTCCAAGTGGAGACCGGGCAGGACAGCAGGCGGAACGGCGGGGCGGCCCCGACGCCGTCAAAGATAGCGTGGCCGTGCCGGGCGGCCGGAAACGCACGGGTCAGGATTCGGAGGACTGCGGCGCCCTGCCGCCGGCCGCGGAAACGCGCGCGGGGCGGCGCCCCGAAGGACGCCGCCCCGCGCGGGCTTGCTCGGATGGCCGAGCGTGCCGCCGTCGGTTAGAACGGGAGGTCGTCGTCCGGCGTGAAGTCGTACGCGTCGTCCGCTGCCGGCTTGGGCTGCTGCCGCTGCGGGGGACGCCCGCCGCCGCCGTCGTTGCCACCGCCGCCGTACCCACCACCGCCACCGCCACCGCCGGAGCGCGGCGCGGCCTGCTGGCGCGGGGCGCGCTCGGACTGGTCGAACTCGTCGCCGCCACCGCCGCCACCCTTGCCGCCGAGCATCTGCATCTCGCGGACCTTGATCTCGGTCGAGTAGCGCGTGTTGCCCTCCTTGTCCTCCCACTGCCGCGTCTGGAGCGAGCCCTCGAAGTATGCCTGCGAGCCCTTCTTGAGGTACTCGCCGCAGATCTCCGCGAGGCGCGCCCACGCCACGACCGTGTGCCACTCCGTGTTCTCGACCATGTTGCCGTCCTTGTCCTTGTAGGACTCGCTCGTCGCGACGCGCATGTTGCAGACGGCGGTGCCGCCGCCGGTGTAGCGCAGCTCGGGGTCCTGCCCGAGGTTGCCGACGAGAATGACCTTGTTGATTCCGCGTGCCATGGTGGCGTGTGGATGTGAACGCTCGCGCGTTCGGTGCCGACCGCGCTGGAGACGCGCAGGCCTGCGTACATGAATCCGTCGGTCCGGAAGTGGCCGACTGTCGGTGAACGCGCCCCACCGCCGAGGCGGGTGGCCGAGGCCGTGAAGCGCGTTCGGCAGGATAGACGCGCCGCGGGGGCGGGTGTAACCTGCAAGACCAAAAATATCCCACGCCTGTGTCAGCCGAACGTCACACCCGTCCACCGGTCCACGTCTTTCCCTACGACGTCGCCGCGCTCGACCTGCTCGACACGGACCGCGCCGCGGCCGACGCGCCGCTCTTCGAGGACTTTGTCGCCATCGTCCGGCGCCTGCGCCGCGACTGCCCGTGGGACCGCGAGCAGACGCACGCCTCGACGGCCCACCTTACACTCGAAGAGGCGTACGAAGTCGCGGACGCCGTCGAGCGAGGCGAGCCGCGGGCGCTCGCGGCCGAACTCGGTGACCTCTTCCTGCACGTCCTCTTCCACGCCGACATCGCCGAGACGGCGGGCACGTTCACGCTCTCGGACGTGATGCGGGCCGAGATGGCCAAACTCGTCCGCCGCCACCCGCACGTGTTCGGGGACGAGGCCGTCGGCGGGACAGGCGAGGTGCTCCGTAACTGGGAGGCGATCAAGCAGGCCGAGCGGGCGGAGGCGGCGGGCGCAGGCGATGCGTCGCCGTCGGCCCTCGACGGCGTGCCGGCTGCGATGCCCGCGCTCTTGCGAGCCGAGCGCGTGCAGTACAAGGCGGCAGCCGTCGGGTTCGACTTTCCGGACGCTGAGGGCGCGTGGGCCAAGGTGGTCGAGGAAACGCAGGAGGTCCGCGAGCTGCTGGACTCGGACGCGCCGGCCGAGGCGCTCGAGTCCGAGATCGGCGACCTCCTCTTCGCCGTCGTCAACGTGGCCCGAATGCGGGGCGTCGTGCCCGAGACGGCGCTCCGCGGGACCGTCGAGCGCTTCTCGCGGCGCTTCCGCCACGTCGAGGCGGGCCTCGCCGTGCAGGACCGCACGCCTGCCACGGCGACGCTTGCCGAGATGGACGCGCTGTGGGACGAGGCCAAGGCCATCGAGAAGGCCCGTCCCACACCGTAGAGGCGCGCCGCGGTGCGTTTCAAGGCGAGCGTGTGCTCAGACGGAGACGCACCGCGTCGCTACGAGAGCGCTGGCCCGCTACGGGCGTAGGCCCATGCCGCCCGGACGAGCGCCTCGGACACGCGCGACGCCAGCCGCGGGGCGCCCACGTCGTCCAGCACGACGAAGCGCAGGCCGGCCGCGTCGCGCTTCTTGTCCAGCGTCATCGCGGAGACGAGCGCGTCGGTCGTGACTGTCTCGGGGACGGCGGGCGGGTCGAGGCGTGCGACGAGCGCATCCATCTCGGCCCACGGCGCGGCCAGCGCCGCCACAGCGCCGCCCGTGGCGAGACTGGCCGAGAGGTGCAGCGCCGCCCGCATCCCGACCGCCACGGCCTCGCCGTGTGTGAGCGTCCCGTAGCCGGCCGCGGCTTCGAGCGCGTGCCCGAACGTATGTCCGAGGTTCAGGTGGGCGCGTGCTCCAGACTCACGCTCGTCTGCCGAGACGACGGCCGCCTTGACGGCTGCCGCCTCGTGCACGATGCGCCCCAGCACATCGGGCGGCAGACCGTCCGGCGCGGCGAGGCGGTCGCGGTTTTCAATCAGCAGGTCGAGGAGCGGTCCGCCGGCGAGCAGGCCGTGCTTGACCGCCTCGGCCAGCCCGGAGCGGACCTCGCGCGCGGGCAGCGTCGCCAGCACGGCCGGGTCCGCGAGGACGAACCGCGGCGCCCAGAACGCCCCGACGAGGTTCTTGCCCCGCGACGTGTTGACGCCCGTCTTGCCGCCGATGGACGAGTCCACCTGCGCGAGGACCGTCGTGGGAAGGTGGATGAGCGGCAGGCCGCGGAGCAGCGTCGCCGCGGCGAAGCCGCCGAGGTCGCCGACGACGCCGCCGCCGAGGGCGAGGACGGGCGTCGCGCGGCTCGGTCCGGCCGAGAGGGCGGCATCACACACGTCGGCATAGGATGCGAGCGACTTGGAGCCTTCGCCGGGCGCGACGACGACCGGGTGCGGGGTCCACCCGTCGGCGCGGAGCGCGCGAGCCAGCGCGTCGAGGTACAGGCCGGCGACGGTCGCGTCGGTCACGACGAGCGCGAGGCCGGGTGCGAGGCCCGCCTCGCGGAGCCGGGCCGGCGTGCAGGCCAGCGCCTCGGTGTGGACCGCGTAGCGGCCGGCGGCGTGGGTGACGGTGATCACGTAGGGTCGGGAAGGGGGACGGGCAGCGGTTCCGGATGCCGCACCGCGTACGGACGCGCACCGCCCGGCCGTTGCTCCTCAAACGCTTCCGCGGCCGGGTACCTTCGGCCGCTCCCCAACCTCCCGCCTGTCGTGACCCGTTCTATTACCGCCTTCGCGGTACCCGCCGCGCTTGCGGCGTCCCTCGCGCTCGGCGCGTGCTCGGCCGGCGTCGAGACGGCGCGCCTCGGCGCACCGCCCCCGTCGACGGAGACGCTCGCGCCGGCGACCGACGCCGGCCTCCGCGAGGAGGCCGACCTCTTTCTCGACGCCTACACCCGCCGCTACGTCCCGCTCTACACCGCGTCCTCGAATGCCGAGTGGGACGCCAACACGCGCATCGTCGAGGGCGACACGGCCCAGGCACTTCGGCTGCGCCTCGCCAACGAGGCCTTCGCCGAGTTCACGGGCTCGGCCGACAACATCGCCCGCGCGCAGGCGCTCCTCACGCACCGCGACGTCCTGACGGATCTCCAGGTGCGCCAGATCGAGACCATCCTCTATAAGGCGGCCGCCAACCCGCAGACCGTCGCGCCGCTCGTCCGCCAGCGCATCGCCGCCGAGGCCGCCCAGACCGAGCGCCTCTACGGCTACACGTTCCGCATCGACTCGGCCGAGGTCACGCCCAACGAGATCGACGAGATCCTGCGGACGTCGACCGACCTCGCGGAGCGCCGCGCGGCGTGGGAAGCGTCCAAGGCCATCGGCCCGACGCTGACCGAGGGCCTCGCCGAACTCCGCGACCTGCGCAACGGGACCGTCCAGGCCCTCGGCTTCGAGGACTTCTTCGCGTACCAGGTCCAGGACTACGGCCAGACGTCGGACGAGATGCTGGCCCAGATGCGCCAGATCAACGACGAGCTGCGCCCACTCTACCGCGAACTCCACACGTGGGCGCGTTACGAACTCGCCGCGCGCTACAACCAGCCCGTGCCCGAGATGCTGCCCGCGGACTGGCTCCCGAACCGCTGGGGCCAGGACTGGTCCGCCCTCGCGTCGCTTGCCGACACGAGCGCCGCCGACGCCGGGGCGGGCCTCGACGCCGCGCTAGCCGAGCACACGCCGCAGTGGCTCGTCGAGCAGGCCGAGCGCTTCTACACGTCGATCGGCTTCGAGCCGCTGCCGCGGTCGTTCTTCGACCGCTCCAGCCTGTACCCGCTGCCCGCGGGCTCGCCGTACAAGAAGAACACGCACGCGAGCGCGTGGCACATGGACCTCGACCGCGACGTCCGCTCGCTGATGTCGGTCGAGACCAACGCGGAGTGGTACGAGACGACGCACCACGAACTCGGCCACATCTATTACTACATGGCATACAGCCGCCCCGAGGTTCCCGTCCTGCTCCGCGAAGGCGCGAACCGGGCCTACCACGAGGCCGTCGGGAGCCTCATGGGGCTCGCCTCGATGCAGCCGCGCTTCCT
>DASWMO010000087.1:0-14932 GCA_036399715.1 Rubricoccaceae bacterium
CATCGGCGAGGCCGCCGCGGCCCGCTAGCCGCGCCCGCCGGTGCAGCCCGACTCGCTCGCGACGTCCCTCGCGGACCCCGCGGCAGGCGCTGCGGCGGCTCCTGCCGACACGCCGGCCGTCGCGGCGACGGTCGCGGACTCGCTCACGGCGGCCCTCGACACGCTCGCCCGAGCCGTCGACTCGCTCGCGAGCACGCCTGCCGATGCGCCGAACGCGGCTGCGCCGTCCGCCTTTCCCGACTCGCTCGACGACGTCAAGCGGGCCGTCGTCGCGACCTCCAAGGCGTCCGAGGGCGTCTGGGCGCGCCTCGTCGCCTCGGCGGACGGGCTGCTCGGGTTCGGCTCCGAGATCACCGAGGACCTCCTGCTGACGGTTGTGCTCGCGGCCACGCTGTGGGCCATCCGCACCGCCGTCCTCGCGGCCGTCCGCCGCAGCGCGACCGACCCGCGGACGGTCTACCGCTGGCGCAAGGGCTCGCTCTACCTCTCGGTCGGCCTCGGCGCGCTCGTGCTGCTGCCGCTCTGGGGCGGCGCCGTCGGCTCCCTCGCGACCTTCTTCGGCCTGCTCACGGCCGGCCTCGCGATCGCGCTCCGGGACCCCGTCGTGAACCTCGTCGGGTGGCTCTACATCCTCTGGCGGCGGCCCTTCGCGCCCGGCGACCGCGTCACGGTCCGCACGTTCACGGGCGACGTGACCGACCAGCACCTCTTCGGGTTCACGCTTCTCCAGGTCGCGACCGAGACGGGCGCGTTCCAGTCGACGGGCCGCGTCGTGACCGTGCCCAACGGCTGGGTGTTCTCGGACGCCGTCGTCAACCACACGAGCGCCTTCCCGTACGTGTGGCACGAGATCCCGGTCCGGGTGACGTTCGAGAGCGACTGGCGCGCGGCCAAAGAGATCCTGCTGACGATCGCGCGCGAGCGCGCCGAGGCCTTCTCGGCCGACGCCGAAGTGGCCCTGCGGCGGACGGCCAGCGAGCACTTCATCTTCTTCTCCGCCCTCACGCCGACCGTCTACACGTCGGTCTTCGAGGACGGCGTGCGCCTGACGCTGCGCTACCTCGTCCTGCCGCGGCGCCTGCGCACGAGCGAGGAGGCCATCTGGGAGGGCATCCTCGACGCCTTCGGCGCCCGCGAGGAGATCGCCTTCGCCTACCGCACCCAGCGGGTGTATCACGGACCCGAGGAGACGAATCCGGGCCTCGGCGGTCCACCGCGAGGCGCGCATCCCGAGCGAGACGGGTCCGCACCGAACGACACCCTCCCGTAGAGACGTGCCATGGCGCGTCTCCGCGACGCCGGCCCGACCGCTAAACCCCGAGCGCGCGCAGGAGCGAGTCCGCCTCGGCGTTGCCCGCACGGGCCTGCACACGCAGCGCGGCGACCTGCCGGTTCGCCTCGGCGGTCGTCTCGGGGAACCCGGCCTCGCGTAGGACGCGAATCGACCCGACGACATCCACCAGCGACAGGTCGCCGGGCGCGTCCCGCGGGTCGAGGCCACGCTCGCGCGCCGGCCGGCCGTACACGACGATGGACAGCAACGTGGCCATCTCGGGAATCCCGTCCTGGACCCCCTCGCGGATTAGCGGCTCGGCTACGAGCAGGCCGTCCGTCTGCCACACGAAATGGGCTCGCCCAATGATGGCGTTGCGGCTCCCGAGGGCGACGGCCGCATCGTAGTGGCGCCGTGCCCGAGCGAGGTGTTCCGGCGACCGCCAAAACTCGGTCGAGGAGAATGTCGGGCCGAGCCAAGCGGCGCTCGCCAGCGCGAGGTGTCCGCGGGGGTCGCCGGCCTTCGCCAGCTGCGTTGCGTGTCGGATGGCGGAGCGGGACCACCGGGCGGCCTCGGCCGGCGTCGGGCGCGTCTCGAAGAGCCAGTCGCCGAGCGTCCGCCGCGGCGTGCCCTCGCGGGCCAGCGTCATCGCGGCGTCGAGGTTTCCGCCGCGTGCGGCCTGCCGGTACAGCGCCGCTGCCTCCCGCCGCTCCCCACGGTCGTCTGCTTCAGCGGCCGCCCGGGCCGCCGCCTCGGGCGAAAGGCGCGAGGTCTGGCAGCCGCCGGTGAGCCCGCTGAGCAGGACGGTGAGAATGAGGGCGAGGCGAAAGGGCATCGGGGCGTGGCAGGGGGCACGCCGGGGAATCGGCTGCACCGCTGGCGGGATGCGCGCGCCGCGTTCAGACGCCCTGTCTGTCCCGCCTCCGCGCCGCCGTCCGGCTTTACCGCGCCGAGACCGTGATGCCGCCCGAGCCCGTGTCGACCGCGATCCGGTCACCGCCGCGGCCGATGCGGCCGCTCGCCTCGCGTGCCTCCCGGCGACCGGCGAAGCCCAGCGCGTCGTCGATGCGGACCGTCCCGCCGTCGAGCGCGAGCGTCGCGTCGGACCCACGCGGGACGCTCACGCGGACCGACCCCGAGCCGGTCTCGACCGACAGCGGCGCGACGCGCGCGAGCGCGACCGTGACGTTGCCCGAGCCCGTGTCGATGCTGCCCGCGCCGACCAACTCGCCTACGGACACGTTGCCCGAGCCCGTATCCACACTCAGCCGGCCCGCGACGCGCGCCGTCTCGACGTTGCCCGAGCCCGTGTCGACCGTCAGCGCACCGTCCAGCGGCCCGACGGTGACGTTGCCCGAGCCCGTGTCCACGTTGACCGAGAAGCGCCGGGGGATGCGGACGGTGTAGACGAACTCGGCCTGCGTGCGGCCCATCGGGCCCCGGCCGCGCGTGCGCGCGGTCAGCCGGTTGCCCGAGACGCCGGCCTCGAAGCGCAGCCGCTCAAACGCCGCGCGGATGCCCTCGCCGCGGCCCTCGACGACGACCTCGGCCCGGCCGCTCGCCGTCGTCTCGACGCGGACGGAGCCCGCGCCGATGTCGACGACGAGCTGGCCGCCGTCGCGGACGGTGAACGACTGCTGGAAGACGACCTCGCGCTCGGAGCCCCGCTGCGCAGCCGCCGGCGAGACGAGGGCCGGGGAGGTCACGAGCAGGAGGACGGCGAGAGACAAGACGTGAGACATCGGAGTGAGGGCTGGGACCAGAGGGCGCCCGAACGGGTTCGGGCCTGTCCCGAACAGACGGGCCGACCATCGCTGCGGTTACAACGTCTCGCCCACTCCCGCCCTCCGTGCCCGACCTCGACCCGCTGCCCGCCTCGTTCTTCGACCGCCCGACAGTCGATGTCGCGCGCGACCTACTCGGCCGCCTGCTCGTCTACGACCACCCCGAGGATGGCCGCCTCGTCGGTCGCATCGTCGAGACGGAGGCTTACACCGCGAACGACCCCGCGCTCCACGGCTGGAAAGCGACGTTCGGCACCGACGGGTTTGTCCGCGCCGAGGGCCGCGCGGCTGGACTCTTCGCGGCGCCCGGCACGGCCTACGTGTACCTCGTCTACTACACGTCGTGGCTGCTCAACGTGATCACGGAGCCCGAGGGCGTGCCCGGGGCGGTTCTGATCCGCGCGCTCGAACCCGTCGCCGGAGCGGACGCGATGCGCGTGCGCCGGCCTGCAGCGCGCCGCGAGCGCGACCTCACGAACGGGCCGGGCAAGTGGACCGAGGCGTTCGGCATCGCCGAAGGGCCGGGCATCGCCCGGAGCCGCTTCCACGGGACGGATCTCACACGCGGCCCGCTGTTCTTCGCCGACGACCCGGCTGCGGCCCCGTTCGAGACGGCCATCAGCACACGCATCGGGATCTCGAAGGGCGTCGACCGGCCGCACCGGTTCTACGTCGCACGCCATCCCCACGTCTCGCCAGGCGTCCCGAGCGACCTGCGCGTCGCCCGGAAGACGCGCAAGATCTAGGCGCCGGTCGCTATCGAACGGCCCCGCCCGGCTCGCCGTCCGTCCCGACGAACCGGAGCGCCCCGTCGCGGTCCTCGGCCATGAGGATCATGCCCCGGCTCTCGAACCCGCGCAGCATCCGCGGCGCGAGGTTGGCGACGACAACGACGCTTCGCCCGACGGCTTCTTCCGGCGTCACGAAGGCGCGGATGCCCGACAGAATCTGACGCGTCTCGAAGCCGAGGTCCACGTCGAGGCGCAGCAGCTTGTCCGCCTTCGGCACCGCCTCGGCCGCGACGATGCGGCCCGCGCGGAGGTCGAGCTTGGCAAAGTCGTCGTAGGCGATCTCGGCGAGGAGCGGCGCGTACGGCCCGCCCTCGGGAGTCTCGATAGCCGCATCGGGATCGGCCTCGTCGACGGCCGGAGCGCCATGTGCCGCCGAGGCATCGGCAAGCTTCTGCCGCTGCGCCTCGACCTGCTCGTCCTCGACCTTGGGAAAGAGCACCTCGGCCGTGCCGAGATCGTGGCCCGCGGCGAGCAGCGGGCGCGCCGCGTCCGCCCACCCGATGCCTCCCGTTTCCCCTCCGGGCGTCGAGGCGCGGACGCCCGTGAGGTTCAGCATCGCCCGCAGCCGCACCGCCGCCCCGGGCACGACGGGCTCAAGCAGGACCGACAGGCTGGCCGTGATCTGCAACGCGACGTGGACCGCGTTCTGCATCGCCTGCTCATCCGTCTTCCGCGTCTTCCACGGCTCGGCCTCGGCGAGATACTGGTTGCCCGTTCGGGCCAGGGCAACCGTCTCGGCGACGGCCTCGCGCAGCCGCACGCGGTCGTACGCCTCGCCGATGCGCGCGACGGCCGGCGCGAGCGCGCCGAGCGCGGCCGTGTCGAGGGCCGAGGGCGCGTCCAGCGCCGGGACGCGGTTGTCGGTGAAGCGCGCGGCGAACGTGAGGGCACGGTTGGCGAAGTTGCCGACGACGTCCGCCAACTCGCCGTTGGCGCGGTTCTGGAAGTCCGACCACGTGAAGTCGGCGTCCTTGGTCTCGGGCAACCCCGCGGCGAGCGCGTAGCGCAGCAGGTCGGCCGGGAAGGCGTCGAGCGCGTCCGATGCCCAGACGGCCCAGCCGCGGCTCGTCGAGAACTTCTGGCCTTCGAGGTTGAGGAACTCGTTGGCCGGCACGTTCGCCGGGAGCACGAACCGGCCGGCGATCTCGGGCGCGGCGTGGTCCTGCGCGGCGTTGAGCGCCTGCAGGATGGCCGGGAAGATGAGCCCGTGGAAGACGATGTTGTCCTTACCGATAAAGTGGACGAGCTCGGGCTCGGTCCCGTCGGGGTGGACCTGCCAGTAGCGGCGCCACGCCTCGGCGTCGCCCGTCGCCTCGGCCCACTCGCGCGTCATCGAGACGTAGCCGATCGGCGCGTCGAACCAGACGTAAAGGACCTTGCCAGCAGTGTCGCCCGCAACGGTTTCCGGGACCGGCACGCCCCACGGGAGGTCGCGCGTCATCGCGCGGTCGGCGAGCCCGGCCGCGAGCCAGGACCGGATCTGGCCCGTCACGTTGGGCTTCCAGTCCGTCTTGGTGCTCACCCACGCTTCCAGCGCAGGTTGCATCGCGCCAAGCGGCAGGTACCAGTGGCGCGTCTCACGCTCGATGGGCGTCGCCCCAGAGAGCGCGCTTCGCGGCTCGATGAGGTCTTCGGGCGCGAGCGTCGAGCCGCAGTTCTCGCACTGGTCGCCGTAGGCGTCCGTGTAGCCACAGACGGGGCACGTGCCGCGGACGAACCGGTCGGCGAGAAACATGCCCGCCTCGGGGTCGAACGGCTGGCGCTGCGTGCGCGTCGTGAAGCCGCCCGCGGCGTCGATGGCCGCGAACATGGCCTGGCTTGTCGCGCGGTGCGTCGCGCTCGTCGTGCGCGAATAGATGTCGAACGACATCCCGAGGCGCTCGAAGCCGTCGCGGATCTCGGCGTGGTAGCGGTCCACGACGGCCTGCGGCGTCGTGCCCTCCTGCATCGCGCGGATGGCGATGGCCGCGCCGTGCTCGTCGGACCCGCACACGAACACGACGTCGCGCCCGGCGAGGCGCTGGTAGCGGACGTAGAGGTCGGCCGGGAGGTACGCCCCGGCGAGGTGCCCGAGGTGCAGCGGCCCGTTGGCGTACGGCAGCGCGGCGGTGACAAGAAGCGGAGACATGGCGGGCGGCGGGAGGCGGTCAGACCCGGGCGATGGTGCGACGCACCCATCGTGCCCGAATTCTCATTTCAGTCCGCCCAAGCTAGCCGACGCCGCGCGGGCCGCACGCGAGACCGACCTCACAGCCCGTTCACGCCGGCCCGGACGATCTTCCGGCCTTCCCGCTCTCCCGACTCTCCCGCATGCGCGCTCTCCTTCTGACCGCCCTGGCCGTCGCCTGTCTCGCCCCGGCCGCTCGCGCCCAGGGCACGCCCTCCAACGCCGACGTGACCGCTTACGACGCCGGCTACCAGACCGCGCAGCGGATGCGCGCCGGCTCGGCCGCCTTCACGGCCGACCGCTACCGCGAGGGCTTCCGCGCCGGCCTCCGCGGCGACTCGGCCCAGATCGCGTTCGCGCTCGGCCTGCAGGCCGGCTTCCAGCTCCGCGCGGACACCGAGACGGGACTGGACCCGGAAGCCTTCCTGCGCGGCATCGAGGCAGGCTTCGCCGGCACGGCGCCGGCCTACACGCCCGAGGTCGTCGGGCGGGCACAGGCAGCGTTCGGGGACTCGCTCCAGGCGCGACAGGCGCGCGCACGTCTCGCGGACCCGGCCGTCCGCGCCCGCCGCGAGGCCGCCGCCCGCGTCCTCTCCGAGGCCGCCGCTCGCCCCGGCGCCGTCGTCAGCCCGACCGGCCTCGTGTCCGTTATCACCACCCCCGGCACGGGCGCGACGCCGACGCCCACGTCGCGCGTGCAGGTCCGCTACCAGGGCCGCTTCCCCGACGGGACCGTCTTCGACGAGACGCCCGAGGGTCAGACGGCCGAGTTCGGCCTCTCGGGCGTCGTGCCGGGCTTCGCCGAGGCGCTGTCGCAGATGAAGGTCGGCGAGACGCGGACGGTCTGGCTGCCGCCGAACCTCGCCTACGGCGAGCGCGGCATGGCCGGCCCCGGCGGCCAGGGCGGCATCCCGCCCGACGCGGCGCTCGTGTTTGACCTCACCCTCGTCTCGATTCTCCCGTGACCGGTCTGGCGGCGGGTGCGATGTTGCGACCCAACCTCCACCCGCCGCCATGACTCGACTGCTCGCCGTTTTTGTCCTCGCCGCTTTCGCGTCCGCGGCGCAGGCCCAGGACCCGACCCAGATCCTCGCACACAACGCGGGATTCGAGACGGGTCAGCAACTGATCGACCAGGACGCCGGGTTCAGCTACGAGCGCTTCCGCGCCGGCTTCGAGCGCGGCCTCCGCGGCGACTCGTCCGAGATTGCCTACGCGCTCGGCCTCCGCGCCGGCCTCGGCATCCACGCAGACCCCGTCTCGAACATCCCGCCGGCCGTCTTTCTGGAAGGTCTCCGAGCAGGACTCCGCGGTGCGCCTCCGCGCTACACCGCCGACGACATTCAGAGGGCGACGGCCGCCTTCCAGGACGTCCTCGCGACGCGTCAACTCCAGGCAGACACGAGCCCGGCTGGCCGGCGGCAGCTTGAGACGGTCCGCCGAAACGGTGAGGCGGCAGCGCGCTTCATGGCTGAGGTTGCCCGCCGCCCCGGCGTCGAACAGACACCGTCGGGCCTGCTCTACCGCGTTCGCCGCGACGGCCGCGGCACTCGACCGACCGCGTCGGACAACGTCGTGGTCCATTACGTCGGCCGCCTCGCCGACGGGACCGTGTTCGACGAGTCGATGGATCCTGAGGGCGTCACGTTTCCCGTCGGCGCCGTCGTGCCGGGCTTTGCCGAGGCGCTCCAGATGATGCGCCCCGGCGAGGAACGGACGGTCTGGCTCCCGCCGAATATTGCCTACGGCCTACAGGGTGCGCCCGGCCCCGAGGGCCAGGGCGGAATCCCGCCGAACTCGGCGCTCGAATTCGACATCACCCTTGTCAGCGTCGCTCCGGCGGCCGACAGCTTTCCCGGCTTTCCATGACCCGTCTCGTGCTCGGTGCCCTGATTGCGTCCGCGTCCGCCGCGGCCCAGACCGCGCCCCCGCCGCCCGCAGCCGCACCCGTGGGCGTCGCTCCGGCCGACACGCTGTCCCCTGCCGAGGCGTCGGCGCGCTTCCTCGCCGAGGTCGCTGCGCGGCCGGGCGTCCAGCGCAGCCGCTCGGGGCTGCTGTGGACCGTCGAGCGCGCCGGATCGGGCCAGCGCCCGACACGCGGCGAGGCCGGCCTCGTCGAGTACGTCGGCTCGCTCGCCGACGGGACCGTCTTCGACCGCTCGCCCGCGGGCCAGCCCGTGCGGCTGCCTGTCCGTGGCGTCGTGCCGGGCATGGCCGAGGCGCTCCAGGAGATGCGCCCCGGCGAGACGCGGACGGTCTATCTCCCGCCGAGCCTCGCGTACGGCGCGCGCGGCGTCCCGGGCCGCGGCGGCGCGTGGCGTGTCCCGCCCCACGCGGCCCTCGTCTTCCGGCTGACCCTCGTCCGCGTCGTGCCGTAGGTGCCTGCGTCGCAACGCACGGCCGTCCGTTCGTGCGCTTTCCCCGAAGGCTCACAGGTCGCGCGCGGGCGGCCGTCTAGTTTGGCCGCTTCCCGTTCCGATCTCTCCCCGATGACCTCTCGCTTTCTCGTGCTCGCGTTCGCCGCGGCCGCGCTCTCCATTACCGGCTGCAAGGGTGGCAACGGCGCCGGCACGTCGGACACCGCCAACCTCGACTCGCTCGCCACCGGCGACCCGACAGACCTGCTCGCCTACAACGCCGGCTTCGAGACCGGCGGGCAGCTGCTCGGGCAGGACTCGACGTTCAGCTACGAGCGCTTCAAGGACGGCTTCGAGGC
The DNA here is from genome assembly GCA_036399715.1 of Rubricoccaceae bacterium. GTDB lineage: Bacteria > Bacteroidota > Rhodothermia > Rhodothermales > Rubricoccaceae > DASVSE01. The sequence goes on from DASWMO010000087.1 coordinate 8,732, forward strand.
CGGCCTCCGTGGCGACTCGGTCGAGATCGCCTACGCGCTTGGCCTCCGGGCCGGCCTCGGCCTCCGCGCGGACACAGTCTCGAACATCAACCCGAGCCTCTTCCTGACGGGCCTCCGTGCGGGCCTCCGCGGCGACTCGGCGCGCGTCACGGCCGCCCAGGTCCAGCGCGCGACGGCCCTCTACCAGGACTCGCTCGCCATCCGCCAGCTCCGCGCCCAGGCCGCAACGAACCCGGCCGCGCAGGTGCAGCTCAGCGCCGTCCGCACCAACGGCGTCGCCGCGGCGCGCTTCCTCTCCGGCGTCGAGCGCCGCCAGGGCGTCCGCAAGACGGCCTCGGGCATGCTCTACACGATCACGACCCCGGGCCGCGGCGCCTCGCCGACCGACGCCGACCAGGTCGCAATCCGCTACGTCGGCAAGCTTGCCGACGGGACCGAGTTCGACCGCTCGCCGGGCACGGACCCGGTGACGCTGCCCGTCGGCGCCGTCGTGCCGGGCTTTGCCGAGGCCCTCAAGGCGATGAAGGTCGGTGAGACGCGGACCGTCTGGCTGCCGCCGAACCTCGCCTACGGCCTCCAGGGCGCGCCCGGGCCCGACGGCCAGAGCGGCATCCCGCCGAACTCGGCTCTCGAGTTCCAGATCACGCTCGTCGAGATCGTCCAGACGCCGGCCGGCCCGCCGGCCGGCGCGTTCGTCCCGCAGGGTGCGGGCCAGCCCGGCGGCGGGCAGCCCGGTGGTGGCCAGCCCGGCCGCTAGCCCGGCTCGCGGCGCGCGTCCGGTGGCCGCCAGGGCGAAGAGACCGCGGCGCTTCGCCGTAGCTTCATCGCGGAGACATCGGACGCAACAGACCGCACCTCACACCGGCGCGCGTCGGGGCTGAAGAGGCCGTCCGGGCAACCGGGCGTCAGTCCGGGCACCGACCGGCTACACGGGCGCACAGGCCGATCGATCCCCACCCCGGCACCCGGCGCGAGACCCGTCTCCGCCGGGTGCCGTGCTTCATTTCGCCGCGTCACCCGCTCTGCCGATGGCTTTCCAGACCCAGCGCCGCGAGCGCCCCGACCCGGCCACGCTCGACCTCGCCGACGGGACCGTCACGCGCGTCATGCAGCAGGCCAAGGACCCCGAGCGCGCGAGCGTCTACATCGACGACGCCTTCGCGTTCGGCCTCGCCGTCGACCTCGTGATCGCGGCCGGCCTCCGCCGCGGCGTCGTGCTCACGGCCGACGAACAGCGCGAGCTGCTCGTCCGCCAGGAGTCCTTCGGCGCGAAGGCGGCTGCGCTGAGCTACGTCTCGGACCAGGCCCGGACGACCGAGGAGGTCCGCCGCAACCTGGCCCAGAAAGGCTTCGCCGAGTCGGTTGTCGAGGACGCCGTCGAGGGGCTGCGCGCGGCTGGCCTGCTCGACGACGCGGCCTACGCCGAGGCGTACGCGCGCAGCCGATTCACGGGCCGCGGCCACGGCCCGGCGCGCATCCGGCAGGACCTCCAGCGCCGCGGTGTCGACCGGGCGGCCATCGACGCCGCGCTCGACGCGCTCGTCGAGACCGAAGACCTCGCCGAGCGCGCGACCGAGGACGCCGCCGCCAAGTGGCGCAGCCTCGCGTCGGAGCCCGACCGCCGCAAGCGGACCCGCAAGACGATGGACTTTCTCGTCCGCCGCGGCCACTCGTTCGACATCGCCCGTACGGCCGCCGAGGCCGCCGCCGAGGCGGACCCACCCGACGCTGACGCCGACGAGGACGCCGCGTGGGAAGACTGACGCCTCGCCGCCGCGATGCCCGCCCGCCGTCCGTAACGTCCGCCCTTCTCATTTCCCGCCGCCCATGCCCATCGCCGACGCGCTCGCCGCCATCCGCCAGCACACGGACCTCGTCCCTGACCTCGCCCTCGTGCTCGGGTCCGGCCTCGGCGCCCTCGCCGACGAGGTCGAGGACGCCGTGACGGTCTCCACGGCCGACGTGCCAGGCTACCCCGTCTCGACCGTCGCCGGGCACGCCGGGCGGCTCGTGTTCGGGCGCCTCGCTGGGCGGCCGGTCGTCGTCGTTCAGGGCCGCGTGCACGTCTACGAGGGCTACCCGCCGCGCGCCGTCGGCTTCCCGGTCCGCCTCGCGCACGCCCTCGGCGCGCGCGGGATCGTGCTCACGAACGCCGCCGGCGGCATCAACGCCGCCTTCGGACCGGGCACGCTGATGCTCATCACGGACCACCTCAACCTGTCGTCTGTGAGCCCGCTCACGGGTCCCGTCGGGGAGGGCGAGACGCGCTTTCCCGACATGTCGGACCCGTACGCCGCGCCGTGGCGCACCCGCGCCCTCGCCGTCGCGGACCGCCTCGGCATCCCGCTCCAGCAGGGCACGTACGCCTTCACGACGGGCCCGAGCTACGAGACGCCGGCCGAGATCCGCTACTTCCGGTCCGCCGGCGCCGACACGGTCGGCATGAGCACCGTCCCCGAGGCGATCCAGGCTGCCGCCCTCGGTATGCCCGTCCTCGGCATCTCGACGATCACGAACGCCGCGGCCGGCATGTCCGGCGAGGCGCTCGACCACAACGACGTGCTCGCCGTCGGACAGCGGGTGCGCGAGAGCCTCTCGGCGCTCGTCCGCGGCATCGTCGCCGAAGGCGCGGACGGGTTGACAGGCTGACGGGGCCGGCTGTTCTGCCGCCCGGTGAACACGCCGCGAACGGCGGACCCCGCCGCGGCGCTCTCGGGTAGTCCGCGCATGGCTCCTTTGCTCCCGATTCTCGACGCCGCCGACCGCAGCCCGCTCCTCGCCCGCCTCCGGCAGTCGTCCTTCGACCCGGCCGTCGAGGCGTCCGTCCGCGCCACGCTCGCCGACGTGCAGGCGCGCGGCGACGCCGCCCTCGCGGACCTGACGGAGCGCTTCGACGGCGTCCGCCCGGCCGCCCTCCGCGTGCCTGCCGAGGCGCTCGCGAACGCCCTCGCCGGCCTCGACCCCTCCCTCCGCGCGACGGTCGAGCAGGCGGCCGCCAACGTGCGGCGCTTCCACGAGCGCGAGATGCCTGCCTCGTGGTCCCTCGACGACGGCGACGGCGTCCGCCTCGGCCAGCGCGTCTCGCCGGTCGAGACCGCGGGCCTCTACGTGCCCGGCGGGACGGCCGCGCTGCCGTCGAGCGTGGTCATGAACGCCGTGCCGGCCCTCGTCGCCGGCGTGGACCGCCTCGTTGTCTGCTCCCCGCCGACGCCCACGACGGGCCTCCCGCACCCGGTCATTCTCGGCGTGTGCGCCCTTCTCGGGCTTTCCGAGGTCTACGCCGTCGGTGGCGCACAGGCCGTCGCGGCGATGGCCTACGGGACCGCGACCGTCCCGCGCGTCGACGTCGTCGTCGGCCCGGGCAACGCCTACGTCGCGACGGCGAAGCGCCTCCTCGTCGGGCAGGTCGGCATCGACTCCGTCGCCGGGCCCTCCGAAGTCCTCGTCCTCGCCGATGCCGACGCCGATCCGACGCACGCCGCGGCCGACCTGCTCGCGCAGGCGGAGCACGACACGCGCGCCGCGGCGGTCCTCGTTACGCCGAGCCGCGCGCTCGCGCTCGCCGTCCAGGCCGAGGTCGAGCGCCTCGTCCCCACGCTCGCCCGTGCCGACACGCTCCGCACGTCGCTGCCCACGTTCGGGGCAGCCGTCGTCTGCGCGACCATGGACGAGGCGCTCGCGGTCGTGGACGAGGTCGCCCCCGAGCACCTCGTCATCCTCGCCGCCGACCCCGAGGCGCTGTGGGCGCGCATCCGCCACGCCGGCGCCGTCTTCCTCGGTGACGCGAGCCCCGAGCCCGTCGGCGACTACTACGCCGGCCCCAACCACGTCCTCCCGACCGGCGGCACGGCACGGTTCGCGTCCGCCCTCGGCGTAAACGTCTTTCTGCGGCGCCAGTCCGTGCTCCGCTACTCGGCCGCGCGCCTCGCCGCCACCGGCGAGCGCATCGCGCGCTTTGCCGAGGCCGAGGGCCTCGATGCCCACGCCCTCGCCGTCCGCGTCCGTTTCGGCGGGTAAGAGCCGGCGTTGCCGCTCGCGCCGCGCTGATCGCGGGCATGCCCGCGGCGTGCCCCGGCCCGTGTTCGTCCCGGGCCGATATTCCCGAACCCCACCCTCGAACCCCGAATGGCCGCCCCGCTGCACCTTGTCCGCCCCGCCGTCCGCGCCGAGCGCGCGTACCTCGTCCCGACGACGACCGAGGCCGGAGCCAAAGTGGACCAGAACGAGAGCCCGTTCGACCTCCCGGCCGACATGAAGGCGGCCATTCTTGCGCGCTTCGCCGCCGAGCCCTGGAACCGCTACCCCGACGACCGCCCGCACGCACTCACCGCCGCCCTCACCGCCCATCTCGGCGTGCGCGAAGGCGCCGTCCTCGTCGGCCGCGGCTCCAACGACCTCGTCCACTCGCTCGGCCTCTGCTTTCTCGACGCCGGCACGCCTGTCGTCATCCCCGCGCCGACGTTCGCCCTCTTCGGCTCCGTCGCCCGGATGCACAACGCCCGCGTCGTCAATGTCCCGCCGCGCGCCGACTTCTCGCACGACGCGGACGCGATCCTCGCCGCAGCCCGCGAGTCGGGCGCCGCGCTCACCGTCGTCGTGACGCCCAACAACCCGACTGGCCAGACGATCCCGTACGACGATCTCGACCGCCTCGCGGCTGGCGTCCCGGGCGTGCTCCTCGTCGACGAGGCGTACCACGAGTTCGTGACGGGCCGCCCGGCTCTCGACCTCCTCGCCGACCACGACAACGTCCTCGTGATGCGGACCTTCTCGAAGGCCATCGGCCTCGCCGGCATCCGCGTCGGGTATCTCGTCGGCCACCCGGATCTCATCGCCGAGATGGAAAAGGCGCGCCTGCCATTTCTCGTCGACCGCCTCGCCGAGGCCGTCACCGTCGAGGCGCTCGCCCGCCCGGACCTGCTCGCCGCGCACGTCGCGACGCTGACGGCCGAGCGCGACCGCCTCTTCGCCGAGACGGCCGCCCTCCCGGGCGTCGAGGCCGTCCCGAGCGCGGCCAACTTCTTTCTCTTCCGCACGCACCTCGCCGCGGCCAGTCTCCGGGCCGCCCTCGCCGCCCGCGGTGTCCTCGTCCGCGACGTCTCGGGCTACCCCGAACTCGCCGCCGCGGGCGGCCGCCCGGGATGGACGCGCGTCAGCGTCGGAAGCCCGGCCGAGAACCGCGCCTTCGCCGGGGCGTTGGCCGCCGTCCTCGCCGAGGGGTGAGCACGGGGAGACACCCGGCATCCGTTTTCCCCTGACCCGAGCCCGCCAACCCGCACCCCCCTCCCCGGGGCCGCTATCTTCGCCGCCGACTGTTCCGGCACCGCACGACACGCATGGACTATATCCAGGTCGACATTATTGGGCTCTCGACGAGCCCGTCCTCGGGCGGGGCCTACGCGCTCGTCCTCGGCGAGGTCAACGGCAACCGCCGCCTCCCGATCATCATCGGCGCCTTCGAGGCGCAGGCCATCGCGCTCGAGCTGGAGAAGATCCAGCCGCCGCGGCCGATGACGCACGACCTCATCCGCAACCTCTTCGACGCCCTCGGCGCCGAGGTCACGGACATCGTCATCGACGACCTCCGCGAAGGGACCTTCTTCGCCAAGGTCCGCTACGTCTACGACGACGACGAGGCACAGCTCGATGCCCGCCCCTCGGACGCCGTCGCGCTCGCCGTCCGCACCGACTCGCCGATCTTCGTCGCCTCGTCCGTCCTCGACGAGGCCGGCATCCCGGCCGACGACAGCGACGACACGGACGCCGACTCCGACGACGAGCCCGAGGACGTCGCCCCGTCGCCGTCGCGCAAGCAGCCCGACACGCAGGCCAACCGCGCCGTGTCGCAACTCGACCGCCTCACCGGCCAACTCGAAAAGGCCATCGCCGACGAGGACTACGAGGCCGCCGCCCGCCTCCGCGACGACATCGCCAAGATGAAGGGCGACAACTAGCGTGGGCGCGGACCTGCCGCCGTGTCGATTGGAGCGCCCGTGACCGTCCGGCCGCTCCCGCACGCCGCGCTCGGCGCGTCGGCCCTGTTCCGGGCGTATGCCGCCGAGCAGCCTGACGCGCTCGCGTTCTACGGGCGCCCGTGGGACGAGCGCGGCCTCGTCGCGGCCGCCCGCGACGCCGCCGCCGGCCCGAGCCGCGCGCACCGGGCCGCGGTCACGGACGTCCTCGCCGAGCAGAACGCTGCGT
>DASWMO010000088.1:0-2796 GCA_036399715.1 Rubricoccaceae bacterium
GGGGTGGGGTTACAGCCCGCCGAAGGCAGAGTCTTGCCGGGCGTGCAAGGGGACTGAAGCCCTGCACAGTCGCGGCGGCCGAGTCGTGGTGGACTTGGCCGCCGCACCCCTATCACCCTCTCCCTCCTGCGATGCGCTCGACCATGCCCCGCCCCCTCCCGCTCTGCGACCTCTCCAGCGTGTTCTACCTCGTCTCGTACCTGCTCGACGACGCGAGCGAGCGCCTCGTCTGGAGCCGGTGGGACGTCGCGAGCCGCGCCGGCCGCGCGCTCGGGAACCTGTCTGGCCACGCCGCCCGGCTCTCGCTACCGCCGGCCGAGCGCACCGCCGACTGGGACACGCCGGTCTCGGCCGAGACACGGGCGTGGATCGCTAGGGTGGAGACGCAGGCCGGCGCGTGAGTTTCGCAGAATGGTCGGAGTACGAAACTCAGCAGGCAGAGCGCCCCGTCCCGGTCAATCGAGACGGGGCGCTCTGCCGTAGTCAGGGCGTCTCCTACGCCTTATACAGCGGGGGCCAAGGGCCGCGCAGTCACATTGACGGGACTGGATCTTGCCCGTATTGTGGCGCCTGCGTCCCGTTACGTAGGGCGCTCAAGTAGTGATTTACGCCTCGAACCCTCCCATACTATGAAGACAGCTACACCTTTCGTGCTTGGCCTCTTTGCCATCACGCTCAGCTCCTGTGCCACCGCGCGCAGCGCCGACCCAGAAGTACGGCGTCGTGCTGCTGCGATCGAGATTCTTGAAGCGGAAGCGGTAGGAGGCCGACAGCACGAGATCATTACGGAAGTGGCGGCATCCGCGTGCATGAGGCAAGGGGCCGAGGGCTCTATGGAAGGAGTCCGATCGGATCTCCGAATCAAAGCCGCAGAGGTGAACGCGGATGCGATCATCAACATGCTCTGCGAGCGGGGCGGTACTTCATTGACGCAGAACTGCTGGAGGGTGACGGAGTGTCGCGGAGACGCAATTCGGTGGAAGGAGTAAGCCTGAACACTGAGGCCAACCCCACCGTTGGGCTGACTTCGACGCGCTCGCTGCGACGTGGCTCTTGTGCCTGTCCCGTGAATCCGTTTACGGGCTGCGCAGGGCCCGGGGCTCCTGCTCGCCTGCGGAACCGTCTCACGTGACGAACCCTAGGCACCTCAATACAAACGCCCCGCCCCGGCCCACTCCGGGGCGGGGCGTTCTGCTTCGGTTTCGCCTCACACCGGCGATCGCGAACCGCTTACGCCGTCGGCATCTGCCGGACCGTCCCGTCGGGCCCGACGTAGCGGTAGAGCGTCGAGCGCCCCACGCCACCGACGGCCGCGCACACGTCCTCGATGCTCGTCTCTCGGTCGCGGATCAACCTCGATGCCAACTCGACCTGGCGCCGCGTCAGCGCCGGCTTCCGCCCGCCCGTCCGGCCGCGCGCCCGGGCCGACTCCATCCCGGCGACCGTCCGCTCTCGGATCAGCTCACGTTCGAACTGAGCCAGCGCGCCGAAGATGTGAAAGACGAGCTGCCCGCCGGGCGTCGTGGTGTCGATGCCCTCGGTGAGAGATCGGAACCCGACGCCGCGCTCGCGGAGCGTCTCGACCTGTGCGATGAGGTCGGCCAGCGATCGCCCGAGACGATCGAGCCGCCAGACGGCGAGGACGTCGCCCTCGCGAACGAACGCGAGCGCGTCCGCCAGGCCGGCGCGGTCGGTGCGGACCCCCGAGGCCGTGTCGTCGAAGACGCGATCGGCACCGGCCCGGGCGAGCGCGTCGCGCTGGAGGTCGAGCGACTGATCGGCAGTCGAGACGCGGGCGTAGCCGACGAGCATCGAGGTAGGGCGTGCGTGTCCCGAAAGCTACCGCGGGGGAGGATGCGGGCCGGTGATTACGGGACGCGAATCGGGACGCAAGACGGCCCCTGACGGTGCCGTCGTCTACCTGGTAGCGAACTGTCCCGCAAACGTCCGTTTTAGAGACGGGCCGTCCTGCAGAAGAGCGTCTGCGGGAAAGCCTGTCTCAAAAGCGGTCGTTTCCACGACGGTTCGCATTTAGAATGCCGGGTACCATCTGGCTTCGTTGAGCGGAGAGTCTATGTCATCCCCCTACATCATCGTCGTCGGCGCCTCGGCCGGCGGGGTCGAGGTCCTCAAGACCCTTGTCGCCGGGCTTCCCGAGGACCTCGACGCCGCCGTCTTCGTCGTGCTCCACGTCCCGGCCTACGCACCGAGCCATCTCCCCGAGATCCTCGACGCCGCCGGCCCGCTTACGGCCGCCTTCGCTGAGGACGGCGAGCGGGTCCGCCCCGGCCGGGTCTACGTCGCCCGGCCCGACCATCACCTCCTGCTCGACGGCGACCACGTGGCCGTCCAGCGAGGCCCGAAGGAGAACCGGTTCCGCCCGTCCGTCGACGCCCTGTTCCGCTCGGCCGCGTACTCCCACGGGCCCCGCGTCGTCGGGGTCGTGCTCTCGGGCGCACTCGACGACGGGACGTCGGGCCTGTGGACGGTCAAGCGGCTCGGAGGCACGGCCGTCGTCCAGTCTCCCGCTGAGGCCCGGTTCGACTCGATGCCCCGGAGCGCGATGGACTTCGTCGACGTCGACCACTCCTGCCCGGCCGACGAGATCGGCCCGCTTCTCCTCCGACTCATGGACAACCCTGCCCCCGACGTCGAGGCCGAGCCCGGGGCCGAGATCGACCGCGCGCGCGCGAAGATCGAGGTCTCCGTCGCCGCGACCGGGAACGCCTTCCAGCAGGGGATCATGGACTACGGGACGCTGACGCCGTTCACGTGCCCCGAGTGCCACGGGGCGCT
>DASWMO010000089.1:0-14574 GCA_036399715.1 Rubricoccaceae bacterium
CACATGGCCGCCGATGCGGGCGTCTCGCTGAGCGTCGTCGTGGCCGGGCTCACCATCGCGGCGACGGGTTGGCTGTGGCTGGACCCGGCGGTGAGCCTGGTCATCGCCGCCGTCATCACGGTGTCGACGTGGGGCCTGCTCCGCGAGTCGGTCGACCTGGCGCTGGACGCCGTGCCGGCGGGCATCGACCCGGGTGAGGTGCGGGCGTTTCTCGCCGCGCAGCCGGGCGTGGCCTCGGTCCACGACCTCCACATCTGGGCGATGAGCACGACCGAAACGGCGCTGACGGCGCACGTCGTCCGCCCGGGCGCGGGCTCCAGCGACGGCTTTCTGCACGACGCGGCGCATGCGCTCCAGGAGCGGTTCGGGATCGACCACGCGACGATTCAGGTCGAGCGCGGCGCGACGGAGTGCCACCTGGAGCCGGAGACGGTGGTGTGAGCCAACCCGTCGTCAGTCCGGGTCGGTCGCCGGGGCGGCGGGCGTGGTGTCGAAGTGAGCGCGGACCTTGCGGGCGGAAGCCGGGCCGACGACGGCGGCGATCTCGGCCTCGCTGGCCGCCTTGACGGCGGCCGTGCTCCCGATGACCGTGAGGAGCTTCTGCGCCGTTCGAGCGCCGACTCCTGGGATGTCGAGGAGCTCGCTTCGGAGGTCTTTCATCGCGCGCTGCTTGCGCTGGGCCGTGACGGCGAAGCGGTGGGCCTCGTCGCGGACGCGCTGGATGAGGCGCAGGCTGCTCGACGTTCGGGGGATGATGACGCTCTCGGAGTGGCCGGGGAAGAAGACCTCTTCGAGGCGCTTGGCGAGCCCGACGACGGGAAACTTGCCGTAGACGTCGACGGCGCGGAGGCTCTCGACGGCGCTGGAGAGCTGGCCTTTGCCGCCGTCGATGATGACGAGGTCGGGCCAGGGGCCGTTTTCTTCGAGGACGCGGGCGAAGCGGCGCTCGACGACCTCGCGCATGGACTGGAAGTCGTCCGGCTTGCCGTTTTCGACGGTGCGGATCTTGAAGGTGCGGTACTCGGACTTCTTCGGGGCGCCGTCGACGAAGACGACGCATGAGGCGACGGTGCCGGTGCCGCCGAGGTGCGAGATGTCGAAGCACTCGATGCGGCGGGGCGGGCGGGGGAGGCGGAGGTCGCGTTCGAGCGCGCCGACGGAGCGGGGGACGCGGTCCTCGTCCTGCTGAACTTTGGCGAGCTGCCATTCGCCGAGGAGAAGGTTGGCGTTGGCCTGGACCATGCTCATGAGGTCCACCTTCTCGCCGCGCTGGGGGACCTTGACCTCGACCTTGCGGCCTTTGCGTTCGCGGAGGAGCGCCTCGACGGGGCCGGCGTCGGCGATGTCGGTGGAGAGGTAGACCTCGTCGGGGAAGAACTGGGCGGTGGCGTAGTAGGCCTCGATGAGCGTCTGGGCGAGCTCGGCGTCCTCGGTGGCCTCGATGTGGCGGACGGTCTGGTGCTGGCGACCGATGATCTTGCCCTCGCGGACCTTGAAGAGGACGCCGATGGCGACGTCGTGGTCGCGGTCGACGGCGAGGGCGAAGAGGTCGCGGTCTGAGTCCGAGTCGGTGACGACCTTTTGCTTGGTCTTGTAGACGTCGAGGGCGCGGGCGCGGTCGCGGAGCTCGGCGGCTTCCTCGAACTTCTTCTCGCCGGCGAGGCGGACCATCTCGGCGCGGAGGGTGGCGGCGAGCTCGTCGGTCTTGCCGTTGAGGAGGGTCTTGATCTGGGCGATGGTGGCGTCGTAGTGCTCCTCGGTCTCGTAGGCGACGCACGGGGCGAGGCACTTCTGGATGTGGTAGTCCAGGCAGGGCTGGAACTTGCCGGCAGCGATGGCCTGCGGGGTGAGGTGGAGGGAGCAGGAGCGGACCTTGAAGAGGTCCTTGATGGTTTTGAGGGCGAGGTGCATCGCCTTCGCGTCCGTGTAGGGCCCGAAGTACTGGGAGCCGTCGCGGCGGACGGTGCGGGTGGGGAAGACGCGGGGGAAGCGCTCGTTCTTGACGCAGATGAAGGGGTACGATTTGTCGTCCTTCAGGAGGACGTTGTACCGCGGCTTGATCTCCTTGATGAGGTTGTTCTCCAGGATGAGGGCCTCGGCCTCGGTGTCGGTGACGATGATCTCGACGTCGACGACTTTGGCGAGCAGGGCGTTGATGCGGGCCTCGCGGGGGCGGCCCTCCTGGAAGTAGCTGCGGACGCGGCTCCGGAGGTTCTTGGCCTTGCCGACGTAGAGCGTGGTGCCGGCGGCGTCTTTGTGCTGGTAGACGCCGGGGCCGGTCGGGAGGTGCTTGAGCTTGTCGGCGAGGGCGTCGGTCATGGGCGCGGGCGTCGGGGCGGGCGGGTACGCGGGCGGGCGAGGTTCGGTTTGCGCGGTGACGACGGTGTGGCGTGCGGGGGCGGTCGTGAGCCTCGCGTTTCCGGTCGGAGGCTCGCGGAGCCGGTCGGACGTGTTTGTTCCTGGAGAGTGGGGCGGGTATCGTGACGGTCTCACTCACCGATTGGACGATGCCCGATACCCGGCAGCTTCAGTTTCTGGCGCGCGTGCGCCGCGCCCTCACGAACGCGATGGACGAGAAGGCGGTGCAGGACCTTGTCGGGCCGATGGGCTACGACAAGGGCGAGATCGCGGACGGGCTCGCGCTCGTGGACGTGGCCGAGCGGGAGGCGCGCGAGGCGGACACGGAGCGAGCCGAGAGCAAGGCTGCGACGCGGGCGGCGGGACAGGCGCGGGCGAAGGTCCGGCAGACGTACGTGCGGCTGGCGAAGCTCGCGCGGACGGTCCACGAGGACGGCTCCGCGGGGTGGACGACGCTGGGGCTCGGTGGTCGGCGGCCGGAGGCGGTGGCCCTCGTGCTGGCCGAGGCGCGGCGGTTTTACGAGGCGCTGCTGGCGGACGCGGCGCTGCTGGATGCGCTGGCGGTGCGCCGGGTGACGGCGTCGGACGTGGAGCGGGCCCTCTCGGACGTGGACGCGGCGGTGGCGGCGGGGGCGGTGCAGACGGCCGAGGCGGGGGAGGCGCAGGTGGCGACGGCGGAGCGCGACACGGCGGTCGAGGCGGTGGCGGGGTACTGGGAGGACTTCTCGGACGTGGTGGAGGTGGCGCTGGAGGACGAGCCGCAGCTCCGGGAGGTGCTGGGGATGCAGGAGGCGGGCTCGTAGCGGGTGGCGTCGTCGGGTGAACCCGAACCTGGGCGGGGTATGTTTGGCGCATACCTCGCCGCTGCTGCCATGCGTCCGTTTGCTCTGTTTGCCGTTTGTCTGTTTGCAGCGTCGGCGGCGTTTGCTCAGGGGACGCCGGCGGTGGGGTTCGTGCGTCCAGACGGGACGCTGGACCTGACAGGGGCGCCGGCGGGGGCCCTCGACCTCGCGGGGCTGGACGTGACGATGGGCGGGGACGGGGCGCTGCGGGCGCGCGTCGAGGGCGAGTACCGCGACATCAGCAGTGGGCCGACTGGGCCGGGGCTGGACGGAACTGTTTATGCGGTTGCAGTCGCGCCGGACGGGACGGTGTACGTCGGCGGTGATTTCACGAGCGCTGGTGGGACGGTGCTCAACCGGATTGCACGGCGGTCGGGAACGACGTGGGTACCGCTCGGAAGCGGGCTGGACGATCAGGTCGACGCGCTCGCGGTTGCGCCGGACGGGACGGTCTACGTCGGAGGCCGTTTCACGACGGCCGGTGGCGTCGCGGCGAGCGGCGTCGCGCGGTGGGACGGCGCGACATGGTCCGCGCTCGGCAGCGGCGTGTCCTTCGGCAGAGTCGCGGCGCTCGCGCTCGCGCCGGACGGCGGGGTGTACGTCGGGGGCAGTTTCATCACGGCTGGCACTGTGGAGGCGAGAAGCGTCGCTCGGTGGAATGGGACGGAGTGGTCCGCGCTTGGCATCGGAATGAGCGGGAGTGTCAGTGCACTCGCGGTTGCACCGGACGGGGCGCTGTACGTCGGAGGTAATCTCCTCGGAGCCGGCGGCTTACCGGCGAACAACATCGCGCGTTGGAGCGGTGGGGCATGGTCCGCTCTCGGTGCCGGGGTGAACAATGTCGTCAACACGCTCACCGTCGCCTCGGACGGGGCTGTCTACGCGGGAGGCTTTTTCACGACAGCCGGTGGCGTCGCGGCGAGCGGCGTCGCGCGGTGGGACGGCACGGCGTGGTCCGCGCTTGGCAGCGGGACGGGCGGCCCTGCATATGCGCTCGCCTTTGCCTCAGATGGGTCGCTTTATGCAGGAGGCCGCTTCACGACGGCCGGTGGCGTCGCGGCGAGCAGCATCGCGCGGTGGGACGGCACGACGTGGGCTGCGCTCGGCAGCGGAATGAACGACGAAGTCTTTGCGCTTGCCTCTGCCTCGGATGGGTCGGTGTACGCGGGAGGCGTGTTCACGACGGCCGGCGATGTCGCCGCAAGCCGCGTCGCGCAGTGGGACGGCACGGCGTGGACAGGGCTCGGCGGTGGGACGAACTACGGCGTACAAGCGCTCGCCGTCGCCTCGGACGGGTCGGTCTACGCTGGTGGCACCTTCACGGCGGCCGGTGAGGTGACTGCAAACGGCGTTGCACGGTGGGACGGTATGGCATGGAGGGCACTTGGCAGTGGTACGGGCGGCCCCGCATATGCGCTCGCCTTTGCCTCAGATGGGTCGCTTTATGCAGGAGGTTTCTTCACGACGGCCGGCGGCGTCGCGGCCAGCCACGTCGCGCGGTGGGACGGCATGGCGTGGTCCGCGCTTGGCAGCGGGACGAACGATAGTGTCTATGAACTCGCGGTTGCGCCGGACGGGTCGCTTTACGCGGGAGGCGGGTTTACGACGGCCGGCGGCGTCGCGGCGAGCCGCGTCGCGCAGTGGGACGGCACGGCGTGGTCGGCGCTCGGCAGCGGGCTGAACAGCACCGTCTGGACGCTCGCCGTCGCGCCGGACGGGACGCTCTATGCCGGAGGCGTCTTCGAGACGGCCGGCAGTACGGCGGTGAACCGGATCGCTCGGTGGAACGGGGCGGTGTGGTCGGCGCTCGGTAGCGGGCTGGAAGGCAGTATCGACGGATGGCAAAGCGTTGTCTACACGCTTGAGGTCGCGCCGGACGGGTCGGTCTACGCCGGGGGGAATTTTACAGGTTCTGGCGGGACTGGCGGTGTGACGTCGAGAGGCGTCGCGCGGTGGGACGGCACAGCGTGGTCCGCGCTCGGAAGTGGAGTGAACTCCTACGTGAGTGCGCTCGCTCTGGACCGGCAGGGGGACCTGATCCTGGGAGGCTATTTCACGACGGCCGGCGGTGTGTCTTCTCCGTTCGTGACGCTCTACGACACGTTCGGCACTGTGGCATCGGAGGGCGACGCGGAGCCCTCCGCGCTTGCGCTCGCGGTGGCGCCGAACCCGGTGGCGTCGGGCGGGACGGTGCGTGTGGCGCTGGCCGAGGCGGGGCCGGTGCGCGTGGCACTCTACGACGTGCTCGGGCGGCAGGTAGCCGTGCTCGTTGACGGCGCACGGTCGGCGGGAGAGCACGTGTTCGAACTGGGCGCGGAGCGTCTGGTGCCGGGCGTGTACGTCGTGCGGGTGACGGCGGGGGCGTCGGCGGCGGTGCGGCGGGTGACGGTGGCGCGGTAGAGCGTGCGTTGCGGAGAGGCGCCGCAGCTTCGGGAGGTGCTGGGGCTGCTGGAGGCGGGGTCGTAAGCGATCTGGCAGTTGGGCGGGGTATGTTTGTGGCATACTGTGCCTGCCGCTGCCATGCGTCCGTTTGCTCTGCTCGCCGTCTGTCTGTTTGCCGCGTCGGCGTTTGCTCAGGGGACGCCGGCGGGGTTCGTGCCTCTCCAGACCGGGTCCGAGGGGGACTTCCGGAATATCAGCAGCGGGCCCAGTGGGGTTCCCTTCGACGGTTACGTCCGTACACTCGCAGTGGCGCCGGACGGGACGGTTTACGCAGGCGGGGACTTCACGACAGCAGGCGGTACGGCTGCAAACAAGGTGGCACGGTGGACGGGCACGGAGTGGCAGGCGCTCGGTTCCGGGGTGACCGTTTACGGGAACGTCACATCGCTAGATGTGGCGCCGGACGGATCCCTCTACGCCGGGGGATATTTTCCCGCGAACAGTATGCTGCATGGCGTTGAGCGGTGGACGGGGACGGGATGGGTGCCGCTCGCCCCGGAGGTGTCTTACGGGGCGGACGCGCTGATGGTGGGTTCAGACGGCTCGGTCTATTATGGAGGGTATCACTCTGGCACCGATGGCATCAGGACCCGGGTCGCTCGGTGGACGGGAGCGGCATGGGAGACCCTCATCGACGGAGTAGACGGCAACATCCTCGCCTTGGCGATGGCGCCGGACGGGACGGTGTATGCAGGAGGGAACTTCACGTCGATCAGATCCACTGGGGTGGACCGTATCGCGCGGTGGACGGGGGCGGGCTGGGAGCCGCTCGGGAGCGGTGTGAACGGCACGGTCCACGCGCTCGCTGTCGCGCCGGACGGATCGGTGTATGTCGGGGGCAGCTTCCCGACAGCCGGTGGCGTCGCGGTAAACCGTGTCGCGCGCTGGACGGGGACCTCGTGGGAGGCGCTCGGCAGTGGCATGGACGGCGACGTTTACGCCCTTGCGGTCGCGCCAGACGGTCTCCTCTATGCTGGAGGCAGCTTCATGCAAGCCGGTGGCACATACGTCAACAGGCTAGCGCGGTGGGACGGGACGGTCTGGAGGCCGGTCGGGTCGGGGGTAAACGATGTGGTTTTGTCGCTTGCGCTCGCACCTAGCGGGTCCCTCTACGTCGGGGGCAGGTTCACCAGTGCTGGCACGGTGGTTTCACCGTTTGTCGTTCTCAACGAAAGGCCGTATGTCGTCGCATCCGAGGGGGAGGCAGATACATTCGCGCTTGGGCTGAGCGTCGCGCCAAACCCTGTCTCTGCGGGCGGGACGGTGCACGTGACGCTGGCCGAGGCGGGGCGGGTTCGCGTGGCCGTCGTGGACGTGCTCGGTCGCGAGGTGGCGGTGCTGGCCGAGGGCGAGCGGTCGGCGGGGGAGCACGAGGTCGCGCTCGGGGCAGAGCAGCTGGTGCCGGGCCTGTATCTCGTGCGCGTGACTGCCGGGGCGGTGTCGGCCGTGCGACGCTTGACCGTCGCACGGTAGCGGCTCAGCCTGCGAGGTGGTCGCCGACTGTCCGGGCGAAAGTCTGCGGGTCGACACCCTGGATGGGATGGTCGAGGCCGGGGATTACCCACAGGCGAGCATCGGGGATCTCGTGGCGGAGCGCGAGCGGGTGGGCGAGGTCGAAGAAGCGGTCGGCGTCGCCGTGGCTGACGAGCGTGGGTGCCGTTATTGCACCTAGCATATCTGCGGTCATGTGCTCGTCGGGCAGCCGGGCAGTGAAGGCTCTGACCTGCTCGGCGAGAGCGGGCCAGCGGTCGCCGTGCGTCTCGGCCAGGCGCGTCGCCCAGTAGGGAAACGAGCCGGCGATGTCGCGCATCGGGGCGACCATGGTCTCGACCTCGGCGGGCGTCCACCGGACGTTGACACCGTGGACAGCGAGGCGCTCGACGCGGCGGCCGAGGCGGGCGGCGGCGGCGAGGGCCACGCCGCCGCCCATCGAGAAGCCGAAGAGGCGGAAGCGGTCCACGCCGAGCGCGTCCGCGACCGCCTCGACGTCGTCGACGGTCTCGGTCCACGTCGGCGGCGAGACGAGCGGGGAGGACGCGCCGTGGCCGCGGAGGTCGACGGCGAGCACGCGGAAGCGGCGCTCCCAGAACCTCACGAGGCGGTCCGTTTCGAGGGCCGTCGAGCCGAGGGCGCCGTGGAGGACGACGAGCGGCGGGCCCTCGCCCGACACGTGCACGGCGACCGTCCCGCCGGCCTCGACGCCGCCCGCGACCGGGACGTGGACTGTCTCGCGCGGCGCCCGCGGCGTTTCGAGCAACTCGACGAGGACGCCCGCGGTGTCCTTGGGGTGCAGAAAGACGATTCGCTTGCCGTCGGCTCCACTGCGCGGCTCGCCGAGGAGTTGCATCCCGAGTGCTTCGACGCGTGTCATGGCGCGGGCGAGGTCCGGGACTTCGAAGGCGAGGTGGTGGACGCCCGGGCCGCGCGTGGCGAGAAAGCGCCCGACGGGCGAGTCGGGGGCGTCCGTCTCCAGCAACTCCACCTTGGGCGCGGCGCCCGGGACGCCGCCGTTGCCGAAAAAGACCGTCGTGACGCCCTCGCGCTCGACCGTCTCGGTCCGGTACGGAGCGGCTCTGAGGAGTGCCTCGAAAAGCGCGCGCGTCTGGGGCGAGGCGGCGGCGATGCCGATGTGGTCGAGCGTCATGGAGTCGGGGTTCGGTCTTCGGGGTACGAGACGCCGGGAGTGAGGTTCGCCGAGTCGCGGGAGCGCTGGCGGGTGTCCGTACCCTACATCCGACCTCTGGACCCGCTTTCGCCATGCGCATTGCCATTATCGGCGGCCTCGCCGCCGGACCTGCCGCCGCCGCGGAGGCGTCGCGCCTCGGCGCCGAGGCGGTCCTGTTCGAGCAGACGCCGCACGTCTCGGTCGGGGCGTGCGAGATGCCGTACTACGTCGGGCGGACGCTCCGGCCGGGGGCGACGTTGGAGGTGATGACGCCCTCGGATCTGGCGCGGCGCAAAGGAATCGAGGTCCACGTGCGCCACCGCGTGACAGCGCTCGACCCCGGTCGCGGCCGCCTGACGGTCGAGGCGCTGGACTACGGGAGCGCGCGCGAGGAGCGCTTCGACCGGTTCATTCTGGCGACCGGCGCGCGCGCGAGGCGCCTCGGCGTGCCCGGCGAGGACGCCGCGGGCGTGTTCGCGCTCCGCCATCTCGGCGATGCCGAGGCGCTCCGGACGTGGCTCGATACGGAGCCCGTCCGCCACGTCGTGATCGTCGGCGGCGGCTACGTCGGGCTCGAACTCGCCGAGGCGATGCGCGCCCGCGGCGTGCGCGCGACGGTTCTCGACCCCGCCGGGCGCGTCCTGCCGGCGGGATTCGAAGCAGCAGTGACAGTCCAGCTTCAGGACGCCGTCCGCGCCGCCGGCGTTGCCGTTCGGGCCGAGCGTGTGACCGAGGTCCGGACGGACCGTGCAGGGCGTGTCGCGGCCATCGCGACGGACCGCGGCGAGGTCATCGGGTGCGGGGCGCTCATCGTCGCCATCGGCGTCGAGCCGCGGACCGAGCTGGCCCGCGCGGCGGGGATCACGGTCGGCGACAGCGGCGGCATCCGGACCGACGCCGGCATGCGGACGAACGCCCGGACGGTCTGGGCGTGCGGCGATGCGGCCGAGGTGCTCCGGCCCGTCGACGGGCGGCGGCTCGTGTGGCCGCTCGCGCCGACGGGCCGGCAGACGGCGCGCATCGCGGCCCGCAACGCCGCGGCCCGCGGCGGATCGGGGGCGACCTTCGCCGGGGTCACTGGCTCGGTCGGCGTGCGCGCCTTCGGCGTCGAGGCGGCATCGGTCGGCATCACGGCTCTGGAGGCGGCAGCAGCGGGGATCGACGCCGTGTGCGTCCAGATCCGCGCCCGCTCGCGCGTCGCGCAGATGCCTGGCGCGCAGCCACTCGACGTGCGCCTCGTCGCCGAGCGCGGAACTGGCCGGCTCCTCGGCGGGCAACTCGTCGGCCGCGAGGGCGCGATCCTGCGGGCCGATGTGCTCGTGCCCCTCGTGCGGTCTGGTGCGACGGCCCGGGAACTCGCCGAAGACACCGACCTCATCTACACGCCACCGGTGGCGCCGGCCGTGGATCCGCTCCGGCGGGCGGCCGAAGGGCTCGCGCGGGCGGCCGACGCCGCGTCCGGCGGGTCCGGCCGAGCGTCCGCACGCCCGCTGCGGGCTCTGTAGATTCCGATATGACCGATTCCCCCACGGCCCGCGACGTCGCGTTCGGGCACCTCCTTCGCGTCGAGTCCGACGGCGCGTTCGTCTCGCGCGTCGCCGGGCGCGCCGACCGCGCCGAGACCTCGCCCGACGTCGCACGGCGAGCGTCGGACTACGTGGCCGGCGTGACGCGGCAGCGGCGGTGGCTGGACTTTCTGCTGTCGCACGTCGTCTCGCGGCGGCTGGAGACGCTGGACCCGCCGCTGCTCCAGATTCTCCGGATCGGGGCCTACGACCTCGCCGTCCGCGGCACGCCGCCGCACGCGGCTGTGAGCGAGGCCGTGGATCTGGCCCGACGCGAAGTCCATGCCGGGGCTGTCGGACTCGTCAACGGCGTCCTGCGGGCGCTTGCGCGGCGCCTCGACGCGCTCCCCGAGCCCGCGACCGGCGACGTGGCCGACGACCTCGCGGTCCGTCATTCGCACCCGACGCCGCTCGTCCGCGGCTGGCTCGCCGCCTTCGGCGAGGGGGCGACACGTGACCTGCTCGCGCACGACAACCGGGCGCCGGTCTACGGCCTCCGCGTGACGGCCGCGGCCCGTGCCGGCGCCGACGCTGCGTCCGAGCGCGAGGCGTTCCGCGCAGCCGTCGCGGCCCTCGGCACGGCCGCCGAGGCGTCGCGGTGGCTCGGCGACTTTGTGACGACGCAGGCGCTCCAGCCCGTCCTCCGGGCCGGCTTCGCGCGTGACGGCGTGTGTGCCGTCCAGGACGAGGCGGCGGGCCTCGTCGTGCGCGCGCTCGGGCCCGAACCCGGCGAGCGCTTTCTCGACGCAGCGGCGGCGCCCGGCGGCAAGGCCGTCTACGCCGCCCTCCGCGGCGCGCAGGTGACGGCGCTCGACGTGAACCGCGCCAAGACGCGCCTCGTCGCGCAGGCGGCAGCCGCGCAGCACGTCGACATCGCCGCCGTCGCGGGGGACCTTCTGACATGGACGCCCGACGCGCCGTTCGACGCTGTTCTGCTCGACGCGCCGTGCTCGGGTACGGGCGTCCTCGCCAAGCGCGCCGACCTGCGGTGGAGCCTCGCGCCCGAGCGCACGGCCGCGCTCACCGAGACTCAGGACGCCCTCCTCGACGCGGCCGCGCGGCACGTCCGCCCCGGTGGGCGCCTCGTGTACTCGACCTGCTCGGTCGAGGCCGCAGAAAACGACGACCGCGTCGCCGCCTTTCTCGCCCGGCACGCCGGCTGGCGCATCGACCCGGTCGGGGACCGCGTGCCGGCCGCGATGGCCGACGGACCGGTCTACCGCGCGCTCCCGCACGTCCACGGGACCGACGGCGCCTTCGCCGCGCGGCTCATTCGCCCCGACGCATGACGACGACCCTCGACGCCTGCGCCGACCTGTTCCGTTCGGGCCGCGCGCGGATCGACGCACTCGCCGGCGGACTCCCGCCCCAGGTCGCCAACTGCAAGCCCGCGGCCGACGTTTGGTCGGTGGCGGAGGTCGTGGTGCACCTCAACACCCTCGCGGCGGATTATTTGCCCGCGCTGGAGCACACCGTCGCAGCGGCCCTCGTCTCGGTATCGCCGCCCGAGGCGCTCTCCTTCGGACTGCTCGGTGGCGTCTTCGTGCGCCTCGTCGGTCCGGCCGGGCGCCCCGTGAAGACGCCTGCGGCGATGCGCCCGCCCCAATCGTCCGGCACGGCCTCAGCCCTCGACGCCGTAGCCGCGCTGGCGACGTTCGACGCCGACACCGACCGGTTTCTGGGTGTCATCGAGCGGGCGCGGGGTGTCGACGCCGCGCGCGTCCGCGTTGCGTCGCCGTTCCTGCCGATGCTGCGGCTGCCGCTCGCGGCGTTCCTCGCGGGCCTCGGTGGGCACATCCACCGCCATGCGGACCAGATCGAGCGCGTGCTCGCGGAGACGCGCACCTAGCCTAGCGATAGGCGCACCGAACAGGCCGCCGCGTGCGTTTGCGCCCGAGACCGCAGGGCGACGCCGCGTGGCCTTGCCGCCGGGCTGCGGATTCCCGACCTTCCCGCCGCACCCGACCCGCACCGGCTGACCCTGGCTACCCTCTCCAACCGAACGCTCTCGATGCGCTCTCCCGCCAGGCTCTCCCGATTCGCGTCCGTCGCGCTGCTCGCCCTCGGCGCGCACGCCGCGCACGCCCAGACGACCGCCGTGAAGTACGGCGCCGAGTTTCTCGCCGCCGGCGTCGGTGCCCGCGCCCTCGGCATGGGCGGCGCCTACGTCGCCCACGCGGACGATGTGACGGCCGGCTACTGGAACGTCGCCGGGCTCAACGCGATCGGCACGCCCGAGGGCGCGTACATGCATGCGGAGCGCTTCGACGGGGCCGTCTCGTTCGACTACGCCGCCGCCGCGTTCCCGCTCTCCGAGCGCTCGACCGTCGGCGTCTCGTTCGTCCGCTCGGCCGTCGACGACATCGCGAACACGCTCGACGCCTACGACCCCGCGACGGGCCTGCCGCGCCCCGATGCGGCCGACTACATCACGTACTTCTCGGCGGCCGACAACGCGCTGTTTCTGTCGTACGCCCGCGGCCTCTCGGACCGCCTCGCGGTCGGCGCGACGGCCAAGATCGTCCGCCGCGGCATCGGCGAGTTCGCGAGCGCATGGGGCTACTCGCTCGACGTCGGCGCGCAGGCGCAGCTCGGACGCGTCCGCGTGGGCGCCAACCTCCAGGACGTGACGGGCATGCTCCAGGCGTGGTCCGTGGACGAGTCGCGCTTCACGGCCCTCGACGAGTCCAGCCGGCCCGTTGGGCTCACCGAGTACGTCCGGCCCGTCGCGCGCCTCGGCGCCTCGACCGAGTTCGCCCTCGGGGCCAGCTTCGCGCTCACCGCCGCGGCCGACCTCGACCTCGGCTTCGACGGCGAGCGGGCCAACGTCCTCGACGTCGCCGGCGTCTCGCTGCGGCCGCGCGTCGGCGGCGAGCTCCTCTACCGCGACCGCCTCGCGTTCCGGGCCGGCATCTCCGAGGTCACGTCGAACGCCGACTACGGGACGCAGGTCACGCCGAGCGTCGGAGCCGGGCTGAAGCTCGGGCAGCTTGACGTGGACTACAGCTTCGGCGATTTTGGCGGCCTCTCGTCCGAGCTCGGCTACTCGCACCGCATCTCGGTCGGCTACCGCCTCGGCGGCACGCGCTTTGCCCGTCCGGGCCGAGCCCCCGGCACGACGCCCGCCGGCACCGGACTGTAACCCCCGCGGACCTTCGCCCGTCTCCGGGATCCCCGAGCCCTCCCCCCAGGCCCGATGATCTCCCTCCGCAACCCCGCCCGCACGCGGCAGGACAACGAGCGCCTCGCGCGCGGCCTCGGCGGCAGCGCCGCGGTCCACGTCCTGTTTTTCCTGTTCTGGATCGCCGCGCCGACGCCCGCGACGCCCAAGCTCGACGCCCTCCGGACGTACCCGCCGGCCCTGACGATGGTCGAGGTCCAACTCACCGACGCCGCGCCCGCGTTCTCCGACATCCCCGGTCCGGCTCAGGCGGCCGAAGGAGGAGCAGACTCCGAGGGCGGCCCCGCCGGCGAGGAGCCGCCGTCCGACGCGCCGGTCCCCGAGCGCGTCACCCCGCCGGCGACGGCGCCCGTCCGCGCCGAGCGCCCCGACGTCCGCCGTGAAGGCCGCCCCACGCCCGCTCCGGTGCCTCCCGCGCGTGAGCGCCCGCGTCCGTCTGTGGCGCCGACATCCGGCCGCGCCCAGCCCGCGCCCCGTCCGACCGGCGCCAACCGTCCTGTCGAGCGGCAGGGCACGGGCACCCAGGCTGGAACGGGTCAGGGCGTCGGGACCGGCTCGGGCCGCGGCGACGGCGGCGGATCTGGCTCGGGGGCGGGCTCAGGCACCGGCTCGGGCTCCGGCGGCACGGCCGCCGTCGAGGTCGGCTTCGCCCTCGGCAACCGCTCGTACGACTGCCCGACACCGCCGTTCGAGGGCATCCCAGGCCAGGTGACGCTCACCGTGACGTTCAGCCCTGACGGCCGCTACGTCTCGGCGAGCGGCCGCGGCGGCAATGCGGACCTCGTCCGTGCGGCGCGCTCGGTCGTGAGCCGATGCCGCGCGCAGCGCCTGCCGGCCAACGCGGCCCAGACGACCCAGTCGACCCAGGCGACCTTCCGGTTCGTCGCGAGCTAGCGCTCCGCGAGGTGCCGCCGCACGCCCTTCACCTCGTCCGCGACGGCACGGGCGAGCGCCCCACCGACGTGCCGCACGAGGCCGCGCTCGCCCGTAAACACGTCCGCAACGGCCACGAGCGTTCGCAGGGCGATACGCTCGCCCGGGGCGACGACGTGCAGCGGCACCCACGCCTCGGGGCGGTACTTCGCTTTGAACCGCTCCAGGCCGTCGAAGCGGTAGAAACGCCGCGCGTGGGCACGCGTCCACGCGAGGAGCGCGCGGACGGCCGGTGAGGGGGGCGCGCCGGACGTCGGGGCGAAGGTCGACAGCGGGACGAGTCCGAGTGAGACGACCATGGCCCCTTCGCGTGCGACCGTCCGCACGGCCACGTCGAGGAGGCCGTCCGTGACGCCGTTCGGGGCGCCCTCGCCGCGCCAGATCCACTCGGCGAGCCAGCCGCGGCGCGCAGGAATCGGCGCGAGCCACAGCACACCGACGGCACGTCCAGCCGGGTCGCGGGCGACGAACGCGCGGCGGTCGCCGGGGGCGCCAAGCACGTGCGGGTCGGCGAGGAACGTGAGCGCGGCCATGCCGCGCGTCGTGAGCCAGAACCGGAGCACGTCACGGACGCCCGCGTCGCGCGCC
>DASWMO010000090.1:0-2616 GCA_036399715.1 Rubricoccaceae bacterium
GGTTTGCCGCCGTCAGGCCCGGGTCGGCGAGGGGGCGCAGCGTCTGGCCGGACGCGTCGGTGAGTGAGACGCGGGCGAGCCCACGCGGCGCGCCCGGCTCGGCCGCGTCGAAGCGGACGTGTGCCGGCGTCGGGCCGGCGGTGTCGAGGATCGGCCCGGCGGAGCGGAGGCGCACGCTGCGCCCGTCGAGCGCGAACACGAGGCCGTCGCCCTCGAACTCCCCGACGCGCTGCGATCCGGCGAACGGCCGGTCCGAGATGCGGTACGTCCCCGAGCCGGGCACAGAGACCGCGAGGACGCCGAACGGCTCCTGCACGAGCGGCGCCCCGACGACGCCGACGCGGCGGCCGTCGACGGTCAGCGCGGGATCGACGAGGCGGAAGGTCTGGGCCGCAGCCGGGAGCGCGGCGAGGCCGCTGGCAAGGCCAAGGGTGGCCGAGAGGAGGAGGACGCGCATGGGCGTGAGTCGAGGAGCGAAACTCCCCGAGCAACGCCGCGCCGCGGGTGTCGGTTCGTCCAATGCGTCCGCCAACGGGAACGGGCGCGTTCCCACCCGCCTCACTATCGGGGTTTCGTCGCCGTCGTGTCCGGCACGACAAAGCGAACGGGCACCGACATCCGCACGGCGACCGCGCGCCCGTTCTGCCGGCCCGGCGTAAACCGCACCTCCTGCACGGCGACGAACGCCGCGCGGTCCAGCCCCGGACTGACCGAGCGAGCCACCGCGGGCTCGCAGGCGAGCCCGTTCGGCTCGACGACGAACTGGACGACGACCGTTCCCTGCGTGCCCGCGAGGCGGTCCGCCTCGGGGTAGACGAGGAGGGCCTGCAGTGCGCCAAGCCCCCCGATGATCTCGGGCGAGACCTCACTGAACTCCAGCACCGCGGTTCGTCCCTGCACAGTCACGCATGCGCGTCCGACAAGCGGCGGGTCTGTCGTGGCATCGGGCGCGGAGTCGCAGCCAGCGACGGTCGCGAGGGATACCAGAAGCAGAAGGCAGGTGCGGCTCACCAGAACATGAGCTTCATGCAGAAGACCGATCCACCGGACTTCAGGTACTCGTCCGTGTCCACCTCGACGACCGAGTACCCTGCCTCAGCGAGGCGGGAGTTCGTCACCGTGCAGCCGCGCTGGATGATGACCGTCCGGCCGTCGGGGGAGTGGGCGTTGCAGGCAAAAAGGCCGCGCGCCTCGTCCTCGGGCGCCTCGACCACGCGCTCGAAGTGGGCGCGAATCGTTTTCAGGTCGTCGGGTGTGAACGCGCCCGGGTAGATCAGAACGGTCTGCTCGTCGAGCGCGCAAAAGCAGGTGTCGAGGTGGTAGAACTCGGGGTCGTGGAGCGCGAGCGGGAAGACGGCCGTGCCGAGCGCCTCGCCGAGGCGTTCGTAGACGGCGCGGTCCGTGCGGAAGCCGTAGCCGCCCCAGATCAGGCGCCGGCCCGGGTGCCAGATCGCGTCGCCCATGCCCTCGAACGTCCCGGGCAGGTCGGCGTCGAGGACGCGGACGGTGTAGCCGCTGTCCTCGAAAAAGCGCGCGTAGGCCGGCACCTCGTCCGCACGCTCCGGGGCGTGCATGCGGCTCATCACGGCGACGCAGGAGCCGTCCGGAGCCAGCGCCGGAAGCGTCTGGTTGGCGCAGAACACCATGTCCGGCTGCCCCGCAGCGCCGGCGACGACAGCGACGTCGAGGCCCAGGCGCTCGTACTCGGCCCGGAGGGCCTCCCACTGGGCCCGCGCGCGGCCCGCGTCGACCGTTCCGATGTGTCCTTCCATGTGCGGGTTGATGACGTACTCCACGCGGAAGTGGTCGGGCGTCGTCATCAGCACGCGCTGTGGGCGCGGCATGGTCGGAAAGGCGTCGAGCGTCATCGAGGCGGGGGCGGAACTGAACGGAAGATCCGACACGTCCGCGCGGTCCGACGCGGCCCGACGCTGTAGGGGTTAGGAGTCCGGGCCCAGAGCACCAGGAGACCACACCAGCGCTCTGCTCGGCGAACCCTGAACCGAGACCCACATCCCGCAGCATGCTCTAGTTCATGCTCGGGTCGTCGGGAAACGTTGAGAGGAGCGCGTACTCGCCGCCCATGCGCCTCAGCAGGCGGCGCCAGAGGGCATCGTCGCTCTCGGCGAAGACGAGGTCGCCGTCGCCGTCGAGGACGATCCAGGCGCCCTCGTCGACTTCGGCGTCGAGCTGCCCCGGGCCCCAGCCCGAGTAGCCGACGAAAAAGCGGACCTGCTCCGGCTCGACCGCGCCGCTCTCGATGCCGCGGCGGAGCTCGTCGAAGGCGCCGCCCCAGAAGACGCCGTCGAGGACCGGGAGCGCGCTCTCGACCGCGTCGCCGAACGGATGGAGGTAGTGCAGCGTGTCTGTCTGGACCGGCCCGCCGAGCCACAACTCGGCGTCGAACGGCAGTGACTCGGCCGCCGCCTCGGCGAGTGTCAGGCCCGACGGCCGGTTGAGGACGAGCCCGAACGAACCTTCGGTCGAGTGCTCGCACACGAGCACGACGGCGCGCTTGAAGTTGGGGTCCGCCATCGGCGGCTCGGCGACGAGGATGGAGCCGGGGGCGGGCGGGCGCATGGGGGGGCGGGGAGGCGATGCCGATCAACGAGGCAT
>DASWMO010000091.1:0-7650 GCA_036399715.1 Rubricoccaceae bacterium
GCGCGCCGGGTCGGCGGCCGCGCGGCCTCCGCCCCGGCGCTCCTCGCGGGCGGGCTGAGCGCCACCGCGGCGAGCGGCGTCGCGGCGGGCACCCTCGCGGCGAGCGCCGGGCCGGGCACCCTCGGCGCGCGCGCCGTCGGGGCGGTCGGCGCGCGTGCCGCGGCGGGCCAGCAGGGCCGTCGTCTGTTCGGGCGTCATGAGCGCCTGGATCTCGGCCGCGGCTGCCCACAGCGCCGCGGCGTCGGTCTGGCCGGCGTAACGCGCCGAGACGCCGTCGAGGCGCGAGCGCTGGTCCGGCGTGAGCGTCACGCGCTGGGCGAGCGCGGCTACGCGGGCGGGGACGTCCGGCGGGGCCGGTCGGCCCGTAGGCTGCGCCGAGGCGGCGAGCGGGAGCGCCGCGGCGAGCACGGCGACGGACAGGAATCGAATCATCGGGGGGACGAGCGGCTCGTCGGAGGTGTGCGTCCGGTACGACGCACCGTGCGGCTCTGGTGCGCGGAAAGCGGGCCGGAGGCGCGATGACACCGCACGGGCATCGGGCCGACACAACTCGGCGACAATCGCGACCGTTCGGCCGCTGCTACAGCCAGCCTTCGCGGCGGGCCCACGCGACGGTCTCGGCCATGCCCGCGGCGAGGCCGACCGTGGGGCGGTAGCCCAGGCGCGCCTCGGCCTTGGCGACCGAGCACACCCACGCGTGGCGCGCCGCCTCGGCCTTGTCGCGCGTGAGCGGCGGGAGCGTCCCGCGCAGCGCCCCGGCCCACTCCGAGACGCGCCCGGCGACGCCCATCGCAGCCGTCGGGACGGGCAGGCGCCAGACGGTTCGCCCGAGCGCAGCGGCCATCGCGGCCCGGACCTCGTCCCACGAGTGCCCGCGGTGCGAGCCGATGAAGTACGTCTCCACGCCCGCCGCTGCCGGGCGGCCGGGCGTCTGCGCCGCAAGGATCATCCCGGCCGTGAGGTCGCGGACGTGGACGAGCGAGAGCCGCCGCGCCCGCCCGTCGCCGACGACGGCGAAGACGCCGCGGCTGGCCGCGCGGATCATCTCGAAGATGTCTGCCTCGCGCGGGCCGTAGACGGCGGGCGGCCGCACGAGGACCGGCCGCAGGTCGCCGAACTCGTCCGCGACCATTCGTTCCATCCCGGCCTTGCTGCGGCCGTACATCGAGACGGGCCGGGGCGTGTCCGCCTCGGTCGCCGGGACCGGCGCACCGTCAGGGGCGAGACGGTTCGGGCCCATCGCCTCCAGGCTGCTCGTCACGACGAGTTCGCGGACGTCCGGGGCGGCCTCGCGGACGGCCGCGAGCAGGCTCCGCGTCCCGTCGACGTTGGCCCGGTCGAGGGCCGCCTGGTCGCGGGCGCGCGTCAGCCCGGCGACGTGGTAGACGGCCGAGACGCCGTCGAGCCCGGCCCGGAGCGCGTCCTGCGAAAACAGGTCGCCCTGAATGAGCGTAACCGGGCCGTCGACGCGGCCAAGCCACTTCGGATCTGATCGGACGAGGCAGCGGACCTCGCCGACCCCGCGCGCAACGAGCGCCTCGACGAGGTGGCTCCCGACAAACCCGGTCCCGCCGGTGACGAACGCGACGGACGGAACGGACGAGTCGAGCATCGCGGCGCAGGGTGTGAGCGCCTCCGACGCGCCACGACGCCGGGCGGTTCGAGGCCCCGTCAGAGCTCGATGCTGATCGGGATCGAGAGATTCGAGTAGGCATACACCAAAAACGCGACCCAGGCCACGTCAAGCACGGCGCCGACCGTGGCGATCCGCCCCACGTTCGTCCGTTTCCACGGCCGTTCGACGCGGTCGACGTCGGCGAACGCAACGGTGCCAGCGTCGAGACGCAGCGTGTCGGCAGTAAAGGCGACGAGGGCTCCGACGAGCGCGTCGCCGGAGTGCAGGCGGACCATGAGCGTGTCTCCGGGCACAGGCGGTCGGGTCGCGAAGTCGGCCCGAGTCGTCGTGGCGTCGGCCCGGCGCTCGCGGTTCATGTCGGCCGCGAGGCCGGCGCCGAGGGCCGTGCATCCATGGAGGAGCAAGGCGGTGGCGAGAAACGTGAGGCGCATAGCCAGAAGGAGAAGAAGCGCAAACCTACGCGCGGTAGGTCGCCTCAGGGGTTCCCCCAGATCCGCGGTGCCTGGATCAGCGCCGACCGTCATCCGTTGGGAAATCCTCACCCTCGCACGCCGCTCATGCACCTCGCTGCTGTCATCGCCTTCGTCATCGGGGCCCTCATCGGCCTGTACATGGCCGTCAACCACTTCCGCGGCGTCGACTCCGGAAAGGCGTTCGGCATCGTGCACGGGCTCTTTACGATCTCGGGCATCGTCCTGCTCGGCGTCGGGCTGGCCTACGCGCCCGCGCTCGACGCGTGGCCTGCGTTCTGGGCGTTCCTGCTGACGGCGACGGGCGGGCTGTTCCTGTTCTACCGGCAGTCGACCGGCAAAAAGTGGCCGTCCGCGGTCGTGCTGATCCACGGCGGCTTGGCCATCGCCTCCATCGCGTTCCTGCTCGCGCTGATCTGGGGCGACAACGGCGCGAGCCGCCAGGCCGAGCCCGGCGTCCCCGCCGCAACGTCCGCTGCGGACGGTGGCGAGGAGTAGCCGCTACACCGCCCGCAGGCCGATCACGCACTCGGTGTGCGTCGTGTGCGGGAAGAGGTCGACGGGCTGGACGGCCTCGATGCGGTAGCCGTTGCCCGTGCGCTCCATCAGGCGCGCGAGGTCGTCGGCCTGCGTTTTCGGATTGCACGAGACGTAGACGATGCGCTCCGGCCGCAGGTCCGCGATCTGGTCCACGACCTTCGGATGCATCCCCGCCCGCGGCGGGTCGACGATCAGCACGTCCGGCCGGCCATGCTCGGCGACGAAGGTGGGCGTGAACAGCTTCAGCATGTCGCCCGCGACGAACGTCGCGTTCGCGACGCCGTTGGCCGTGGCCGCCGCGCGCGCGTTCACGATGGCCTCCTCGACGAGTTCGACCCCGACGACGCGCGCGACCCGGTCGGCGACGAAGAGCGATATCGTGCCCGTGCCGCAGTACAGGTCGTAGACGAGGTCCGTCTCTTTCAGCCCCGCCATCTCCGCGGCCACGGCGTAGAGCTTCTCCGCCTGCCGTGTGTTGGTCTGGAAGAACGCGTTCGAGGCGATCTCGAACGTGTGCGCCCCGATGCGGTCGCGGATTGTGCCCGGCCCGAAGACCGTGTGCGCGTCGCCGTAGGACGTGTTCGCGAGGCCCTCGTTGACCGTGTTGACGAACGTCGTCGTCTCGGGAAACTCGGCCCGCAGGAACGCCTCCAGAATGGCGAGGCGCGGCGGGTCGTGAGCCCACGTGACGAGGTTCACCATCCGGTCCTCCGTGCTCGCCGACGTGCGGATGACGAGGTGCCGCAGCCAGCCGCGGTGCTCGCGGACGTGCCACGGCTCCCAGCCCTCGGCCCGCGAGAGCGCGCGGATGCCATTGACGAGGCGCGCCGACCACTCGGACTGCAGGAAGCACGTCTTGAGGTCGAGCACCTTGTCGAAGCGGCCCGGCACGTGGAGCCCCAGCGCGAAGTCGCGGTCGAAGTCCTCCTCGGTCGCGATCTCAGCGTCGGTCAGCCAGCGCTGCGCCGAGAACGAAAACTCCATCTTGTTGCGGTAGTAGTAGACGCCGCCCGAGCCCTCGTCGCGGTCCGCGCCGATCGTCTCGCGGACGGGCACGCCTGCGAGGTCCAGCCCGGGCGCGTGCAGGAGGCCCCGCTCGACGGCCTCGCGCTTCATCTCGAGCTGCGCCGGGTAGCTCAGGTGCTGCCACGTGCAGCCACCGCAGACGTACGCGTACGGGCAGCGCGGCACGACGCGCAGGGGACTCGCCTCAACAAGCTCCAACACGCGCGCCTCGGCGTATCCCTTCTTACGCTTCGCGATGCGAACCCGGACGCGGTCGCCGGGGACGGCGCCAGGCACGAAGACGACGTAGCCGCTGCGGCTCTCCGCCACGCCTTCGGCTTCGCCGCCCGCTACAGCCGCGCCCTCCACCGAGGCGCCCTCGTCGGCGCGCTGTGCCGGGCCTGCGGGCAGGTCCAGCCGGGCGATGCTCTTGCCGCGGTCTCCGAACGCGACGACGTCCACGACCATCTCGGCACCGCGGGCGGGCCGCGCCGAGACGGGCGGCGTGGGAGCCGGGACGCCCGGTGCCGCCGGCGGATTGGCAGGCAGCCCCGAGCGGGGAGAATCAGGGGCGAGATCGGACGGCATCGGGACACGGAAGGCGGGGGCGAAAGATACCCGGCGCCGTGGAGCCGCCTGTGGCGCGGCCTTTGCCCGTCCGGGCGTGCGGCGGCTGCGCCGGCGACGCGCCCCCCCCGCTCGCGCCGAGCCACCGCGCCGTTACGAACCGACCCGGCCCGGGTCCAAACTGCCGGCCCATGCCCGACCGACCGCCGCCCGCCCCGCTCCGGCTCCACCGGATGCTGCTCGCCGCTGGCGGGGCCGTCGCGCTCGGCCTCGGGCTGCTGGTCCGCCTCGACGCCGCCGGGTCGTTCGCCGAGGCGTCGAGCCGGTTCGCGCTGGGCGGCACAGCCGTGTCGCTCATCGGGCTGACGTTTGTGAGCGAGTGGGTCCGGCGCAACGCGATCGGCTTCGTCTACGGCTTCTTTCTCGCCGTCTCGGCATGGCAGCTGTGGCTCGCCCACACCAACGCGCTCTCACCGGCGACGGCCTTCGGGCTCATCCTCGTCTTTATCGGCTGCTCGGCGGGCTTCCAGACGGTCCGCGCGCTCGTGAGCTATTCGACCGTCTTCGTCGCGGCAGCGGCGGCCGTGGCGCTGGGCCTGCCCGCGCCCGGCGTCCCGCCCGACGTCTTCCTTGCGACGCTCGCCGCGCTCGCCGTCCTGGGCGCGCTCCTGTTCCGGATGCGCCAGCAGGTGCTCCAGACCCTGGCGGCCTCCCGCGAGGACGCCCTCGCGGCCGCCCGCGCCAAGAGCGGCTTCCTCGCTACGATGAGCCACGAGATCCGGACGCCGCTCAACGGCGTCATCGGCATGACGGACGTGCTCGCGACGACGCCGCTCTCCCCCGAGCAGCGCGAGGCGATCACGACCATCCGCGCCTCCGGCGACGCGCTCCTCGGCGTCATCACGGACATTCTGGACTTCTCGAAGATCGAGGCCGGCCGCATCGACCTCGAAGCGCGGCCCGTTGGCCTGCGCCGGCTCGTCGAGGACACCGTCGCCGTCGTGGCCGCCGATGCAGCCCGGCGGCGCGTCGAGACGGTCGGACACGTCCGCCCGGGCGTGCCGGCGGCGGTCCTCGGGGACGCGACGCGCCTGCGCCAGATCCTGCTCAACCTGCTCTCGAACGCGGTCAAGTTCACGCCCGCCGGCGAGGTCGTCGTGACGGTCTCGGCGGCGGTGCGCGGCAGCACCGCCGACCTCCACATCGCCGTGCGCGACACGGGCATCGGCATCGCGCCCGAGCGGCTCGCAAGCCTCTTCGAGCCGTTCGTCCAGGCCGATGCCTCGACGACGCGGCGCTACGGCGGGACCGGCCTCGGGCTCGCCATCTCGCGGCGCCTCGCCGAGCAGATGGGCGGCCGGCTCTGGGCCGAGTCCGAGCCGGGCCGCGGCTCGACGTTCCACGCCACGCTCTCGCTCCCCGTCGCCGAGGCGCCCGAGGCCATGCCCGGCGCGGCGCCCGACGGGCCGTTCGGCGACGGCCGGACGCTCCTCGTCGTCGACGACTCGGCCGACGCAGCCGAGGCCGTCGCGGACCTCGCGCGGGAGGCTGGCTTCGTCGCCCACGTCGAACAGAGCATCGAGGGCGCGCTCGCGTGGCTCGACATCGGCGGGCACTACGACCTCGCCGTCGTGGACCACGACATCGGCGGCGTGCCGGGCCTCGAAGCGGTCGAGCGGCTCCGCGCGCACCCGTCCGGCGGTACGCGTCCGGTCGCGCTCACGTCGCCCATCGGGGCGCCCGCGAGGGCATCGCACCTCGTCGATGCCGTCGTGCCCCGCCCGGTCCGTGCGGACGGCTTCCGCGACGCCGTCCGCGGCCTCGTCGGCGAGCCGAGGGCTGGCTCGGGTCCCGATGCTGCCCCGCGCGCCCCGTCCGAGGTGCCGCTGGCCGAGCCGTTGCGCGTGCTGCTCGCCGAGGACCACCCCGTCAACCAGCGCGTCGCGCTGGGACTCTTGCGCCACCTCGGCGTCGAGGCCGACGTCGTCGAGACGGGCCGCGCGGCCGTCGCGGCCGTCGCCGGCGGACGCTACGACGTCGTGCTGATGGACGTGCAGATGCCCGAGATGGACGGCCTCGACGCGACGCGCGCCATCCGGGCCGGTGGCGGGCCGCAGCCAGTCATCATCGCCCTCACGGCCAACGCCGTCGCCGGCGACGCCGAGCGCTGCCGTGCCGCCGGCATGGACGACTACCTCGTCAAACCGGTCCGGCTCGACACGCTCCAGGTCGCCCTCGCGCGTGCCTCGGGCCGGACAGTCCACTCGGCGCCCGCCTTCTCCGCGCCCGCCGCGACGCGCCCCGACGGCCTCCCGACGCCCGAGCACCTCGTCACGCACCTCCGCGCGCTCGCCTGCGACGACGACGCGCTCGCCGCCGAAATCCTGGACACGTACCTCCGGACGGACGCCGGGCTGATCGCCGCCCTCGCCGACGACGCGACCGCCGCCGACGCGGCGCACAAGCTCAAGGCGTCCAGCGCCACCCTCGGCGCCACCGCCCTCGCCGCGCGCGCCGACGCTCTCGAACGGTCCGCGCGCGCTGGGTCGCCCGTCCGCGCATCTGCACGCGACCTCGCCACCAGCCTGACGGCCTTCCACGAGGTCGCCGCCGAGGCACGAGTGCGGCTGGACGTCGCCGAGGCGCCCGTTGCGGGCTGACGTCGCCGGACCGACACAGAAGCGCCCGCCCCGGGGGTCCGTGGCGGGCGCGCCGCGTTGGAGGCGGGCCGCTGAGGGGCCCGGACCGCCGCAGGTCGTCGGCTAGTACATGCGCCGGTTGGCCCGGCGCGCCTTCTTGTACGCCTCCTTGCGCTCAAGGCGCTTCGTCTCGGAGGGCTTCGTAAAGGCCATGTTCTCGCGGAACGTGCGGAGCGTGCGCGCGCGGTTGACGACGCGCTTGAACCGGCGCAGGGCGCGGTCGATCGACTCTTTGTCGCGAACTTTGATGCCGACGGACAAGGGGGTTACCTCGGATAGTGAACAGCAGCGGGCGGTGCAGGGCGCGGGACCGGCCGCTGCGGAGCCCGGAAAACTACACGACGCCGGCCCTCGGACCAACCACGTTCGCTGCACAGACGTGTGAAAACCAGAGCAAGCCCGGCAGTCGCATCGCGCGGCAGCATCTCCGCCCGCTCGGGTTCTTAACCCGCGCCGGGTCTGGCCGATGCCCCCGGACCGCCCCGCCCCGACTGAGATGAATCCGACCGTCGCCCCTGCCCCGACGTCCGCCTCGGATGCCGAGGCCGCCGCCCAGAAGCGGTTCTACCTCATGGCCGGCGGCGGCCTGCTGATCGTGCTCGTGCTGGCCTACTTCGCACTCCGGCCGGCGACGGATGAGGTCGTGGCCGCGACACCGGCCGCCTCCGACTCGACCGCTGCGCCGGCGGCCGCGCCGGAGGCCGCGGCCGGCCAGGCCGCCGCGCCAGTCCCC
>DASWMO010000092.1:0-1542 GCA_036399715.1 Rubricoccaceae bacterium
GCCGCCCTGGGCACGGACGCTCTCGCCACCGACGCTCTCGGCACCGACGCCCATGCCACGGCTCACCTGGCCGTGCAGGCCTTCTACGACGCCCGCGGCGGCGCCCCGGCGTGGACGAAGCCCGACGCCCGCGCGGCCGCACTCGCCCTGCTCGCACGCGCTGACCGCGACGGCCTGCCCGTCGCCGAGGCGCTGCCGCCGGCATTGGCCGAGCTCGCCGATGTGGTATCGGAAGGCGCGCCGGACTCGCTCCGCGCCCGCCTCGACGCCCGCCTGACGGCCGCCGTGCTCGCCTTCGGCGCCCGGCTCGGTACGCCACAGGTGGACGCGCTCGACCTCTACGGCGCCAACGCGTGGGAGCCCGCCCCCGCTCTGCCCCGCGATGCCCGTGCGGATGCCCGCGCGCTCGCCGATGACCTCACGCGCGCCGCGAGCCCGGCCGCCGCCCTCGACGCGTTCGCCGCGCGTCACCGTCCCTCACACGCAGGCTACGCGCTCCTCCGTACTGCCCTCGCGCGCGAGCTCGCCCTTGCTAGCGGTCCCGACCGGACAATCGCGGCCGACCTCGCCCCCGGCGATTCGGGCGCGGCCGTCCACGCGCTCCGCGCCCGCCTCGCCGCCGAAGACCCGGCGACGGCGCCCGGGGATGTGTACGACGAAGCCCTCACGGCGGCCGTCCGCACGTACCAGCGGATCCAGGGCCTGCCCCCGACGGGCCGCACCGACGCCGCGACGCGCGACGCGCTCAACCGCCGCCAGGCCGACGCCATACCCGCTCTCGTGCTCAACCTCGAACGCTGGCGATGGATGCCAGATACGCTCGGCGACCGCCACGTTTTCGTCAACATTCCGGCCTTCGAGCTGGTGATGCGCGACACCCGCGGTGGCCACACCATCGACGTGTTCACGTCGCGTGTCGTCGTCGGACAGCCCTCATGGGCGACGCCGGTCTTCTCGGACACGATGGAGACGGTCGTCTTCAACCCGACGTGGACGATGCCGCGCTCGATCCAGCGCGAGGCCTACGGGCGCCTCCGCCCGGACCGCGCCGTCCGCCCGCCGGGCCCCGGCAACGCCCTCGGGCGCGTCAAATTCCTCTTCCCGAATCGCCACGCGGTCTACATCCACGACACGCCCTCCAAGTGGGGATTTTCGGTCGAGCACCGCGCGCTCTCGCACGGCTGCGTCCGCATCGGAGATCCGCAGGACTTCGCCCGCGCCGTCCTCTCGCGCACGGACCGCTGGCCCGCGGCGCGCGTGGACTCCGTCTTCACCGGCCCATGGACGACCCGGGACGTCCGCCTCACGCACCGCATCCCGGTCCACATCGCGTATTTCACCGCGACCGCCGATGCCGCCGGCCGCGTTACGACCTACCCCGACGTGTACCGCCGCGACCCGCGCCTCGCCGAGGCGCTCGGGCTGACGCCGGCCCCGACCGTCGTCGCCATGACGGGCCCACCGCGACGGGACGTTACCGCAGGCTGACGGCACGGTGACGGTCGGGCACGGCGGCGTTCCGAGCCAGGCTGAACGTGAAGC
>DASWMO010000093.1:0-11270 GCA_036399715.1 Rubricoccaceae bacterium
GCCGGTCCTCGCGACCGTGATGTCGCTCGGCATCCTCATCGCGGGCGCGGTCGGGTTCCAGCGCCTCGGCGTGCGCGAGTACCCGGTGACCGAGACGCCCGTGATCTCGGTCCAGACGAGCCTGCGCGGCGCCAACGCCGAGGTCGTCCAGAACCAGGTCACCGAGCCCATCGAGGAGTCCGTCAACGGCATCGCGGGCGTCCGCTCCGTCACGAGCCAGAGCGCGACGGGCTCGAGCCGCATCTCGGTCGAGTTCGAGATCGGGTCCGACCTCGACGCCGTCGCCGCTGAGGTCCGCGACCGCGTCTCGCGCGCCCGCGGGCGCTTGCCGGACGAGGCCGACGAGCCCATCGTCTCCAAGTCCAACGCCGACGCGCAGCCGGTCGTCTTCCTCACCGTGTCGAGCCCGAGCCGCAGCCTGCTCGACCTCACGGAGACGGCGCAGACGTTCTTCGTCGAGCGCCTGCAGACGATCCCCGGCGTGGCGAGCGTGAGCATCTGGGGCGAGAAGCGCTACGCGATGCGCCTCTACCTGGACCCGACGCGGCTGGCCGCGTTCAACCTGACACCTGCCGATGTCCGTGCGGCCGTCGGGGCGCAGAACGTCGAGTTGCCGGGCGGACAGATCGAGGGCTCGCAGACGACGCTATCGGTTCGCCCGATGATGCGCCTGCAGACGCCCGAGGACTTCGAGAACCTCGTCCTCGCGAGCGAGGGCCCGACACTCGTGCGCCTCCGTGACGTTGGCCGCGTCGCCCTCGCGGCCCAGAACGAGCGCCAGATCCTCAAGCGCAACGGCGTCCCGATGGTCGGCGTCGTGCTGCAGCCGCTCCCGGGCGCCAACTATGTCGACATGGTCGACGAGTTCTACGTCCGCCTGGAGCAGATCCGCCGCGACCTGCCCGAGGACGTTCAGACCGAGATCGGGTTCGACAACACGATCCAGATCCGGGCGTCGATCCTCGAAGTCGAGGAGACGATCGCGATCGCGATCGGGCTCGTCGTGCTCATCCTGTTCCTCTTTCTGCGCGACTGGCGCAGCACGCTCGTCCCGGTCCTCGTCATCCCGGTCTCGCTCGTCGGCGCGTTCGCCATCATGGCGCTGGCGGGCTTCTCGATTAACGTGTTGACGCTGCTCGCGCTCGTGCTCGCGATCGGCATCGTCGTCGACGACGCGATCGTGGTGCTGGAGAACATCTACACCAAGATCGAGGGCGGCATGGAGCCGACCGAGGCGGCGATCGAGGGGACGCGGGAGATCTTCGTCGCCGTCATCGCGACGACGGCCGCGCTCGTCGTCGTCTTCCTGCCGATCATCTTCCAGGGCGGCGTCGTCGGGGCGCTCTTCCGCGAGTTCGGGGCGACGCTCGCCGGCGCGATCCTCATCTCGGCCTTCGCCGCGCTCACCCTCACGCCGATGCTCTCGGCGCGTCTGCTCAAGCGCGGCAGCGAACACCCGTGGCTCTACCGCAAGACGGAGCCGTTCTTCGAGCGCCTGAACGCGGGCTACCGCGGGCTGCTCGCGGGCTTCCTGCGCGTGCGGTGGATGGCGTTCGTGCTCATGGCCGTCTGCGGCGGCCTCGTCTATTTCCTCCTCGGGCAGCTCGAGACGGAGCTGGCCCCGGCCGAGGACCGCTCCCAGTTCAACGTCGCCGCGCAGCTGCCGCAGGGCACCAGCTACCCAGCGACGGTCGCGTACATGGACCGCCTCGCAGCCGTCGTGCAGCAGGAGGTGCCGCAGGCGACCGGCCTCACGACGAACGTCGGCGGCGGCGGAGGGGGCGGCGGGACCAACTCGGGCCGCATCACGGTCACGCTGAACCCGGCCGACGAGCGCGAGGAGAGCCAGGCCGAGATCGTGCAGCGCCTCGGCAAGGCCATCGCGCGCGTGCCCGGCGCGAGCGTCAACATCCAGGAGCCGCCGACGATCGCGACAGCGTCCAGCCGCGGACTGCCCGTGCAGTACGTCATCCAGGCGCCGACGCTGGCCGCGCTCCAGGAGGTGCTGCCCAAGTTTGTCGAGGCCGCCCAGGCGACGGGCCAGTTCGCGTTCGTCCGCGCCAACCTCGAGTTCACCAACCCCGAGTTGCAGGTCGAAGTAGACCGCGACCGCGCGCAGAGCCTCGGCATCGACGCGCTCGACGTCGCGACGACGCTCCAGGTCGCGCTCTCGGAGCAGCGGCTGGGCTACTTCGTCCGCGGCGGACAGCAGTACGAGGTCATCGCGCAACTCGAAGCCGACCGCCGCGCGACGCCATCGGGCCTGCGCGGCCTCTATGTCCGCTCGCGCGAGGGCGCCCCGATCCTGCTGGACAACCTCGTGACGACCCGCGAGAGCGCGGCCCCGCCGCAGCTCAGCCGCTACAACCGCTTCGAGGCGGCGACGGTCAACGCACAGCCCGCGCCCGGCGTGACGCTCGGCGCGGCCCTCGACGCGATGGACACCGTCGCCGACGAGGTGCTGCCGGACGGCTTCTCGCGGGCTGTAACGGGCCAGAGCCGCGACTTCCGCGAGTCCTCGGGCTCGCTCTACACCGTCTTCGGGCTCGCGCTCGTGCTGATCTACCTCGTCCTCGCGGCACAGTTCGAGAGCTTTCGCGACCCGCTCATCATCCTGCTTACGGTCCCGCTCGCGCTCGTCGGCGCGCTCGGCCTGCTGTGGGTGACCGGCGCGACGATGAACGTGTTCTCGCAGATCGGCATCGTGATGCTCGTCGGGCTGGTGACCAAGAACGGCATCCTCATCGTCGAGTTTGCGCGGCAGCGGCAGGAGGCCGGGGCGACGCCGCTCGATGCGGCCCTCGACGGGGCTGCGGCGCGCTTCCGCCCGATCCTGATGACGACGCTCGCGACGATCCTCGGCACGCTCCCGATCGCGCTCGCGCTCGGCGCCGGGGCCGAGAGCCGCGTCCCGATGGGCCTCGCCGTCGTCGGCGGGCTGACGGTCGGGACGCTGCTGACGCTGTTCGTCATCCCGGCCGTGTACACGTATCTCGCGGGCGCGCACCGGCCGAACGACCCCGTCTCGCTCTCGGGCGACGGCGCGGCCGACCCCGCGTCCCCGGTCCCGGCGGTCGTGCCGGGGGACCTTTCGACGTCCGGCGCGGCGCAGGCGAATGTCTAGACGGATCTCGGCCCTCTTCCTGTTCACCGCCCTCGCCGTTCCCGCTGCCGCCCAGTCGGTCCGGCCGGACTCGCTGCCGCCGCTCCCGCCGACGATTCGCCTCTACGGCGAGAACCTGCCGACGGGCGCGGACCTGCCCGCGCTCGACGCGCCCGGGGCGATTGCAATCACGCTCGCCGAGGCCGTCGCGCTCGCGCTCGAGCGTAACCCCGGGCAGCGCGTCTCGGCCCTCGAAGCCGTCCGCGCCCGGACCGACGTGACGCGCGGCAACGCCGGCTACGGCGTCGGGCTCGACGCGACGGCCTCGGCCGGCGGGCAGCGCAGCGACACGTTCGGTGGCGGGGGCTCTGGCGGCGGGACCGACAGCACCGGAACGGGTGGCGGAAATACGGGAGGCTCGGGCGGCTCGCGCGCGACGACGACCGCCTCGGCCGGACTCGCACTCTCGACGGTCCTGATCGACGGCGGCGGGCGGGCCGCCGCTCTGCGGCGCCTCCAGCTCCAGGCCCGCCAGGCCGCCTTCTCGGCCGACGCCGACGCCGAGGCGCTCGTCCTGGCGACGGCCTCGGCCTACCTCGACGTCGCCCGGCAGGCGGGTCTGGTGGATGCCCTCGCAGAGGCGGTCGACGTGAGCACGGACCGCCTGCGGATCTCGGCCGCCGAGGTGCGCATCGGGACGGCGGCCGAGGTCGACGCGGCGATTGCCCTGACAGACCTCAACGCGGACCGCTCGGCCCTGCTGCGCGGGCGCATCGCGCTCGCTGCGGCGCGGGCGACGCTCGGCGGCCTGCTCGCGCTTCCGGACCCCGACGCGGTCACGGCTGCGGACCCGCTCGCGCTCGACCCCGCGCCGGACCTGCCCCGCCTCGAAGCGGCCGCCGTCGCCGGCAACCGGCGCGTCCGTCAGTCGGTCGTCGCCCAGGACGTGGCCGAGGCGATCACGGAGGAGGTGCGGGCGCGCTACCGGCCCCAGGTCGGCGCCTCCGTCGGGGCGAGCCTTGCCGCGACCGACACGGGCTTTCTGCCACCGTCGTTCAACCCTGCGGTCGGCCCGGCGGTCCGCTACGGGTTCACGTTCTCGGTCCCGATCCTCGACCGCGGCGAGCGGCGCCGCGAGCTGGATGTGGCCGCGATCCGCGTGCTCCAGGCCGAGGCGGCGACGGCCGACGCCGAGGCGGGCGTCCGGTCCGACGCCGCCCGCTTCGCCGCGTCGGCGCGGGGCTTCCGGGCGCTGGCGGCGCTCGAAACGCAGAACGAGCGCGTCGCGCGGCAGAACGTGCGCGTGGCGCTGGCCCAGCTCCAGCTCGGGCTCATCACGCCGATCGACCTGCGCCTCGTCCAGCTCTCGCTCGTCGACGTGCGGACGCGCCTCGTCGAGGCGGTCTTCCAGACGCGCAGTGCCGAGGCGAGCCTGCGCGCGCTCGCCGGCGTGCTGCTGCCGCCCGAGGCGGCTGTCGCCGAGACGCCCTTGGGCGAGACGGCGCTCGCCGACTAGCGCACGTCAGAGCCCGCCGAGCAGACGCGCGACGTGGCCGCGGGCGCGCTCAGCGAGCGCCTCGGGCGTCTCGCCCGGCTCGGGTCGGAGCGGGGCCCCGATTCCGACGCGCACGCGGCCCGGCCGGGCCGTCCGCTCGCGCTCGTTGGAGAGCCGGTGCGACCCGCCGATGGCGACGGGCACGACGGGCACGCCGGCGCGGGCGGCGAGGCGGAAGGCGCCCGCGAAGAACGGCCCCGGCGGACCGGCGTAGCGCCGCGTCCCTTCGGGGAAGAACAGGACGGACTCGCCGAGGGCGAGCCGTGCCTCGGCCTCGGCGAGCGCGGCCTCGCCGCCGCCCGGCTGCGAGCGGTCCAGAAAGACGCAAACCGACGCCTTTAGGACGGACCCGATGAGCGGCAGCCGCGCCAGCGCGACGCGCGCGACGAACAGGAAGGGCTCCCGGATGGCGAGGACCAGGACCGGGATGTCCGCCATCGCCTGGTGGTTGGCGACGTACACGACCGGCCCGGTGGGGGTGGCCTCGGCGCCGGGCTCCAGAACCGTCTCGACGCGGATGCCGGCGAGCGAGAGCGCCGTCCAGGACCACGGCCGCGCCCACCGCTGCAGCGTCCGGGCGGTCCGGTGGAGCTTCAGGTCCAGCATCCCCGGGACCCAGAGCACGAGCAGCACGAGCGCGTTGGCGACGAGCACCCACGCGAACCAGAGGCGGGCGGCGAGCGGCGGGGCCGGGGCGGGCGGCGAGACGGCGGTCGGGGTCATGGGCTCCAAACTAGCCGCGCCTCCGGGACGCGATTTGGCGACGCCTTCGCGGTCTCACGCGCCGCGGGCGGGGATGTTGACGCCCTCACCCCACCCCCGACCCCATGGAGCGCACGCTCGCCATCATCAAGCCCGACGCCGTCGCAGCCGGCCACGCCGGCAAGATCATCGACCGCATCATCGCTGAGGGCTTCGCCGTCCGCGCGATGAAGCTCGTCCAGCTCACGCAGACGGAGGCCGAGGGCTTCTACGCCGTCCACGCCGAGCGGCCGTTCTTCGGCGAGCTCACCGAGTTCATGGCGTCCGGCCCGTGCGTGCCGCTCGTGCTAGAGCGCGAGGACGCCGTCGCACACTGGCGGACGACCATCGGCGCGACGAACCCCGCGCAGGCCGACGCGGGCACGATCCGCCAGCTCTTCGCGACGTCGGTCGGCGAGAACGCCGTCCACGGGTCGGACTCGGCGGAGAACGGCGTCAAGGAGGGCCGTTACTTCTTCTCCGAGGCGGAGATCGTCTCCAACGGCGCCGCGGTCATCGACGCCTGACGCGAGACCGGTTTCGCCTGGCTGCCGGCCGGGGCTTCGCGAGAGGCCCCGGCCGGTCGCGTTTCAGGCGGGTAGTGCTCAGTCGCCGGAGATGTGGCGGGCGGCGAGGTAGCTGGCGGCGGCCTGACTAGGGCCAAGAACGCTTCCGACACGACCTCTAGAACCCCTCACGCGGAGACCCGGTGGCCCGTCCCGGGTGGGCTGAGCACAAAAGGTTCACATATCTCCACGGCCGCGCCGTCGTGCCCTAGGGGCGCGCACGGGCTATTCTGCCTGCCAACCCATCCCCTGACGCACATGTCTGTTCGACTCTCACGCCTGCTCCTGCTCAGCCTGTTCCTGCTGCCCGCGGTTAGCCAGGCGCAGCCGCTCCTGCAGGACAACTTCCGAGGCTCCCCCGGCTCCGCGCTGACGGCCAACGGCTGGACCGCGATCGCGACGGGCGCGACGCCCGTTCTCTCGGTCACCGCGAACAACCTGACGTTCCCGAACTACCCCTCCGTCTCTGGCAACGCGGCTGGGATCGGCCCCTCCGGGCAGGACGTCAACCGGTCGTTTACGAGCCAGACCTCAGGGACCGTCTACGCGGCGTTCCTCGTCAACGTGTCGGCCGCGCAGACCGGGGACTACTTCTTCGGGCTGGAGCGGCTGCTCGGCGGCTCGTCCTATGTCGGCCGTGTGTACGCCCGGTCTGCCGCGGGCGGCGTCCAGTTCGGCCTGTCCAGGTCGTCAACGAACACGACCGTGCTGCCGGTCTACACGACGACCGAGTACGCCCTCAACACGACCTACCTCCTCGTCGTGGAGTACCAGATCGTCGCCGGGGCGAGCAACGACACCGTGAGCCTGAACGTGATCAGCGCCGGCGAGGACTACTCGGCTGAGCCGGCGACGCCGACGGTCACCGACCCGACGGTCGCGGCCGACCTGGCGGGGATCGGCACGGTCGCCCTCCGGCAGGGAACGACGGGCCAGGCACCGGCCCTGACCCTCGACGGGCTTCGCGTCGCCACGACGTGGGCCGAGGCGGTCCAGCCCGCCCAGCGGGTGCAGGACGGGGCCGGCTACCGGCTCCTCGGCGCGCCCGTGCAGGGCG
This sequence comes from Rubricoccaceae bacterium, assembly GCA_036399715.1. Lineage (GTDB taxonomy): Bacteria > Bacteroidota > Rhodothermia > Rhodothermales > Rubricoccaceae > DASVSE01. The sequence goes on from DASWMO010000093.1 coordinate 7,023, forward strand.
TGACGGTGGGGACGCTCGCGGGGATCAACCTCGTCCAGGGCGTGGAGGGCCAGTACCCGAGCGCGGGCGACAACCTGTTCACCGGCTACACCGGCTCGGGCACCCAGGACGGCTACGTCCCCGCGACCAGCGTCGCGGACGCGCTCACGCCGGGTTACGGCTTCTTCTGGTACCTCTTCGACCAGAGCATCACGCCGGGCCCGACGGAGGGCGGCGGCGGGACGAGCGTGAGCTACCCCGTCCCCGAGCGCCTGCTCGCGACGAGCGGCCCCGTCAACACGGCCGATGTCGTGGCGCCCTTCGCGACGAATGCGGACGGGTTCTACCCCATCGCCAACCCGTTCTCGCAGGCGCTCGCCGCGACCGGCATCACGCGCTCGGCCGGCGGCGGGACGTTCTCGAACATCCTCCAGGCGTACGACCCGACGACGGGCTACGTCACCATCGACCGGACGACCTCGACGGCTCTCTCGGTCTGGCAGGGCGTCTTCGCCGAGGTGCAGGGCGCGACCGCCCCGACGTTCACCTTCGCCGCCGCTTCCCGGACCGACGCGACGCCCGTTCTCGTCAGCCGTGACGCGGCCACGACGGGCCTCGCGCTCGCACTCGACGGTGCGACGGCGGCCGGCGCGACGCACGACGAGGCGGCGCAGGTCCGCTTTACGGACGCGGCCTCGGCCGGCTGGGATGCGGACGACGCCTCGAAGCTCACGCCCCCGACGGCGGCCCATGCGCTCATCGCGCCGGTCGGCACGCGCGACGGCGTGGCGCGCCGGCAGGCCGTGCTCTCGCGCCCGACGGGCGACCTCGCGGACGTGACGCTCGCCTTCATGGCGACGACGGCGGGCACGTTCACGCTCACCGCCGAGGCGACGGGCCTCTCGGCCGAGGCGACGGTGCGCGACCTCGCGACGGGGCAGACGGCGCGCCTCGCCGACGGGTACACGTTCACGTCCGACACGACGGACTGGACGGAGCGCTTCGTCGTTTCGTTCGGCCGCACCACGGCCGGCGAGGGGACCGCGGCGGCGGTGACGACCCTCTCGGCGCCGGCCCCGAACCCGGCGACGGGCCAGGCGCGCCTTACGCTGCGCCTCGCGGCGCCGGAGCACGTCACGGCGACGGTCGTCGACGCGCTCGGCCGGACGGTCGCGACGCTCTACGACGCGGAGGCTGCGGCCGGTGCGGACCTCGCCCTCGGCGTGGACGCGTCGCGCCTCGCGCCGGGCGTGTACGTCGTGCGCGTGCAGGGCGCGACGTTCACCGAGAGCCGCCGGCTCACGGTCGTCCGCTAAGACAGACCGCTCGGACGGGTCCGGAGAGGGCGCGGGGCTTCGGCTCCGCGCCCTCTCCTTTTGTGATGCCCTCGCGGATCTGGCCGTCGCGGCGGGCTGGTCGGGACGTCAGCCGTGGACGAGACGAGGGACTCGTCTCAGGCGGCCCGCCCGCTCTGGAATGTTCGGACATTCCGGGGGCATTCGAAACCGAACCGTTCCAGACCAGTGGCTTGAATCCGCTGCCTGCTGTCACGGTCGGCCGTTCGCCTCCGTTGCGACACGTCTCCCAGTCCGAAGCCCCACCCCATTCCATGATCCGACTTCTCCTTGCCGCCCTCGTCGGCGCCGTTCTGCTCACCTCCAGCGCGCTCGCGCAGACGGTAGAGCCGGCCGGCGGTCGCTCCTCGCTCCAGTCCCACGGCCGTCCTCCGTTCGGGGGCACGATCACCGCCTCCCCGCTCGAACCCGCGGCGCCTGCGACAGGCGAGACCGCTGGCGCATCGGCGCTGGTCGGGTGCGCGGCCGGGGCCACCGTCGCACAGACGGCAGCGTTCACCATTGCCTACACCATGACGACGGTCGATTTTGGGGTCGGGCAGAGCTTCACGGCTCCCTGTGACGGCTTTCTGACGTCCATCGCGTTCGGCCAGAACAGGAACGCCTCGAACGTCAGCACGACGACCCTGATGACCCTGTACACGATCCAGGGCGCGGGGACCACGGGGACGGTACTCGACGAGGTGAGCTATAGCCTGAACAACGTCGCGACGGCCGGGACGAGCTTGTTCACGCTCCCGCTCTACGAGCCGGTCCCGGTCGTCGGGGGGGCGGTGTACACGTTCTTCCTGGAGTATGACGGTGGGGGTGCCCTCCGCGCCGTCGCGTCGGGCGCGAACCCGTACCTGGGTGGCCAGGTGTACAGCGGCTCGACCGCCGTGCCCACCGACGACCTCTACTTCGTCGCCACCTTCCAGCCGTCCACGGTCGCCACGACGCCGGTCGTCTTCAACGGGGCGGGCTACCGCCTGCTCTCGGCTCCCGTTACCGGCATCTCAATCCGCGACCTCGCCGCGCTCAACCTCGTCCAGGGCGTCCCCGGCGACGGAACGACGGTCGACGCGCCGACGAACTACCCCGCGCAGTACCCGACGGCGCTGGACAACCTGTACACGGGCTACAGCGGCAACGGGGCGTTCACGCCGCCCGCGTTCGCCTACGACCGGCTCCAGCCGGGTCGCGGGTTCTTCTGGCACTGGTACGACCAGGACATCACGCCCAACCCGACCGGCTTCGGCGGCGGGACGAGCCGGAGCCGCGAGCTGACCGGCTTCACGCTCTCGCAGGCCGGTCCGGCCGCGACGGCGAACGTGGCCCAGGCGTTCACCCGCAACGCCGACGGCAGCTACATGCTCGGCAACCCCTTCGCGCTCCCGCTCGCCGTCTCCGGGCTTACCAAGACGGCCGGCGACGGGACGCTCACGACGAGCGTCCAGGCCTACGACCCGCTCATCGCCAACTACCGCATTCTCTTTGCGTCGAACCCGGACAACGCCGGTGCGTCGGACTACGTCGCCGTCTGGGACGGGTTCTTCGCCGAGGTCACGGGCGGCACGACGGCCCCGACGTTCACGTACGCGTTTGCCTCGACGAGCGCGACGGCTACGCCGCCGTTCTACGGCCGTGGGGCTGCGACGGCCAGCACGACGCCGTACGTCCGGTTCCGCCTCGACGGGACGACGGACGCGGGCGCGCACGTCGCGGACATCGCGGCCTACCTCCGCTATCTCCCGGACGCGCTCGACGGCGCCGACGCAGACGACGCCTCCAAGCTCACGCCGCCGGCTGGCCCGTACGCACTCATCGCGCCCGTCGGCACCCGTGACGGGGCGGCATGGCGCCAGGCGGTCCTCTCGCTCCCGACGGGGTCGACGGCCGACGTGACGCTCGCGTTCACGGCGACGACGGCGGGCACGTTCACGCTCACCGCCGAGGCAACGGGCCTGCCGGCCGAGGCGACGATGCGCGACCTCGTGACGGGGCAGACGGCGCGCCTCGCCGACGGCTACACGTTCACGTCCGAGGCGACGGACTGGGCGGAGCGCTTCGTGGTCTCGTTCGGCCGCTCGACGGCCGGCGAGACGGGCGCGGCGACGTTCGCGCTCTCGGCCGCCGTCCCGAACCCCGCGACGTCCGCGTCGCGCGTGTCGCTGCGCGTCGACGCCGCTCAGACGGTCACGGCGACGGTCGTGGACGCGCTCGGGCGGACGGTGCAGACGGCCTTCGCGGGCGCGCTCGCGGTGGGTCAGTCGCAGGAGATCGCCGTCGACACGGCGACGCTGGCGCCGGGCGTGTACGTCGTCCGGGTGTCGGGCGAGACGTTCACGGCGACGCGCCGGCTCGTGGTCGCGCGCTGATCGCTCGGTTCTGACGGGTCGCGGCGGGCGCGGGGTTTCGGCTCCGCGCCCGCCGCGCGGTTCGGGGCGGCCGGCGGACCGGCGCGGACCCCGGGGGCCCGTGCCACGTTGATGAACAAGAATGCGTTACCTCGGCGGTCGCGTGCCACGGGCCCTGCCCGGGCCGTGTATCCTTCCGCCTTCACCTCGACCCTGTCTCCCGATGTCCCCTCGCTTCTCCCGCGGGCTTCTGCTCGCACTGGCTGCGTTCGCCTTTTCAACTTATGCCACAGCACAAACTGTAATCGCGTCTCAGGGGTTTGAGACAGCGGGCGAAACATGGGGTATTACAGCCGGTGCAACGAACATATCGACGACGGCAGGTTCGGGCGATACGCCAGCCAACGGTCGCATACGTTCAGGTGTCCGCTCATGGCAAGTCAATAACGCTACCGCTACTCTAACTCTCGCCCCACAGCCGACGATTGGTTACACGGGTATCCAGGCCGTTGTCCGCATTTCCAGCCCGGCTGCGAATACTACCAACGGATCCGATGTGGGTGATTACGTCCGTGTCT
>DASWMO010000094.1:0-10285 GCA_036399715.1 Rubricoccaceae bacterium
CGGACCTCGAGGCGCACCTCGACCGGCCAGCAGCTCTGGGCCCGCGCGAAGCCAGCCGTACCCAGGAGGGTAGCGAGGGCGAGGGCGAGGCGGACGTTCATAGGACGTGTCTCGGAGGCGCCCGGAAATCTACAAGGGGACCAAACTCAGGTCCATCCCCGCGGCCCGTCCCGCCTGACCTCGCCGAGTGGCAGTCCATGCGCCTCATCGTCGCCGGCCCCGTTCTCGATCCCCGCCTCGGCGGGTGCGCCCCGGACGAGATTGGCGACGTCGCCCGTCGCGCGGCCGAGGACCTCGCTGCGATCGTCGACCTCCCCGAGCGGACCCTCGACGACGTCGACAAGGACGGCTTTCCGTACGGGGTGACGATCACGCCGCCAGAAGACGAGGGGTCGCGTCTCGCTCAGGGGGAGCGCCCTGGTGAGATTGTGCGGCCACGAGGGAGGGGCGATTGCGCGTGCCCCTGTCGGTGGTAAGAAAGCAGCACCTTACCCTAGAGCCGCCACCCTCCGACCCCTTCCCGCATGCGCATCGTCACTCCCCAGGCGGCCCTCACAGCCGTGCTCCTCCTCGCGGCCCTCCTCGTCGGCGGGCCTGCCCGCGCGCAGTTCTACCGCGCCAACCTCACCGGCCTCAGTGAGGTCCCGTCCAACAACACGGCGGCCTTCGGCGCCGCCATCGTCCACCTCAACGGGACCCGGGTCACGGTCACCGGCGCCTTCCACGGGCTCACCGGGCCGTACTTCCTCTCGCACATCCACGAGTGCGCATCGCCCACCACAAACGGGCCGATCCGGTTCGACCTCGCCCCCGTCCTCGACGCCGACGGGCGCGGCGGGCGGTGGACCGAGTCGAACACGACGACGTTCTCGAACGCCCTCGTGACGGCGCTCCAGACGGGCCTCCTGTACACCAACGTCCACTGGAACGAGGCCATCCTCGGCACCCGCGGGACGGTCGTCCCCGCCGTCGTGATCCACGAGCTCCGCGTGGACCAGACGGGCGACGACAACGACGAGTACTTCGAGCTGGCTGGCCCGGCGGGCACGAGCCTCGACGGGCTCACGTACGTCGTCATCACGGGCTCCGGCACCGTCGAGTACGCGCAGTCCCTCAACGGGCAGAGCATCCCGGCCGACGGGTACTTCCTGGCCGGCGGGGGCGACGACCTCGACAACACGGTGCTCGGCGTGGCGGTGGACCTCCAGCTCGACCCCGCCTTCGCGAACGGCGTCGGCGTGACGCACCTCCTCGTTGCCGGGTTCATGGGCTCGGTCGGAGACGACCTCGACACGAACGACGACGGGGCGCTCGACGCGCGGCCATGGGCGACCACCTTCGACGCCGTTGGGCTCTCCGACGACACGACGGCGGACTTCGTCCATGCGACGGCCCTCGGGTTCGTCGACCTCCCGGCCGACGGGACGGTCCCCTTCGGGTACGCCTTCCGCGACCGCGCGAAAGGGGTGTGGCGCGGCGGGCAGTTCGAGCCCGTGGGCGGGCAGGACACACCGGGCACGGCGAACGCCCTCCCCGTGGCGAACGAGCCGGCCGCGGGCATCACCGAGCTGGGGCTCATGGTCGACGCGAACCCCGCGCACCACCACGTCGGCGTCCGGTTCACGCTCCCGGAGGCGGCCACCGTCCGGCTCGCGATCTACGACGTGGCGGGCCGCGAGGTCGCCGTGCTGGCCGACGGGTCGTGGCCGGTCGGGGAGGGGTCGGCGGTGATCGACCCCTCGGAGTTCGCCGCCGGCGTGTACATCGTCCGCCTCACGGCGGGCGACGCCTCGGTCTCCCGGACCATCACGCTCGCCCGCTGAGCAGGGCGCGGTGCGAGGGAGGCCCGGCGTCGAGGCGTACACGCACACGAGCGAGATCGAGGACGGGGCCCCGTCCTCGATCTCCGCGTCAAAGCCCCGCGGGGCAGGCCCGTCGCCGTCGAGTTCACCACCGACGGTGGTGGAGCGAGAGCCGGACAAGAGCGCGTTCGAGCGCCTCGCGCCGAAGCGGCCGCCGGATCTGTTCTCCGCCGCGTATCTGTCGCCGTCCCGGTGGTACCAGACGTCAACGGATCAGCCAATGACAAGGCAGCGGCCGTCATCCGTTCTCGTCGCCTCACCGACCATCCAGTCTTCGCCGGCGGTGATGCTGATCTCAGATGGAAGCTCGGGCAGCTTCATAGAGAGCAGGGCGGTCGTGATGTACGTCACTCGTTCCTCCGCGCGGTCGCTTGCTGCCCTGACCATGCGTTGGAGTGGTTCGACACGGTGACGCTGAGCGGGGTGCTCTGCCCGGCTAGCTCTACGTCAGGCTGATACAGGAGGTCGGATTGATACAGGTCTCCGTCGAAGTGGGGGTTGTCGCTGGCGGTGTAGACGCGCTGGAGCGGTGCGATTGTGATGCGCATCGGTGTCGGGGTGGGGCTCGTGGGTACGAGAACCTACCCCTCGCCAGAGGGGACGTCAGGGTAGCGTTGTTACCCTGACCGCTCGCAGCCGCCCGTAATGGCCCGCCGCCCCGTCCCGCCCGACCTCGCCGACTGGCGGCCATTGTCATATACCGGACGCCTACCGCTCCAGCTTGGCCGTGAACCGGTGGACCTTCGTGCACGGCAGCTCGTCTCGCCCGACAGCCCGCCGCCAGTGGATGTCGGCGACCCGGTGCCCGTCAGTGCGGGGCGTCGCTCGTTCACGGCCGACGGCTCATGGACGCGCGTATCGCACCTCCACGCCAACCTGCCGCGCTGCCGCCTCGACGGCCGCCCACGCCGGCGACGCAGGTCCGCGCGGGCCGGGCCGTGCGAGAGGCATGACCTCGCGCCCGACGCGTACCTCGCCGCGCACCGTCACGGTCGTCGACGCGCCACCGTCGGCTTCGGTGGCGTCGACGAGCAGGCGGACCGGACCGCCGACAGTCTCGCGCCACCCAGTCGCGAACGCGCGTCGGGCGGGCACCTCTGTTTTTCCTGCCGAGGGCCAGCCCGACCGGCGGAGCACGTTCCGCGCCAGGCTCAGCGCCGCGTCGGGTGGCAACTCGCTCGGAAACGACAGAGCGGTGGCCGGTGCGGGCCGCGCCGCGGCGCACCCGCCGACGAGCAGCATCAGCGCGAGTCGCCGCGTCACGGAAGCTCGACGTTCAGCGTCAGCGTATGGCCGTCTGGTCCCTGCGCGATCCCGACCGTCCCGGCGATGCCCGCGAGCGCCCCCGTGCCCGAGTTCGGGACGACGACGCCGGTCGGGTCCGCGTCCTGCGCTCCGCCCGAGACCGCGCCGTGCTGGAACGCGAACGTCCCCTCGCGGCCGTCGAGGCGGCCGGTAAACTGCTCCAGCGCGGTGTAAACCGCCCCGCGCGCCGGGTCCGCCGGGTCTGCGAGGCAGGTCAGCATCACGACGACGCCTTCGCCGTCGAGGCGACCCGAGTACGTCTTCCGGATCGTGACGCGGCCGAAGGCCGGGCCAGTTGAGGTGGATCCGGTCGATGCAGGCCACGAGCTGGCCTCATCGGCCGGTTCCCATGCTGTGATCGAGAAGGGGGTAGTGACGTGGAGCATGGCAGTGGAGGGCGGGCCGGCAGAGTAGCGCCGGACCGACGGCTTTTCTGCGGTGCCCGGCCCCGGCTGAGCCGAGCTTGCGGCTTGCCGCCGCCCCGACGGGTCCCGCATGTCGCTCCTCTCTGCGTTCGTCCTGCTGTTCTTCGTGATGGACGCCTTCGGCAACATCCCGCTGTTCCTCGCCGCGCTCGCGCCCGTCGCGCCGGAGCGGCGCCGCGTCGTCGTCGCGCGCGAGTTGTTCATCGCGCTCGGCGTGCTCGTGCTGTTCCTCTTTGCCGGGCCGGGGATCCTGCGTGCGCTCGGTGTCTCCCAGGGCTCGCTCTCCATCGCCGGGGGCATCGTCCTGTTCCTGATCGCACTCCGGATGATCTTCCCGCAGCACCACGGCACGATGGCCGAGGAGGCGGTCGACGCCGAGCCGTTCGTCGTCCCGCTCGCGATCCCGTTCGTGGCCGGCCCGAGCGCGATGGCATCCGTGATGCTGTTCGTCAGCCGCGAGCCCGACCGGTGGCCCGAGTGGCTCGCCGCGCTCGTGATGGCGTGGGCCGCGACGGCCGCGATCCTGCTCCTCGCGCCGCGCCTCGCGCGGATGCTCGGCCGCCGCGGCCTCGTCGCCATCGAGCGCCTGATGGGCATGATCCTGACCGCCCTCGCCGTCGAGATGGTTGTCCGTGGCGTGGGCGGGTGATGCCCGAGCGGGGAGCCTTCACCCGTCTTCTACCCGCGCCCCGTGTCGGTCCCGGTATCTTCGCCGGCCCTCACCCAGCCCGCTCCCATGAAACTGATCGTCCCGATGGCCGGCCGTGGCACGCGCCTGCGCCCGCACACGCACGTCACGCCGAAGCCTCTCCTGCCCGTCGCCGGGACGCCGATGGTCGAGCGCATCATCGAGACGTTCGTCGGCGCCTTCGAGGCGCCGTTCAGCGAGGCCGTCTTCATCCTCGGGCCGGACTTCGGGCAGGAGGTCCGCGACAGCCTCACCGCGATCTGCGCGCGCCACGGCATCGCCGCCCACTTCGCCGTCCAGGAGACCGCCCTCGGTACGGCCCACGCCGTCGCCTCGGCCGGCGAGCACCTCGCCGGCGAGGTCGTCGTGGTGTTCGCGGACACGCTGTTCACCATGGACAGCGTCGCGGCGTTCACCTCGGACGCCGTGATCTGGGTCCAGACCGTCGAGGACCCCAGCCGCTTCGGCGTCGTCGTCAAGGACGGCGAGCGGATCACGGACTTTGTCGAGAAGCCAGACACGCCGATTTCGAACGAGGCCATCGTCGGCATCTACTACATCCGCGACGGGGACACGCTGCGCCGCGAGGTCCAGTACCTCCTCGACCACAACGTGACCGGCAAGGGCGGCGAGTACCAGATCACCGACGCCTTCGACCGGATGCTCAAGGCCGGCCAGACGTTCACGACGGCCGCGGTTTCGGAGTGGCTGGACTGCGGCACCATCCCGGCGCTGATGGAAACGAGCGCGGTCGTGCTCGGCCAGCCCGGGCAGAACGCCAAGCACGGGACGGTCGAGGCGGGCTCGACCCTCGTGGAGCCCGTCTTTATGGGCCCCGGTGCCGTCGTCCGCGGCAACTCGACGGTCGGGCCGAACGTGTCGCTCGAAGCCGGTGCCGTCGTGGATGGGTCGACCGTCCGCGATTCCATCGTCTTCGCCGATGGCACCGTCACAGGCTCGACGCTTGAGGGCTCGCTCGTCGGGCACCACGCGGCCGTCTCGGGCTTCTCGGGCACGCTCAACATCGGCGACCACGCCACGGTCGGGGACTAGATCTCCGGGTCATGACATCAGGCCACGCCGTCCGCTCGGCGAGTGTGCCCGTCGAGGGCCGCATCCTCCGTATGGATTCGGTGTTCGATGGTCCTGCGCATCATTCGGGGCGGCGCCAAACCGCCACGCCAGGCGTTCTCCCCGCATGACCGACGTTCTCCTGTACCCGCCCGACGCCGAGGCGCGCCTCGGCTTCGACACCGTCCGCGAGCGCCTCGCGTTCCACGCCCGGACGCCCTACGGCGCCGAGGCGCTTACGGTGCTCCGCCCGTCGTCCGACGCGGCGACGGTCCGCGCACGCCTCGGCCGCGCGGGCGAGATGACGGACCTGATCGGCTTCGACGACCCGTTCCCGCTCGCGTCGTCCGACGACGTCCGCCCGACGCTGGCGCGGCTGCGGCCCAAGGACGCGCTCGTCGACGGCGCGGACCTCGCGGCATTAGGGCGCGTGCTTGCCGTGCTCCGCCTCGTCCACGACTACCTGCACGCCCGGAAAGCGAAGGCGCCCGGGCTGTGGCGCGTCGCCGAGCGCATCGTCGTGCTGAAGGCGCTCGAAGACCGGATCGCGCGGACGCTCGACGAGGCCGGCAACGTCCGCGACGACGCGAGCCCGCTGCTCTCGGACCTCACGCGGCGTCTCGCGGGCCTCGGCGGTCGCCTCCGCGAAACGCTTAACTCGGCCCTCCGCGCCGCCATCGCGCAGGGCTGGGCGACGGAGAGCCAGCCCACGATCCGCGGCGGCCGCGCCGTGATCCCGGTCCGCGCCGAGGCCAAGCGCAAGGTCCAGGGCTTCGTCCACGACGTCTCGGCCTCGGGGCAGACGGTCTTTATCGAGCCCGCGTCCGTGCTCGACCTCAACAACGAGATTCGCGAACTCGAGATCGAGCGCGCCCGCGAGATCGAGCGCATCCTGCGCGAGCTCTCGGGACACGCCCGCCACCACACAGCCGACGTCGCGGACGGCCTCGACGCGCTCGGCCGGCTCGACGCGACGGCGGCCGCCGCGCGGCTCGCGCTCGAAACGGGCGCGCTCGTGCCCGACGTCGGCGAGGGCGGGCCGCTGCGGCTCGTCGGCGCGCGACACGTCGGGCTCGTGCTGCGCGAGGCGAAGCGGCCCCTCGACGAGCGCCGCGCCGTCGTCCCGCTGACGCTGTCGCTCGGCGACGTCTCGGGCGATCCCGAACTGGACCGGCGGCCCGAGGCGGCGACGTGCCTCGTCGTGACCGGTCCTAATGCGGGCGGCAAGTCGGTCGTGATGAAGACCGTCGGCCTGACGACGCTCATGGCCGCCTGCGGCCTGCCGGTGCCGTCGGCGCCCGGCACGCGCATCGCGCTCCCGACGCAGATCTTCGTCGACGTCGGCGACCAGCAGTCCATCGCCGACGACCTCTCGACGTTCACGAGCCACCTCACGCACGTCGCGGCGATGCTGGAGCGTGCCGACGCGCGGTCGCTGTGCCTGCTCGACGAGGCCGGAACGGGGACGGACCCAGCCGAGGGCGGCGCGCTCGCCGAGGCCGTTCTGCGACGGCTGACGTCGCGCGGCGCGCACACGGTCGCGACGACGCACGTCGGCGCGCTCAAGGCGTTCGCGCACGATACGCCGGGCGTCGCCAACGGCTCGATGGCCTTCGACCGCGAGACGATCTCGCCGACGTACCGCTTCCGCGCCGGCGTCCCGGGCTCGTCGTACGCCTTCGAGATCGCCGACCGTGTTGGCCTACCGGGCCCGGTCGTTGCCGATGCCCGCGCGCGCGTCGGCGAAGGGACGGTCCGCCTCGACGCGCTCGTGGCCGACGTCGAGAAGCGGGCCGAGGACGCCGAAGCACAGCTCGCGCAGGCCGACGCGCGCCTCGCCGAGGCCGAGCGGCAGCTCGCCGACGCCGAGCGCGTCCGAAAAGACTACGACGCGCGCCTCGACCGCCTCCGCGCCGACACGGACATGCGCCGCGCGGCGGCCCTCGCCGAGGCCGACGAGATCCTCGCCGGCGCGAACGCCGCCGTCGAGCGGGCCGTCCGCGAGATCCGCGAGGCTCAGGCCGACCCCGAGGCGACGCGCGTCGCCCGCGAGGCGCTCGACGAGGCCCGCGCCGTCGTCGCGAAGCGGACCGGGGCGGTTCGCAAGCGCCAGGTGCAGCGCCGCGCGACGGCGCCGGCCGCACCCGCCGTGGTCGGCCCGGTCGAGCCCGGCGACCATGTCCGCGTGGACGAGAGCGGGCCGGTTGGGGAGGTGATGGAGGTGACCGCGAGGGAAGCCGTCGTGGCATTCGGGCACCTCGTGAGCCGCGTCAAGCTCGGCCGCCTCGTCAAGGTCGGCGGACCGTCGGGCCGCGGTGGGCCCGCAGCGTCCGTCGCCGCGGGCCGGGCCGCCCGGCGGACCGAGCGCCGCGACACGCCGCCGAGCCGCGCGGGGATGGGCGCGCTGACCGCCCGGACGCGCCTCGACCTGCGCGGCGCGCGCGTCGACGAGGCCCTCGCGGACGTCGAGCAGTTTGTCGACGCCGGCCTCGTTGCGGGCGTGCCGAGCCTGGAGATCGTCCACGGCAAGGGCACCGGCGCGCTGCGCCAGGCGATCCACGAGGCGCTCGCGCGCCGCCGTGACGTGTCGGGCTTCGCCGTCGCGCCGATGGACCAGGGCGGCGACGGCGTGACGGTTGTCCGCTTCGACTGACGGCAGGCGGAAATCGCCTCCACGCGACCGCCCTCCGCTTTTCCCGCGCCGCACCCTCAGAGAGGCGCCGCTCGCTCCCGGATCGCCCGCTCGATCGTCGTGGCAAGCTTCCGCGGGTCGACCGGCTTCGAGAGGTACTCGTCGCAGCCGGCCGCGAGGCACCGCACGCGGTCCTCCGGCATCGCGTTGGCCGTCAGCGCGACGATGGCCGGCATCCGGGGGAGGGTGACGTCCGCCCGGATGTGGCGCGTCGCCGTGTAGCCGTCCATGACCGGCATCATCATGTCCATCAGCACGACGTCGTAGGCGCGGGTGCGGACGGCCTCGACCGCCTCGAGGCCGTTCCCAGCGAGGTCGGGCGTGTAGCCGAGGCGCCGGAGCGTCAGCGAGGTGACCCGCTGGAGGACCGCGTCGTCCTCGACGACCAGGACGCGCGCCGCGGGCAGGATCGCGTCCATGGGCATCACGACGGTGCCCGGAGCACCCGCGGGGCGCGGGGCGTCGGGGGGCGCGACGACCTCGGCCAGGGTCATCACCTCGAGCTCGGCCGGCGGCTCGGGCGCGCCGAGCATCTCGCCGTCTCCGGACGCCTCGCCGTCCCCGAACAGCTCCGCGGCCCCGAACTCCTCGAACGGGATCTCGGCGCCGGGCGGCAGGGCAGTGGGGAGTGTGAACCGGAAGACCGAGCCCTGGCCCGGAGCCGAGTCAGCCGTCAACTCTCCGCCCATCATCCCGACGAGCCGGCGGCAGATCGAGAGCCCGAGGCCCGTCCCGCCATGCGTGCTGGCCGTCGAGGAGGTCGCCTGCTCGAAGGGCTCGAAGACGGCGTCGAGGCGGTCTGCGGCGATGCCTTCGCCGGTGTCTTCGACCGAGAACACGAGCGTCCGCGGGGCGTCGGCGTCCAGACGGACGCGGACGCGGACGCCGCCGGTCTCCGTGAACTTGATCGCGTTCGCGAGCAGGTTGATGAGCACCTGCCGCACGCGCGCCACGTCGCCGTAGATCGTCTCGGCGACGGCGGCGTCGACGTCGGCACTGAGGTCGAGGCCCTTCGCGGCCGCCTGCTGCGAGACCATGCTCAGCGCCCCGGCGACGGCTTGGCGGACGGAGTACGGCGCGGTCTCGATCTGGAGCATCCCGGCCTCGATCTTGGAGAAATCCAGAATGTCGTTGATCACCGCGAGCAGCGCGTCGCCGGACGTCCGGACGGTGTCGACGAACTCGTGCTGTTCGTCGGTGAGGCTCGTCTCGAGCAGGAGCGAGGTCATGCCGGTGACGCCGCTCATCAGCGTCCGGACCTCGTGGCTGGTCGTCGCGAGAAACTCGCGGTTCGCCTGCGCCGCGGCCTCAGCGGCGTTCTTGTCCGCGAGAAGCTGCGCCTCGGCAGCTTTGAGGGCCGTCACGTCGTGCGCGATGGTGACGAGCCCGACGACGGCGCCGCTCGGGGCGCACACGGGGACGCGCGTGGCGAGGTGCGTGCGTCCGGAATACCGGGTCTCCTCCGTCCGAAGGACCGCGATGCCGGACGCCATCACGGCCTCGGCGTCGCGCCACTCGTCGGGCGAGAGGGCATCGGCACTGCCGTCCCCGCCGGGGGCGCCGCTGCTGTCGCGGAGACGGGCGCTCGCCGGGTTCCGCAGCACGACGTGCCCGGCACGGTCGACGGCCACGATCGGATCCGGGATCGCGTCGACGATGGTCTGGAGCGTGCGTCGGCGGGTCTCGGCCGCGCCCGGCGCGGCCGTGTCGGCCTCGGCCACGCGGAAGGAGACGCCGGTGACGGGGCGGCCGCCGGCCGTCGCCGGATGGAGGGAGAGGTCTGCCGCAAACTCGCTTCCGTCGGCGCGGAGGACGACCACGCGCTCGGGCGCTCCCACGGCGACCGCGGTCTCGGTCGTGCTCCGAAGGCGTGCTCCGAAGGCGGCGCGGGAGCTCCGCGCGAGAACGGTCTCGGCGAAGCCTGCCCCGGCAAGCGCCCCGGTCGCGTGCCCCAGCGTTTCGCGGGCCGCCCGGTTCGCCGTCAGAATCAGACCCTCCGCATCGACGACGACGACGGCGTCCGGGACGGCGTCGAGGACGCTGTGGGACAGGCCGGCGTCGTCGCGGAAGCGACCGAGCGCGCGCCGCACCCAGCGCATCGCTGCCGGGCCGTCTTCCCCTGGGACAACACTGCCGGACGAGAGCGGGTCAGACACGGCAGCGGAAGAGGTGGTGGTCGGGTTATCGGCGACCGGGCAGGCGGCTTAAGTGGCGAACCGCAAATGAGCGCTGCGCCTCGGGC
>DASWMO010000095.1:0-20125 GCA_036399715.1 Rubricoccaceae bacterium
GCGCGCGGGTTCCGCGCGCGACGCGCCGACCGCCGGGCGACGGCCGGTGGCGGCGAACTCCGAGCGAGCGAGTTGCGGACCATGATCCATGACGCGGTCGAGACGGCGACGGCTCCGCTTGCAGCTCGTATCACCGACCTCGAGGAGCGTCTCGGTGACGAGCCGGTCCATGCCATCCGCGAGCGCGTCGGCAGCCTCGGCGCCACGCACCTCTCGGCCGCGTTCGACCCCGAGGCGGACATCGACGATGCCGACGGCCTGCCTGCCCGGCGCCGCGCGCGCGCCTAGCGTGCCCGACGCCAGACCCGACCCCGGGGACGCCGTCTGGGCCGACCTCGCCGCGCGCGCGTGGCACCGCGTCCGGTGGCGGGCCAGCCTCCCAGGCCTGCCCGACGACGCACGGTGCGCTGCCTTCGGGACGCCACTCCACCGCGCCGGGACGTACTACCGCCGGCCGGTCTACACCGACGGCACGGTCTGGCTCAGCCAGCCGGCCTTCGACGAGATGCAGCGCCGCGCCGGCCGCCCGCTCACGCGCCGCACTCGGCCTGGCTAACTCCCTTCGCCTAGGCCGAACGGGAGCGGAAGCCGCCGCCCGCGTGTCCGCGGAATGTTGGCCTCGTACACGAGGTTCGCGTCTTGGTCCAGCATCCGCGCGGTCATCTGGTTGCGGGTCATCGAGACGGCCATGAAGCCCGGCGTGCGAAACGAGAACAGCGTGTTGTCGGTGAGGCGGACCTCGCGGGTGAGCGAGCCCGCGCCGGAAACGAGGTAGTCGACGGGCGAGCCGGCGGGGCGGTGGTGCTGGAGGTTGTGGTCGTGACCGGCGATGTACGCCTGAACGCCCGTTCGCTCGAGGATGGGCACGAGGTTCGCCACCAGTTGGGGGTTGTCCGAGTAGCGGTTCGAGCCGACGTAGATCGGGTGGTGCCCGATGACAATCTTCCACGGCGCCGTCGACCGGGTGAGCGTCTGGTCCAGCCATGCGATCTGGCTGTCGTCGTTCCAGACGCCAGTCCGAGAGAAGCGGCCGCGGGCCTCGGGTGCCGTCACGAGGGGCGTCGTGTCCAGAAAGACGAACAAGACGCGCGTGGCGCCCTCCGGCTGCGTCGGGTCGCCGAAGCTCATCTCGGTCGCGTAGTACTGGCCCGGCAGGTACCACCGGTCGCTCTGGCGGGTGTACTGGATCTGGGCGGGCACGTTGCCATACCAGTCGTGGTTGCCGAGCACGACGTACCACCGGCTCTGGAGCGAGGGCGCGGAGTAGATGTTTTCGAACGAGCGGTCCCACTTGGGGTCGTCGAGTCCCGTCACGCCGGACGTGTAGAAATTGTCGCCGGTCGAGATCGTGAACCGGCTGTCTACAGATGCGCCGAAGCGGCCCATCCCGCGCGCGACGTCGGCCTGGTTGAAGTAGCCGTTGCGGCCCCAGTCGCCGACGACGAGAAAGTTGAACGCCAGTGTGTCGAACGGGGCCGGCTGGTCCGCGTCGGTCTCGTACGACGGAAGGCGGCTACCGACCGGGACAGGCGCCGGGCCGCACCCCGCCAGGACGGGGGCGAGAGCGGCGAAGGCGATCAGGAACACACGGACGAGCATCGACAGTGGGGCAGGGGGACGAGGCGAACGCGAGCGCGCCGGTGCAGGCTACACACGCCGTGCGGTTCGCCTGTGATCCACGGCGGGCACGCCCTTAGCGCTCGACGTGGACACTCGCCCCGACGGGCGTCTGGACGCGGAGCACGCGCCCGTCCCACACAGTGTCGGTGAGCGCGCCGTCGACCGTCACCGCAGCCGGTGCGCGGCCGAGCCCATGCACTGCCACCGTCCAGTGCTCCCACTCGGGGACGTAGTGTCCGTCGACGGCGCACGTCAGGGTGACGCGCTCCGGCGTGGCGTCGAGGGTGAAGCGGCCGAGCCAGAACGCGCCATCCCGGAAGGCCCAGCCGTCGCCGGCGTCGTCGTAGAGGACGGACTCGTGGCGACCGGCGGCGACGTAGGCGTGGACGTCGAGCGTGCGCGCGGGCTCACCGGTGTGCTGCCGGACCGGCCCGAGGGCGACGACGGAGCCGCCGCGGGCGTAGAGCGGAATCCGGTCGAGCGGCGTCTGCGTCCACACCGTCTGACGGCCGTCGAGGTGCTCGCCGGTCTGGAGGTCGTACCAGCCGCCCCCAGAGGCGGGCAGGTAGACCTCGCGCTCGGTCTGGCCTTCGACGACGACCGGCTGTGCGAGGATGGCATCGCCGACGGTAAAGCCGAGCGGGCTCGTCCGCGCGATCGTCTCGTCGTCGGGCCAGACGAGGGCGAGCGCGCGGAGCATGGGCGTGCCCTCAGTCGCGGCCTGCCAGAGGGCCGTGTAGAGGATGGGCAGCAGGCGGTAGCGCAGCTCGATGGCCTCGCGGCAGACGCGCTCGACCTCGGGCCCGAAGAGCCACGGCTCCTGCCGCGGCGTATCCACGGCCGAATGGTTGCGGAAAAGCGGCGTGAGCGCGCCGACCTGTGTCCACCGCGCGAGCAGCTCGCCCGAGGGCGCGTCGATAAAGCCGCCGACGTCGGCGCCGACGAAGGGCATGCCCGAGGCGCCGAGTGAGAGCGTCTGCTGGACCGCGAGGACGAGGTGCCCCCACGAGGCCGTGTTGTCGCCTGTCCAGCCGGTCCCATAGCGCTGCGCGCCCGCGTAGGCGGCACGAGTGATCGTGAACGGCCGCGTGTCGGGCTGGAGCGTGCGGAGGCCGTCGTAGGTCGCGCGCTGCATCTGCATGCCGTAGACGTTGTGCGCCTCGGCGTGCGTCCCGCCCGTAGGCGTGCCCCGCGGCGCTTCGAAGGCGTGGCGTACGTCGTCCGGCAACGTCCCGACGGCGTGCTCGGCGTCCATCGTGCCCTCGACGTGGGCGACCGAGAACAGCGCGGGCTCGTTCATGTCGTTCCAGATGCCCGCGACGCCCGTGCGGACGAGGCCGTCGTGGAGGCCGCCCCACCACGCGCGCACGTCAGGCCGCGTGAAATCCGGGAAGGCGCACGTGCCGGGCCAGACCTCGCCGAGGGCGACCGGCCCGGGCTGCCCGTCGCGGTCGGGGTAGCGGACGTAGGCGTCGATCGCCTCGCCCTCATGGAAGACGCCGTAGGCCGGGTCGTCCGCCTTCACGCCGGGGTCGACGATGACGACCGACCGAAAGCCGTCCCGCGCTAGGTCGCCGACGAGGCCCGTCGGATCCTGGAACGCCGCCGGGTCCCACGTGAACACGCGGAAGCCGTCCATGTAGTGGATGTCGAAATAGAGCGTGTCGCACGGGATGCGGCGCGCACGGAACTCGCGGGCGACGTCACGGACCTCGGCCGCGTCCATGTACGAGTAGCGGCACTGGTGGTAGCCGAGGGCCCACCGGGGCAGCATCGGCGTGCAGCCCGTCAGGCGCGCGTACGCCTGGACGACGCCGACGGGCGTCGCGGCCGTCAGGACGTACAGGTCCAACTCGCCCGCCGGCTGCTCGAAGCGCAGCGTGCCCGCGTCGGTCGCGCCGAGATCGAGCGTCGTCCGCCGGGGCGAGTCGTAGAAGAGGCCGACAGCGGAGCGCTCGCCGAGGCGGAGCACGAACGGGACAGACTTGTAGAGCGGGTCCGTGCCCGGCCCGAACCGGAAGGCGTCCGTGTTCCACATGTCGACGGAATGCCCGCGGCGGTCGACGGGGAGCGGCTTGTCGCCGAGGCCGAGCAACCGGTCGGCCTCGCCGAGGCGAACGGTGTGGGCTCGGCGGCCGTCCGGATGCCACGCGCTGCCCCCGGCTTCGTCGAAGACCACGCGGCCGGCACGGTCGAGGACGCGCACGCGGCACGCGTCGCGCGTGACCTCGACGGCGAGCGCGGCCGTCTCGAACCGGATCCCGTCGGCGCCGACGCGGACGGTCCACTGCTGCGGCCCGGCCCACTCGGCGGCCGGGTCGCGCGCGTAAGAGTCGTCCCCGGCGAAGGCGCCCGGCTTGCCGCCAGGCCCGGGCGGGGCGAGGCGGATGCGGAGCGTGTCGTCGGCGAGGGCGTCGAGGCGCAGGCGGGCGCCGCCGTCGCAGACGAGCACGGCGGAGCCGTCCTGCGGCCGTTCGATGCGGACGACGGCGCCGAGGGCCGTGAAGCCGGCGGGGTCGGGGAGGGCCGCGCGGCGGCGGTCGACGGCGGGGAGGGCCATTCGGACAGGGGGCGCGGCGGTTCGCGTCAGAAAAATATCATCCGCCCCCTCGCCGGTCGGGAGAGGGGACGGATGAGGAGAGCGTCGGTCCGGTCCCGAGTGGTTAGCGGACCGTCAGCAGAGCGACGTCGGTGCGAGTGCGGACGCGCAGCCACGGGCCGTCGCGGAAGACCCCTTCGTCGAGCGCCTCGAACGCCTCGGCCGAGTCGGCCGTTTCGAGCGGCGTGCCGTCCGTGGTCGCGGACGAGAAGCGGGCGGCGGGAAGCTGCCACTCGAAGCGGCGGTAGGGGAGGGCGCGGGCGCCCTCGCGCGAAACCGCGGCCGTAAGCCCGCCGGCACCTGTGGCGACGTCGATGCGGAGCGCGAGGCGGTCGCCGGACTCGAACGCGTAGGAGATGCCGTCGTCGAACAGGAACTGCGTCGATCCCGATCCGGGGGCGGTGCGGAGACGTAGCGTCTCGGGCACGAACTCGTCGGTGTGCATCATCGGCGGGTCGAGCGCGACGACGTGTCCGCCGCGGATAAAGAGCGGCAGGGTGCTCAGCGGGGCCGCGACGATCTGCGTCTGGTCGCCCGCGTGCGGCCTGGCCGTCTCGAAGCCCGTCCAGCCGCCGTCGACGTCGGGGAAGTAGACCTCGCGGGCTGTCGCGCCCTCCTCGACGACCGGCGCGGCCATGAGGGCTGGCCCGAGGTAGGTTTGCGTGTCGCAGCCACGGTGCGTGTTGGCGTCCTCGGGGTGTTCGAGAAAGAGCGCCTTCATGGGCGGCTCGGCGGTCTCGGCGCAGGCGGCGAAGGCCGAGTAGAGCGTCGGCATCAACTCGTAGCGAAGCGTGATCGCGCGGCGGCAGACCTCCTCGACCTCGGGCCCGTAGCTCCACGGCTCCTGCTCGCTCGCCTCCTCGTGCGAGTAGTGGGTGCGCATGAACGGGTAGAGGACGCCGGCCTGCATCCACCGGGCGTAGAGCTCGGGCGTGGCGCGGCCGGCGAAGCCGCCGATGTCGGGCCCGCAGTAGGCGAGTCCGGACGCGGAGAGGCTCTGGCAGATCTGGAGCGAGAGCACGAGGTGCTCCCACGTCGAGACGTTGTCACCGGTCCACGCGGCGGCGTAGCGCTGGGAGCCCGAGAAGCAGGCGCGCGTGAGCAGGAACGGCCGCTCGTCGGGCCGGATGGTGCGGAGGCCGTCGAACGTCGAGCGGGCCATGAGCAGTCCGTAGACGTTGTGCGCCTCGCGGTGGTCGGTCCCGCCGCGCTCGCCGGTTGCGGCGTCGCGGTCGCCGAAGGCGAAGCGGATGTCGTCGGGGAAGTCGCGTCCGCCGAGGATGGCGGGCTCGTTCATGTCGTTCCAGAAGCCCGTCACGCCGGTGTCGAGGTAGCGGCGGTGCTGCTCGGCCCACCACGTGCGGGCGTGCGGCTTCGAGAAGTCGGGCCAGTGGACGTCGCCGGGCCAGACGGTGTCCGTGAACGGCGTGCCGTCGGGGTTGTCGCAGAAGACATCGGCCTCCAGCCCGGACTGGTAAGCGAAGTAGTCCGGATCCACCTTCACGCCAGGGTCCACGATCACGACGGTCCGCACACCGAGCGCCTTCAGGTCGTCGGTGAGGGCGACCGGGTCCGGGAACGTCTCGGGGTTCCACGTGAAGACGCGGTAGCCGTCCATGTGCCCGATGTCGAGGTGGACGCAGTCCAGCGGGATGCCGCGCCGGCGGAACTCGTGGGCGACCCAGCGGGCGTAGCCGGCGTCGTGATAGTTCCAGCGGGACTGGTGGTAGCCGAGGCTCCACTTGGCCGGCATCGGCTTGTGGCCGGTGAGGTCGCAGTAGCGTCGGAGGGGCGCCTTGAGGGCGTCCGAGCCTTCCCCGGGGGCGAAGACGTAGTAGCGGAGTTCGCCGTCTGTGTTGCCGAACGTCCAGTCGTTGCCCGAGGCGGCGCCGAGGTCCATCGCGCCGCGGTGCGTGTTGTCGACGAAGAGGCCGCCGCCGGTCCAGCGCTCGTCGCTGTCCGCTTCGGCAGGGGAGGCGGGAGCGAGCATGAGCGCGAACGGGATCGACTTGTAGATCGGGTCCTGCTCGGGGGCGTACGCGTAGGTGTCCGCGTTCCAGAAGGTGAGTGCGCGCCCGCGGCGGTCGAGGCCGAAGGTCTTGTCGCCGAGACCGAAAAAGCGCCCCTCGGAGTGGAGGGCCTTCCAGCAGCGGACCTCGGTCCGCGTGCTGCCGCTCTCGTCGGTCACCGTAGACCAGCCGGCGCCCGCGGAGTCGGTGAGGAACGGCCGCCCGTCGGGTGTTTCGAAGCGAAGCCGGCAGGGCGCGCGGGTCACGACGAGCCGCATCGCGGGTGTCTCGACGGTCACGGTGTCCTCGGCGTGGGTCGCCGTGATGTCCTCCGGGCTCCACGCTGCAGTCGGGTCGAGCGCGTACGAAAACGGCGTCTCGTGGGCATCGGCACCATGTCCGGCGACCCGGAAGTCTCCCGTCGGGGCGAGGCGGACGCGGGCAACGTCGGGGGCGAGAAAGGAGACGGCGAGGCGCGGTCCGCCGCAGTCGAGCACGAGCGTGTGGCCGCGGACCTCAACGCCGTTCACGTCTCCGAGCAGCGTAAACCCATCGTCGGGGAGCGTCGCGAACGTTCGGAGGACAGGCGGGGCGGCGGAAGCGTACGTGCTCATCAGGAGAGGCTGGGTGGGATGAAAGCGCTTAACCGCCGCATGATACCGCGCCCCGGCGAGTGCCGGCAACCCGCCGGACCCCCAGCGTGCCTCGCCGCGCGTGGCCCGACGTCAGATAAGGGGCTTGTTGTCCTGCAGACGGATGCGAGGGATGCGTCACGTGCAGCGCGATGTGTTGAGCCCTGCGACAAAAAACCCCGGCCGGTGCGCAGGGCACCGGCCGGGGCCAGTCGGGTGGGTCTCGCCGGTTGTCGTCCCCCCGGACAGATCGCCAGGCGCGGCCTCACTCGGTGCGCGAACGATAGGAACCACAAGCTGCCGTGTCAAGAGGATCCGAACGCATGGCGAAGAAAGACACGAATCCGGCGTCGGTCCCAAGCGTATCCGCGATCCCGTCACCCCGCCTCTCCTATGCGCGTCGAGTCTCTCGAA
The DNA here is from genome assembly GCA_036399715.1 of Rubricoccaceae bacterium. Classification (GTDB taxonomy): domain Bacteria; phylum Bacteroidota; class Rhodothermia; order Rhodothermales; family Rubricoccaceae; genus DASVSE01. The sequence continues at coordinate 7,275 of DASWMO010000095.1, forward strand.
AACCGCTCGTTCCTGCTCGTCGTCGCGCTTGTAACGCTCGCCTTTCTGTACACGCTCGCTGGATTTCTGCTGCCAGTCTTCTGGGCCGTGGTCCTCGCGATCCTCTTCACGCCACTCTTCCGGCGGCTGCGGCTCGCCTTCCGCGGGCGCGGGGCCGCTGCGTCACTCACGACATTGCTCGTGATCCTGCTCCTCATCGTCCTCCCGATCGTTTTTATCGGGATTGCGGTGACCAACGAGGCCGCGGGGCTTTATTCCCGCTTCTCGTCGGGCGAGATCGACATCACGGCGCAGGTGCAGCAGGCCGAGCGAATGCTGCCGCGGCTGACGCGCGCGGCCGAGCAGTACAACATCGACATCGCCCGCGTGCGGACGGGCATCGAGCAGGCTGCGCTGACGGCCAGCCGCACCGTCGCGTCGCGTCTGCTCGCGTTCGGGCAGGGCGCGCTCACGTTCGTGCTGCTGCTCGTCGTGTCGTTCTACACGCTGTTCTTTTTCCTTAAGGACGGCGAGCACCTCAGGCACCGCCTCATCCAGGTGCTGCCGCTCGGCAACGCCCGCGAACGCGCCCTCTTCGACAAGTTCGCCGACGTGACGCGGGCGACGGTCAAGGGTACGTTCGTCGTCGCGATCGTGCAGGGCGGCATCGGCGGCATCGCGTTCGCGCTGCTCGGGCTGGGCTCGCCGGTGCTGTGGGGCGTGCTGATGGCACTTATGTCGCTCATCCCGTCCGTCGGCTCGGCGATCGTCTGGGTCCCGGCCGCGGCCTTTCTCGCGCTCTCGGGCGAGGTCGGCAAAGCGGCGATCCTAGCGGCCGTCGGCGTGGGGATCAGCCTCGTCGACAACGCCCTGCGCCCGATCCTCGTCGGCCGCGACGCGGGGATGCCGGACTACATGATCCTGCTCTCGACGCTCGGCGGCATCGCGGCCTTCGGCATCTCGGGCCTCGTCATCGGGCCGGTCGTCGCCGGACTCTTCTTGACCGTCTGGCAGATCTTCGGCGAGGACTTCGGCGAGCACGACGCGGCCGCACCTGAGCAGGAGATGGAGCACCCCGATCCAGAGGTGGGACCGCCGTCCACGCCCGTCGTGCCGGATCCGCCCGCCCCGGCTGTGGCGCCACAGCCGGACGGGCAGAGCACCCCGGTTACACTCCCTCCGGTGCAGCCGGCGCTGTAACCGGCGGCCCGCTAACCGGCGGCGGAGCGGGCAGCGGAGCCGGCCCGGACGCCGACATGCCGTACCAGTCCACCTTCCGCGAGAGGTACATCACCGCGGCGAGCGTCACGAGCAGGCCGAGGCTGCCGAGCAGCAGGGCATACTGCTCCTGCTGCAGCAGGACGTAGAAGTACCCGTAGAAGACGGCCAGCAGCCCGCCGACGAGCCCCGCGAGGCGCCACTCGGCGAAGACCGCCCGGGCGTAGAGCGTCACGAGCGCGAGGATGCCGACCGCCGCGAGGCCATACGCACCGTCGAAGGCCATGTACTCGGCGAAGGCGAGCAGCAGCAGGTAGAACAGCGTGACCGCGAACCCGACGAGGAGGTACTGGATCGGGTGGATGCGCCGGTCGCCGAGGATCTCGACGAAGAAGAACGTCAGGAAGGTCAGGAAGACGAACAGCATGCCGTACTTCGCCGCCCGGGACGTCTTCTGGTACTCGTCGACGGGCAACAGTAGCTCGACCCCGAAGGCGGTCGAGCTGCCCATGCCGGCGCTCTCGGCCGTATAGTCGGTGTACTCCGCCGTCGCGGCGCGGCCGGCGTCGAGGCGCGTCGGCCGGCCGAAGGCGCCAGTGAACTGCTGCGGGAAGTTGCGGTTGAGGTGCAGCACACGCCAGTCGGCCGCGAAGCCCGAGTCGCCGACGGTCCGCCGCTCGGGCAGGAAGGCGCCTGCGAAGCGCGGCGTCGCCCACGGCGACCGAAGCGACAGGCGTGTCTGTTTGCCGACGGGCAGCAGGCCGAGCGTGCCGCTGCCGTTGAGGTTGAGGCGGAACGCGAACGGTGTTGCCGCGGGCGACCCAGCGGAGTTCAGCCGGACCGGGATGCTGACGCCGGACTCGAACACATCTGTTGTGGCGATGCCGGGGTCGGCCTCGCGCGTCGTGGCGCCCCAGCGGAACGCGACCGCGTCGCGGAGGCCGACCATGTCCGAGATGCCGACTTGGACGAACGCCTCGCCGGGCCGGAGCGCTCCGGCCGTGATGCCGAGCCCGGCCGCGTCGAGGGCGGGAAACTGGCCGCTCACGGCGAGGCGCGCGTTGTACAGGACGACCTTGAAGATGCCCCGCTGGCGGACCTCGGGCGCCATCGTCCCGGTCACGTCGAGGCGATCCGGGAACAGGTGGACGTAGCGCGTCTCGGTCTGGACCGTCGCATTCGCACCTTCACCGGAACGCGTTGTGACGGTGTAGGGGACCGTGAGGACGGGCCCGCCGAGCGTCTGGTCCTGCCCCCATTGCGCCGAGACCTCGCGGCGGGCGCCGTCGCGGAGCGACTCGCGCTCGGAGATGAGCCCGCCGAGCATCAGCATCGGCACGAGGAGCACGAGGATGATCGCGCCGATGGCGGCGATTTTGAACGTGACAGAGCGCCGCGCCCACGAGGGTTTCGGGTCGGCGGGCGGGGCGGCGAGGGCGTGCGTGATCGATTCCATGGCGGAGCAGGGTGGGGAAGGCGAGGATAGGGAGCGGCCGCCGATTGGTTGCAGATCAAAAAGAAGTTTGCGCAATAAAGTAATTAACCCGGCCTGGATCAAACATGGGCGCGCCCCGACGGCTCTGGCTGTCGGGGCGCGCCCGCCGTCTGTCACAGCGCGTCGTTACACCTTCGGCTCGCCCTCGTCGACGACCTCGAAGTCCGCGTCCTGCACAGATCCGTCCGCTGCCGGGGCGTCCGCCGGGGCGCCGTCGCCCGCCGAGGCGGCCTCCTGGGCGCGGTAGAGGTCCTCCGACGCGGCGCTCCACGCGGCGTTGAGCCCTTCCATCGCCGACTCGACCTCGTCGACGTTCTGCGCCGAGTGGACGCCCTTGAGGCGCTCGAGCGCGGCCTCGATGGTGGCCTTCTTCTCGCCCGGGATCTTGTCGCCGTAGTCGGCGAGGTTCTTCTCGGACGAGAAGATCAGCGAGTCCGCCTGGTTGAGCTTCGTGATCTGGTCCTTGCGCTTCTGGTCCTCGGCCGCGTGGTCGCGGGCGGACTTGCGCATGGCCTCGATCTCCTGCTCCGAGAGGCCCGACGAGGCCTCGATCCGGATCGTCTGCTCCTTGCCCGTCGCCTTGTCCTTGGCCGAGACCGACAGGATGCCGTTGGCGTCGATGTCGAACGTCACCTCGACCTGCGGCAGGCCGCGCGGGGCGGGGGGGATGCCGTCGAGGTGGAAGCGGCCGATCGTCCGGTTGTCGATCGCCATCGCGCGGTCGCCCTGGAGCACGTGGATCTCGACGGACGGCTGGTTGTCGCTCGCCGTCGAGAACGTCTCGGACTTGCGCGTCGGGATGGTCGTGTTGGCCGTGATGAGCGGCGTCATGACCGAGCCGAGCGTCTCGATGCCGAGGTTGAGCGGCGTCACGTCGAGCAGGAGCACGCCCGTCACGTCGCCCGAGAGGACGCCGCCCTGGATGGCCGCGCCGACGGCGACGACCTCGTCCGGGTTGACCGAGCGGTTCGGCTTCTTGCCGAAGAACTGCTCGACGACCTCCTGGATCTTCGGGATGCGGCTGGAGCCGCCGACGAGGATGATCTCGTCCACCTGCTCCTTGCGGAGGCCGGCGTCGGCGAGGGCCTTCTGCATCGGCGGGATCGTCCGCTGGACGAGGTCGTCGACGAGCTGCTCGAACTTGGCCCGCGTGAGGTCCAGCGTGAGGTGCTTCGGGCCGTCCTGCGTCGCCGTGATGAACGGCAGGTTGACGGTCGTCTGGCTCGCGCTCGACAGCTCGATCTTGGCCTTCTCGGCCGCCTCCTTTAGGCGCTGGAGCGCCATCGGGTCCTGCCGGAGGTCGATGCCCTCCTCGCGCTTGAACTCGTCGGCGATAAAGTCGATGAGGCGCTGGTCGAAGTCGTCGCCGCCGAGATGTGTGTCACCGTTGGTGCTCTTGACCTCGAAGACGCCGTCGCCGAGCTCGAGGACCGAGATGTCGTACGTGCCGCCGCCGAGGTCGTAGACCGCGACCGTCTGGTCCGCTTGGCCGCGCTTGTCGAGGCCATAGGCGAGGGCCGCCGCCGTCGGCTCGTTGAGGATGCGCTTGACGTCGAGGCCCGCGATCTGGCCGGCCTCCTGGGTCGCCTTGCGCTGGCCGTCGTTGAAGTACGCCGGGACCGTGATGACGGCCTCCGTCACGCGCTCGCCGAGGTAGTCCTCGGCGGTCTGCTTGAGCTTGCCGAGGATCATCGCCGAGATCTCCTGCGGCGTGTACAGCTTCTTGTCCCCGGCGGCATCGACCTCAATGCGGGCCACGCCGCCGTCGCCGCTCTTGACGGCGTAGGGCACAGTCTTCATCTCCTCGCCGACCTCGGCGAACTGGCGGCCCATGAAGCGCTTGGCCGAGAAGATGGTGTTCTGCGGGTTCGTGATCGCCTGCCGCTTGGCGGGTGCCCCGACGAGGCGCTCACCGTCCTTCTTGAATGCGACGACGGACGGTGTCGTGCGGCCTCCCTCGGCGTTGGGGATCACGACCGGCTCGTCGCCTTCCATCACAGAGACGACCGAGTTGGTGGTGCCGAGGTCGATGCCGATAATCTTTCCCATGGTGACGGGTTGGTTGGGGGGATGGACGCAGGCCGGCGGCCCGGTCTGCAAGCGGACTTGCGCGGGTGGCCGGTGTCCGGCCAGTCGAGGGACTGTCGCAACGCGTGCGACAGATGCAGGATCCGCGTCCGACGACAGCGACTGCCGAAATGGCAGCCGCACGGGGTTTGATCATCAGTGCCCAAAGCCTATGCCACAGCAGATGAATTGCCGTTATGGCAGAAGGTGCCGTGACGTATGCCCTTCGCCGAGTGCACCCGTGTGTCAGGGTATCTTGCGGTGCCCCGCCTGCTCCCGATGAAGCACGTTCCCAATGCCCTCACCGCCGGCCGGATCGTCGCCGCCCCGGTGGCGCTGTATCTGTTGTGGACGGGTACGGCTGGCGGTCAGACGGCCGGGACGGCGCTGTTCATCGTCGCCGCGATCACGGACTACCTCGACGGTCGTCTCGCCCGCGACTACGGCGTCACGAGCCGGCTCGGGCAGTTCATGGACCCGCTCGCCGACAAGATTCTCGTCCTCGGCGGCTTCGCGCTCGTCCCGTTCCTGGACCCCATCGGGCCGGGCCTCGCCGGGCCGGCCGGCGCGTGGCTGCCGTGGACAGCCATCGGGGCCATCGCGGCCCGCGATGCCGCTGTGACGGCCCTGCGCGCGAGCTACGAGCGCCGTGGCATGTCGCTCCAGACATCGAATGCGGCCAAGTGGAAGACGGCGTGGCAACTCACGTTCCTCATCGCGGCGTTCGTGTTCCTCTCGGCGACGCACCTGCGGCCGTTCGGGGGCACGCTCGGCGCGCTCGGGCAGGCGCTCGCCGCCGTCCTCGCCGGACCTGGCCCGCTCGTGTTCCTGATCGTCACAGCCGCCGTGACGGTGTACACAGGCTGGCTCTACTTCCGCTCGGCCACGCCCCCGAGCGCGACCTGACATGTCCGACGCGGCCGCCGTTGCTCGGGACCTGCTCCGGATCGGCGCCGTCGCGCTCCGGCCCACCGCGCCGTTTACGTGGGCCTCGGGGCGCCTCTCACCGGTGTACACGGACAACCGCCTCGCGCTCTCGTTTCCCGACGTGCGCTCGCGCATTGCGGATGGCCTCGCGGCACTTGCGCGCCCGCTCGCAGCCGAGTCCATCGCCGGGACGGCGACAGCGGGCATCCCGCACGCGGCGCTCGTCGCGGACCGCCTCGAACTCCCGCTGTGCTACGTCCGCGCGAGCGCCAAGGACCATGGCCGGCAGAACCGAATCGAGGGCCGCATCTTCCCCGGGCAACGCGCCGTGCTCGTCGAAGACCTCGTCTCCACCGGCGGCTCGGTCCTCTCGGCCGCCGACGCGCTCCGCGAGGCCGGCGCCGTTCCGGTCGCCGCGCTCGCCGTGTTCTCGTACGGGTTCGCCGAGGCGGACGCCGCCTTCGGGGCCGCAGGCCTCCCGCTCCACACGCTTACGACGTTCGACGCGCTCGTCGGCGCGGCCCGCGCGGACGGCTCGCTCTCAGAGGCCGACCTCGCGACGCTCGCCGACTGGCACCGCGACGCGAGCGGCTGGAGCCGGGCGCGCGGCGGAGCTTGACCGTCGGTTCGAGGTTCATGGGCGATCTACGCGTCCACGCAGCCAGACGAACCCCGAACCCATTATGACAGCCGTTCTGCTCACCATCGGCGACGAGATCCTGCTCGGGCAGATCGTCGACACGAACGCCGCGTGGCTCGGCGAGCGACTCGCCGCGTCCGGGATCGACCTCATTCGCCACGAGACGGTCCGCGATACGGAGCCCGCGATCCGGGCCGCACTCCAGCGGGCCTTCGGACCTGGTGAGGGTGGCGGGGCGGGCCTCGTGGTCGCGACGGGCGGGCTCGGCCCGACGACCGACGACCTCACGCGCGAGGCGGTCGCGGCGCACTTCGGCGTCGGCATCCGGCAGAGTCCGGCGCTCGAAGACCGGCTGCGGGCCCTCTTCGCCGCCCGAGGCCGCGAGATGCAACCCGTCGTGCTGCGCATGGCCGGCGTGCCCGATGGGTTCGACGTGCTCGACAACCCGGTCGGGACGGCGCCGGGCCTCTGGGGCGAGCGCGCGGGGCCGCACGGGACCGAGCGCGTCGCGCTCCTGCCGGGCGTCCCGCGAGAGATGACGGCGATCTGGGACGGGAGCCTCGCCGGTCGCATCGACGCGCTCGCCGGCGGTGCCGTCGTCTCGCGGACGCTCGTCACGGCCGGTTACGGCGAGACCGACCTCGCGTCTAGGCACGGCGACCTCTCGGACGTGCTCGTGTCGGACGAGCGCGCCGCGCTTGGCATCGCGTACCTGCCCGGGCTGGGAACGGTCCGCCTGCGTGTGACGGCCCGCGGCCCGGACCGCGCCGTCGCGACGGAGCGCGTCGACCGGGCGGCCGAGCGCGTCCGCGAGCGCCTCGGCGAGGCGGTGTTCGGCGAGGGCGCCGACACGCTCGAAGGCGTCGTGCTGGATGGCCTCGTTGCGCGCGGCCTCACGCTCGCGACGGCCGAGAGCTGCACGGGTGGAAACGTCTCAGCCCGGCTCACGTCCGTTCCCGGATCGAGCCGCGCCTTCGTGGGCGGCGTCGTCGCGTACGACAACCGCATCAAGACGAGTCTGCTCGGCGTACCCGAGGCGCTCCTCCGGGAGCACGGGGCCGTGAGCGAGCCCGTCGTGCGGGCGATGGCCGAGGGCGCCCGCGCGCGCCTCGGAGCCGACGTTGGCGTCGCGACGAGCGGCGTCGCCGGGCCGGGCGGCGGGACTCCTGAGAAGCCCGTCGGAACGGTCTGGATCGCCGTCTCGTGGCCCGGAGAGGATGGCGAGACGCACACGGACGCGGTCCGGCTTCAGCTCTCCCACGACCGTGGCGTCACGATCGGGCTGAGCACGGTCTCGGCGCTGAACCTCGTCCGCCGCCGCGTGCTCGTGTAGGCAGAGCACGCATCGCGTCGCCAACTTTTTCCCGTAGGTGCGGTTACACGCGTTCTCTGCGCGCGTCTAGTCGGGCGGGTCCGGTGACGCCCCGCTGTCACAGTTGCAGCCGTAGTCTGACCCCGTCCGGCACCGCGCCGGCGCCCTGTTCCTGCACCGCTCGCGGTGCCCCACCGTGCCTGAGGGGCGACGCCGTCCGGCAATCCCTCACACTCCAGCCGCCCCCTCGGGGGCCTGCCCTCATGGCGAAACTGTCCAACTCGGGGAAATCCAGCCCCTCCGCGCCGCCGTCCGACGCCGCGGGCAAGATCAAGGCGCTCGACCTGACGATGAAGCAGATCGAGAAGCAGTACGGCAAGGGCGCCGTGATGAAGATGGGCGACGCGCCCGACCAGGTCATCGACGCCATCTCGACGGGCTCGATCACGCTCGACCACGCGCTCGGCATCGGCGGCGTCCCGCGCGGCCGCATCATCGAGATCTACGGCCCCGAGTCGTCGGGCAAGACGACGCTCGCGACGCAGATCATCGCCGAGGCGCAGAAGCTCGGCGGCCAGTGCGCCATGATCGACGCCGAGCACGCCTTCGACGCGGGCTACGCCCAGAAGCTCGGCGTCAACACGGACGAGCTGCTCATCTCGCAGCCCGACACGGGCGAGCAGGCGCTCGAGATCTGCGACATGCTCATCCGCTCCGGCGCGCTCGACGTCGTGGTCATCGACTCGGTCGCCGCGCTCGTGCCGAAGGCCGAGATCGAGGGCGAGATGGGCGCGAGCCACGTCGGCATCCAGGCCCGCCTGATGTCGCAGGCGCTCCGCAAGCTTACGGGCACGATCTCGCGGACCAACACGACCCTCATCTTCATCAACCAGATCCGGATGAAGATCGGCGTCATGTTCGGCAGCCCCGAGACGACCGCCGGCGGCCGCGCGCTCAAGTTCTACGCCTCGGTCCGCATGGACATCCGCCGCATCGGCGCGATCAAGGAGGGGACGGAGGTCGTCGGCAACCGGACCAAGGTCAAGGTGGTCAAGAACAAGGTCGCCCCGCCGTTCCGCGAGGCCGAGTTCGACATCATCTACGGCGAGGGCGTCTCCAGCCTCGGCGAGCTGGTCGACCTCGGGCTGGAGCACGACATCATCACCAAGTCGGGCTCGTGGTACTCCCACGGCGCCGACCGCATCGGGCAGGGCCGCGACGCGACCAAGCAGTGGCTCTCGGACAACCCCGACAAGCGCGAGATCGTCAAGCAGGCCATCAAGGACGCGATGGGCATCGGCGCCGTGAAGGTCGCCCCGCCGGTCGACGACGACGAGGTCGAGGAGGAACTGCTCGACCTCTGAGCCCTCCGGGCACTCGGTCTCGACGGGGCCGGCGGACACGTGTCCGCCGGCCCCGCCGCCGTTCGGGCCCGCCGTTCAGGAAAAGCCGCGCGGCGCCTGCTCGTACCCTGCGGCTTCCCCCGCTTCCTGCCCGATGTCTACGATCCCGCTCGTGGGGCGCCTCGCCGCGTTCGTCCTGCTCCTCGCCAGCGCCGCCGCGCATGCCCAGACGCCGGTCGACTCGGCCGCGACGTCGCCCACCGTCGCCGCGGCCCTCGGCTCGGCCGTGGTCGAAATCCCCGCGCCCGCGAGCCGCTCGCTGGACGCCCGCCTCGAACGGGCGGTCTACCACATCGAGGCGCGGCCCTTCGCCGCCGTGATGCGCGGCGTCAACCGCGCGGCCTACCCGGCCTTCGCCGCCGCCGCCCCGGCCACGGCCGCCGTCGCGCTCGCGCGCGGGTCCAGCCTGCGCCCGGCTCTCCACATGGCCGCCGCCGAGGCGGGCACCGTCGCCGTCGTGTTCGCGCTCAAGCGGACCATCCGCCGGCCGAGGCCCTACCGGACGATGCCGGGCATCACCGACCGCCGCGGGCCGAACGAGTCCGAAGACCCGTTCTCGTTCCCATCGGGCCACGCCGCCGTCGCGTTCTCGGTCGCGACGAGCGTCGCGCTGAGCGACCGGCGCCTCGCCGTCCCGGCCCTCGCCTGGGCGACGGCCGTCGGGGTCTCGCGGATGTGGCACGGTGTGCACTACGCCTCGGACGTGCTCGTCGGCGCGGCCGTCGGCGCCGGCATCGCCACCGCCGCACATGCCCTGTTGCCCGGCGGTGCCGAGGCGCACGGCGCCGCCGTCCCGTTCCGGATCGTCGTCCCGCTCTGACCCGTCGCCGTCAGTGGCTGAGCGTCGGGACGACCTCGGGATCGGTGGGCTGTCCCTCGGACGCCCCGATCTCGGTCCCGCGCCCCGCGGCCGGCCCGAACGTGCGCCGCAGTGGGATCGACGGCACGAAGAGCGTCGCGACGAAGCCGACGGCGACGAAGGCCGCGGCGAGCGCGTACATGTTGCGGATTGCGTCGGCGAACGCCTCGCGCGCCGCGGGCGACACGGCGGCCACGGCCGCGCCGGGGGCCCCCTCGCCGCCGCGCGAGAGCGCGCCGAGGGCCTCGGGCCCAAGGTGCGCGAGCAGCGTCACAGCGAGGATCGCGCCGAGGGCCGCCGCCCCGATCGAGCCGCCGATCTGCCGGAAAAACTGCGAGAGGCTCGTCGCCTGCCCCAGCAGCCGCACGTCGACTGCGTTCTGGACGGCGAGGGTAAACAGCGGCAGGCTCGGGCCGACGCCCAGCCCGCAAATCACCATGTAGAAGGTGACCTCGCCGAATGTCGTGGCCGTCGTCATGCGGCTGAGCAGGAGCATCCCGACGAGCAGCACGGCCCCGCCGCCGACCATGAACGGCTTATACTTCCCGAACCGGGACACGAGCTGCCCGCTCACCGTCGACCCGAACACGACGCCCATCGAGAGCGGGATGAGCGCCACGCCCGCCCGCGTCGCACTCACGCCGACGACGTTGACGAGGAACAGCGGCAGGAACACCACGAGTCCGATAAACGCCGCGCCGTAGCAGAACACGGCCGCCGCCGAGGCCGAGAAGATGCGCAGGCGGAACAGCCCGAGGTCGAGGATCGGGTCCGCGGAACGGTGCGTGCGCCACGTGAACAGGGCGAGCGCCGCGGCCGAGGCGGCGAAGAGGCCGAGCGTCGTCGCGCCGGTCCACGGGTATGCGCGGCGGTCGAGCTGGAGCGCGAGCACGAGCGGGACAAGGCCCGCGAGCAGCAGGAGGGCCGCGGGCACGTCGAGGCGGCCGCGGCTCGGCGGCAGCAGCGGCGGCATCCGCCGGAGCACGAACCACAGCGCGAGCGCCCCGAACGGCAGGTTGACGTAGAACACCCACCGCCAGCCCTCGATGCCGGGGATGAGCGCGTCGCCGTGGTCCGCGAGGAGCCCGCCGACGAGCGGGCCGAGCACGGACGCGATCCCGAACGTCGCGCCGACGAAGCCCTGGTACTTGCCACGCTCGCGCGGCGGGAAGAGGTCCGCGATGACGATGAAGGCCATCGCGAACAGCCCCGCCCCGCCGATCCCCTGGATCGCGCGCGCGAGGATGAGCTGGTTCATCCCGTCGCCAACGAGCGGGATCGAGCCGAACTCGCCGGCGAGCCCGCACAGCATCGAGCCCCCGAGAAAGAGCAGGATCGCCCACAGCTCGATGGTCCGGCGGCTCGCGATGTCGGCGAGCTTGCCGTAGATCGGCACCATCGCCGTCGAGGCGAGCAGGTACGCCGTCGCGACCCACGCGTAGCGTGTGAGACCCTGGAGGTCGTCGACGATCTTCGGGAGCGCCGTCGAGACGATGGTCTGGTCCAGGGCGCCGAGAAAGAGCGCGAGCAGGATCCCGATGAACGCATAGGTCCGGTCGCGGGGGGAGAGGTCGGCCCCGGCGGGGACGTAGTCGGAGATCGGAGGCATCGGAGTCGTCAGCGGCAAAAGACGCGTCAACCCACGGAAGCGGCGCGGGGATTCGCTCGGTGTGCGAGGCCTGTGCGAACCTGCGCGGCCGGCCTCCGTGTTCCGGGTGGGTGCACGGGCTCGTGCCAGACTGCTGCGCGGCTCGTACGTTGGCTCGCCTCACCCACCCACCCCGCCGATGGCCGCAGGCCCGCTCCACGTCCTCCTCGTCCTGCTCCACATCGTGCTCGTGACCGTCTGGTTCGGGCTCGCGCTGCGGCTCCAGTTTCTGGCCCGCGCGCTCGGCAGCGGCGGCCCGCTCGCCGGCTCCGAGGAGATCCGGCAGGCCGGCAACCGGACGGTCCAGGTGATGACCATCGCGATCATCCTGTTCTACGCCTCCGCCATCGCCAACTTCTTCGTCGGCGGCGGCTTCTCGGTCTACGGCCCGACGTACCACACGAGCCTGCTGCTCGGGTTCGCGCTCGTGCTCGTTCAGGTGCTGATGATCCAGCCCGCGTGGGGGCGTCTCTCGGGCGGGCAGCCGGCGGATGCGAAGCGCGTCTCGATGGGCATCGGCATCGCGCACGGCCTGTGGCTGGTGCTCCTCGTGCTGATGTTCTTCGGCCCGCGCTGGGGCTTCCAGTGGCGGTCCGGCACGCCCGAGGCGATGCCGTCCGGAGCCTCGACCAGTCAACCGGCGCCGTAGACGTTTACTCGGCGGCGCGGCGGAGGCGGTCCATGAGCGCCCGCCCGAGGCCGTCGTCCGGCACGCGCTGCACGTCGATCCGCGCGACGCCGAGGTCGTCAGCGCGGCGGAAGAAGGCGAACGCGGCGCGGGCATAATCCTCGACCGAGGCACACGTCTCGGCGAGCGCGTAGCCCGCGCCCGGCGGGTCGAGGCCGATGTACGCGCCCTCGGCGGCCGGATCGGGGAGGTCTACCAGGCGGACCCGGGCGCGGGGGGCGTAGTGGCGGTGACGTGTTCCGGGGGAGCGTGCGAGGTCGTCGTGCACCGTCGCCTCGCGGGTGTCGGGTGCGACCCGTCGCAGATCCGCGAGCGTGACCGCGCCGGGGCGGAGCACGACGGGGACGTCGCCCGTCACGTCGACGACCGTCGATTCGAGTCCGACGCGCGTCGGGGCGCCGGTCAGGACGGCGTCGATTCGCCCGTCGAGGTCGTCGCGGACGGCCTGCCACGTCGTCGGGCTCGGGCGCCCGGAACGGTTCGCGCTCGGGGCGACGAGCGGCGCGCCCGCTGCCCGGATGAGGGCGAGGGCCGCCGGATGGTCCGGAATCCGAACCGCGACGGTCCGCCGCCCGGCTGTGACGGCGTCGGGCAGAGCGGCGGTGAGAGGAAGGA
>DASWMO010000096.1:0-3771 GCA_036399715.1 Rubricoccaceae bacterium
TGACGGCTTCGACCCCGACAGCTTCGACTTCTCGGCCTTCGACCTCGGCGACGAAGCCGACTGGGCCGAGCCTCTCATGGGCGCCCCTGCGAGCAGCCCACCTGCGAGCCCCCCGACGGCGAGCGCCCTCCCGACTGTCGACCCCGCCGAGTTCGGACTCGATGAGCCGCGTGAGGCCGACGCGGCTCCCGAGGCAGCGCCCGTCTCGCTCCCCGACTGGGCCGAGCGCCCCGACGATGCGGGCGTCCGCCTCGTCCTGCCCGACGACGAGGCGCCACCGCTGCCCGCCCCCGCCGCTCCCGAGCCCGACACGGCATGGGCCGTCTTCGAGGACCTCCCGCCGGCCTCGGCCGTCCTGGATCGGCCCGTCTCGGACCTGTTGGGGCCCGAGGCGGTCCCGCCGACCGCCCCCCCGCCGCCGACCGACCTCCTCGGAGACGACGCCTGGACGACCGGCGCCTGGGCCGACGCTGCCTGGCCGGCCACCGCGTGGTCGACGCCCGCGTCACCCGCCAGCCCGGCCGCCGAGCCGCCGTCCGCCCCCGTGTCCGACCCGGAGGCGCCGCTGAGCGCACCACCCTCTTCTCTCGGCCGCGACGAGACGGGCAAAGGCGACCCGCCCCCTGCCCGCCCCGTTGCCAACACGGGCACTGCACCGCCCAGCGCGTCCGTCTTCTCCGAGCCCGCCGCGGCGGACGCCCCGACGTCCGTCGCCGACGAACTCGACTCGCTCATCGCGAGCCTCGAAACCGCCCCGCGCATCCGCCCGGACCCCCAGTTCAGCGGCCCCGCGGTCCGCGTGTCGACGGCTGACGTCGACCAGATGGCGTCCGAGACCCTCGCGCGCATCTACGCCGCGCAGCACCAGTACGTCCAGGCCGCCCTCGTCTACGAGACGCTCGCCGCACGCGAACCCGAGCGCGCCGAGGCGCTCTTGGGGCAGGCGGCCGAGATGCGCCGCCGCCGCCCGTGACCCCGTCCGTCGACCGGACGGAGCACCCGGAGGTTCGGGTTCACCCGATCGCGGCACTCCTCCGGCCCGGCCCACGCATCGTCGTGGGCCTGATGAGCGGCACGTCGCTGGACGGCGTCGATGCGGCCGTTGTCCGTCTGGACGGGCATGGCCGCGGCGTTCGCGCAGAGACGCTCGCGTTCGTCTCGGAGCCCTACGACGATGCCCTCCGTGACGCGATCCGTACGTGCACAGAGGTCGCCACGTCCGACGTGCGCCTCGTGTCGCAGCTTGGCGTGCGCCTCGGCCACCGCTTCGCCGATGCGGCCCGAGCCGCCCTGGACGCCGCCGGCATCGCCATCCCGGACCTCGTCGGCTCGCACGGGCAGACGGTCCACCACGTACCTGACGCCGAGGACTGCGCAGGCATCCCGACACGCTCGACGCTTCAGATCGGCTGCCCGGCCGTCCTCGCGACGCGCCTCGGATGCCCTGTCGTGTCGGACTTCCGCGCGGCTGACGTGGCGCTCGGCGGGCAGGGCGCGCCGCTCGCGCCCGTCCTCGACGCGGCCCTCTTTTCGAACGACGCCGAGACGCGCGTGCTGCTCAACCTCGGCGGCGTCGCCAACGTGACCGTGCTGCCCCGAGGCGAGGCGCCCGCGCTCGCGTTCGACACGGGCCCGGCGAACCTCGTCTCGGACGCCCTCGCCCTCCGCCTCACGGGCCAGCCCGTCGACCGCGACGGCGCGCTCGCCGCGGCTGGCACGCCCGACGAGGCGCTGCTCGCACGCCTGCTCGCCGACCCGTTCTTCGCCGCCCCGCCGCCCAAGTCGACCGGCCGCGAGCACTTCGGGGCCGACTACGTCGAGCGGTTCGTCGCCGAGGGACCGCCGCGGGCCGACGATTTGCTTTCGACGGCCGTCGCGCTCACGGCCCGGACCGTCGCCGAGGCAGTCCGGCGGCACGCCCCGGACGCGGCCCGCGTCATCGCCTCGGGCGGCGGCGTCCGCAACCCGGCGCTGATGCGCGCCCTCGCCCGCGCGCTCGCCCCGATTCCGGTCGAGACGACGGCCGCCTACGGGCTCGACCCCGACGCCAAGGAGGCCGTCCTGTTTGCGCTTCTCGCGCACGAGTGGGCGGGCGGAATCCGGACCGGCCTTCCCGCCGTCACCGGGGCGTCACGACCCGCCTTCCAGGGCTCCCTCACGCTCCCCTGACGACTGTGGACACCTCCGCACCCGACGCCACGCCCTTCGACAGCGCCCCGGCGCCCGACTTTACGCCCGTCCGCGAGGTCGGCGAGTTCGGGCTCATCGACCGCATGGCCGCCCGCCTCGTCCAGCCACGGCCCAAGAATCTGGTCGAGGGCATCGGCGACGACTGCGCGGTCTACACCGTCGCGCCGGGCCGCGTGCACGTTGTCACGACGGACGCGCTGGTCGAGGGCGTCCACTTCGACCGGGCGTATGCGCCGCTCGGGATGATCGGCTGGAAGGCCATCGCGACGGCGGTCTCGGACGTCGTGGCGATGAACGCCGACCCGCTCTACGCGACGGTCGCGCTGGGCCTGCCGAACAACGTCTCCGTCGAGGGCGCCGAGACGCTCTACGACGGCATCGACGCCGCGTGCGCGGCCTACGGCCTGACGGTCGTCGGGGGCGACACGACGGCCTCGGCGCGGCTGACGCTCTCGGTCACCGTCATCGGCGAAGCCGCCGAGGGGGACGTCGTGTACCGCCGCGGTGCGCAGCCCGGCGACGTGCTCGTGGTCACGGGCGACCTCGGGGCGGCGGCGGCGGGCCTCCAGGTGCTTCTCGCTGGCAAGGGCGAGCCGGACTCCGAGGGCAACGCGGCGATCCGGCTCCAGGAGTTCGCGTACGCCGTCGAGCGACAGCTCATGCCGCAGGCGCGGCTGGACCGCGTGCGGGCGTGGCGGGCGGCTGGCGTCCGTCCCAATGCGCTCATCGACGTCTCGGACGGCCTCGCGAGCGAGGTCCACCACATCTGCGGCGCCTCGGCTGTGGGTGCTGTCATCGAGGCGGGCCTGCTGCCGGTCCACGTGCAGACGTTCAAGGCGGCCGAGCGCTTCGAGACGCGGGCGGACGCCTACGCGCTTTACGGCGGCGAGGACTACGAGCTGCTCGCGGCCTTCTCCGAGGCGGACGTCGCCAAGCTCCCCGAGGGGACGGTCGCGGTCGTCGGCCGCGTCGTCGAGCCCGAGGACGGCGTCGTGCTGGCGCTGCCAGACGGCCGGACGGCCCCGCTCCACGCCTCGGGCTACAAGCACTATTGAATGCGGGGTACTCGGTTCGAGGTACGAGTCTCGCTTCCTGTACCTCGAACCCTGAGCCCCGTGCCGGTCATTCCACCCAGTCCGCTACGAACAGGTTGGTGTCGCGGCTAGGGGCACGGTCGGCGCGGCGGTTGCTCGCGAAGACCAGTTTGGTGCCGTCGGGCGAGAACATCGGGAAGGCGTCGAAGGTGTTCGAGAACGAGACGCGCTCCAGCCCCGTGCCGTCGGTGTTGACAAGGTAGAGGTCGAACGTGCGGCCGCCGGTCCCGTCCGTGACTGAGCGCTGGTTGGTCGCGAAGATGATCTGGCGGCCGTTGGGGTGGAAGAACGGGGCCCAGTTGGCGCCGGGGAGGTCCGTGACCTGCCGCGCGTCCGAGCCGTCGATGTTGGCGACGAACAGGTTGAGCGCGCCCGGCTCGACGACGTTCTGGGCAAGGAGCGTCTGGTAGCCCGCGAGATCGGCGCCGGCCGGGCGCGAGGCGCGCCAGACGATCTGGCGCGAGTCGGGCGAGAAGAAGGCGCCGCC
>DASWMO010000097.1:0-29076 GCA_036399715.1 Rubricoccaceae bacterium
CGGGTCGAGCACGAACGGGTTGGGCGTGCCCTGCTGCGTCGCGATCCACGCCGAGCGCGCCGTCTCGGCGGCATCGGGCGGGTCGGTACGGTTCCACGCGAGCAGATCCGCGCGCATCGTGGAGAAGAAGGCATCGCCGCCCTCGTCGGTCGTAGACGGCCCGTAGAGGGTGTAGACGTAGAACACGGCCCGTGCGACGTCGCCCTTGCTGTCCTCGCGCGGCTCCCACCGGCCGATGCCGCGCTCGGACCACCGCTCGCGGTTCGACGTGGGCGGCCGCGACTGCGACACGTCGAGCGTCACCCACGCCTCGGCGCGGTCGTCCGGGATCTCGCCGTAGGGCAGGTTGCCGCGCGACGAGTTGACCTCGTCCCGGACGGGGAAGAGGTGGTGGAGGTCGCTGCGGAGCGGCTCGTCGCGCGCGCCCTTGGACTGCGGCCAGACGTGCTCGGTGTTGATGCCGAGTTCGTAGGCGGCCGTCGAGGGATCCGCGCCTTCCGGCAGGGCGAGTTCGAAGCCCGTGTAGGGGTCGCGGAGGTGCCCGGCCGTCCGCATGTCGTGCGCGAAGAGGAGGTCGCGGGCGCGGTCGTAGCCGAGCGTCCGCTCGGGCGTGTAGTCCGTCCGAAGGGCAGCGATGAGCTCCGCGCCGTCGAGGCCCGGCCAGACGGACTGCGCCTCGACGCGCGTGAACGCGCCTCCCGACGCGTCCTCGGTGGAAGGCGCCGCCGGGCCGGGCGGCGGGCCGGACGTGTCGCCCGCGCAGGCGGCGAGGCCGGCCGCGGCGCACACGGCGGCGAGAACGAAGGTGGCGGAGCGGAGCATCGGGCGGCGAACGTAACCGCGGCGGGCCCCCCTGAGTCCCCGATCCGGAGAATCCCGAGTGGAGAGTCCGGCGGCAACCCTCACCCGGTGGCCGGGTACGGGCTCCACTTCTGATGCTCCGACCATGACTCCTACGGAATCCGCCGCGGCCGGCGTGCCGCACTACACCGAGGTCCCGCCGCCGGCGGGCATCAACGTCGGCCAGACGGAGCGCGCCGTGTCGGCCGTCGCCGGCGGCCTGCTCGCCGCGTACGGCCTCACGCGCCGGTCGCTTCCCGGCCTCGCGCTCGCGGGCCTCGGCGGGGCGCTCGTCGCGCGCGGCACGACGGGCCACTGCCCGGCCTATTCCGCGGCCGGCGTCAGTACCGCCGACGCCCCCGCGCCGGTCGAGATCGTGCAGTCGATGAGCGTCACCGCCTCGCGCGCCGACGCCTACGCCTTCTGGCGCAAGCTGGAAAACCTGCCCCGTTTCATGGAGCACCTGCGCACGGTCGAGGCCGTGACGGAGACGCGCTCGCGGTGGACGGCCAAAGGCCTCGGGCCGCTCCCGGACGTGTCGTGGGAGGCCGAGATCGTCGAGGACGTCCCCGACGAGCGCATCGTGTGGCAGTCGCTGCCCGGCGCCGACATCGACAACGCGGGCCACGTCCGCTTCGCCGACGGCCCCGGCGGGCTGACGGAGATCCACGCGCGGATCGCCTACCGGCCGCCGGCGGGTGCGCTCGGCGCCGCCGTCGCCGGCCTGCTCGACCCCGTCCTCGGCTCGTCGGTCCGCCAGGACATCGCCCGCTTCAAGCACATCATCGAAGCAGGCGAGGTGCCCCGCGCCGACCCGAACGTCCGGGGCGCCTAGCCCACAGATCGGTCACCCCCGACTCTCACCCCTGCCCCATGAAAGCGCTCTGCTGGCACGGCACCGAGGACGTCCGCGTGGACACCGTCCCGGACCCGACGCTGCTCAACGACCGCGACGCGATCATCCAGATCACGCGGACAGCCATCTGCGGCTCGGACCTGCACCTCTACGACGGCTACATCCCGACGATGGAGGCCGGCGACGTGCTCGGGCACGAGTTCATGGGCGTCGTCGTCGAGACCGGGAAGGGCGTCTCGACACTCAAGAAAGGCGACCGCGTCGTGGTCCCGTTCACGATCTCGTGCGGCTCGTGCCGCCACTGCAACCGCACCGAGTTCTCGCTCTGCGACAACTCGAACCCCAACGCGGCGATCCAGGAGGCCGCTTACGGCTACTCGGGCGCCGGCCTCTTCGGCTACTCGCACATGATGGGCGGCTACGCCGGCGGGCAGGCCGAGTACGCCCGCGTGCCCTACGCCGACGTCGGCCCGTTCAAGGTCCCGGACTCGCTGACGGACGACCAGGTCCTCTTCCTGACCGACATCTTCCCGACGGGCTACATGGCCGCGGAGAATTGCGGCATCAAAGAGGGCGACGTCGTGGCGGTCTGGGGCTGCGGGCCGGTCGGCCTGTTCGCCCAGATCAGCGCGAAGATGATGGGGGCGCGCGTCATCGCCATCGACCGCTTTCAGGAGCGCCTCGACATGGCCGAGCGGTTTGCGGGCTCGGAAGTCCTCAACTATGAGGAGGTCGCCGTGCTCGACGTGCTCCGTGAGATGACGGCCGGACGCGGGCCGGACCACGTCATCGAGGCCGTCGGGATGGAGGCCCACGGGCTGGGCTTCGTCAACGCCTATGACCAGGTAAAGCAGGCGCTGCGCCTCGAAACGGACCGCGCGTATGCCCTCCGGCAGGCCATCCAGGCGTGCGGCAAGGGCGGCACGGTCTCGATTCCGGGCGTCTATGGCGGGGCAATCGACAAGTTCAACATCGGCGCGGCCTTCGGAAAAGGCCTCACGTTCAAGATGGGCCAGACGCACGTCCACCGCTACCTCCCGCGGCTGCTGAAGCACATCGAGGACGGCGACCTCGACCCGAGTTTCATCATCACGCACCGCGCCCCGCTGGCCGACGCGCCGGCGCTCTACAAGACGTTCCGCGACAAGCAGGAAGGCTGCATCAAGGTCGTCCTCGACCCGATGGCCTGACGGCGCCTCCCTGCCTCCACCACTTCTCGGATGACGCTGATGCGTGCTTCTACCGTTCTCGCTGGCGCGTGGGCCGTCGCCCGCGCCGTCCGTTCGCCGCGTTCGGTTTCGTTCGCGAACCAGACCGTCGTGCTCTCGGGCGGCAGCCGCGGGCTCGGCCTGCTCATCGCCCGGCGCCTCGTTGGCGAGGGCGCGCAGGTGGCGCTGCTCGCCCGGACGGCCGAGGACCTCGACGCGGCCGCGGCTGAGTTGGGACCGGACGCGCTCGCCGTCGTGTGCGACGTCACCGACCGGGCGGCCGTCGAGGCGGCTGTCGCGCAGGTGGTCGAGCACTTCGGGCCGCCGAGCGTGCTCCTCCACGACGCCGGCGTGATCTCGGTCGGGCCCGAGGACCACATGGACGCCGGCGACTACGCCGAGTCGCTCGGCATCCATTTTTGGGGCGCCTACCACCTCACCGAGGCCGTCCGCCCGCACCTGCCCCGCGACGGGTCCGCCCGGATCGGCTACGTGTCGTCCATCGGCGGGCGCGTCGCGATCCCGCATCTCGGGCCGTACTCGGTCGGCAAGCACGCGCTCGTGGGCTACGCCGACGCGATGCGCGCCGAGCTCGCCGCCGAGGGCATCCGCGTGACGACGATCACGCCGGGCCTGATGCGGACGGGCTCGCACCCGAACGCGCAGGTCAAGGGCCAGCACGAAAAGGAGTTCGCGTGGTTCGCCATCGGCGACGCGGCCCCGGGCCTCTCGATGGACGGCGACCGGGCCGCGCGCAAGATCGTCGACGCCCTCCGCCACGGCGACGCGGCGCTGACCCTGACGCTCGCGGCCAAGCTCGCCGCCGCGGCCGACGGCGTTGCGCCGGGCGCCGTCGGCGTCGCGATGAAGGCCGTCTCGGCCCTGCTCCCGGCTCCGGCGGGTGCCGATGGCGACCGCCGGCAGTCGGGCTGGGAGAGCGAGTCCGCCCTCGCCCCGTCGCTCCTGACGGCTCTCGCGGACCAGAACGTCGAGCCGAACAACGAACTCCGGGGCCACGCGCCGCCCGGCGACTAACCGAATGGACGTTCCCTGTCCTCACGCCGCCCTCGCCGCCCTCCGCGCCTTCGCGCTCGCACCGGACTACCCGTGCGTCATGGCCGCGTCGACGTTGAGGATGGACCAGATGACCGTCCGGACCTATGCCGGCCTCGGGGCCGGCGCCGCGGCCGACCTGACCCGCGACCTGTCCGCGTTCGCCGCCGAGCCCGATCCTGAGCGCGGCTTCCGGTCGTTCGCTGCCGTCTTTGGCGGCGACACCCCCGCGGACGAAGACGCCTTCGAGGCGCAGCTGTGGGAGACGCTCGGCGCCGTCCATGCGGCCGACCACATGGCGTGGGACCCGGCGGTTTCGGCCGACCCGGCCGATGCCGCGTTCTCGTTTTCGGTCGGCGGGCGCGCGTTCTACGTCATCGGGATGCACCCGAACGCCAGCCGGCCCGGCCGCCGCTTCCGGTGGCCCGCCCTCCTCTTCAACGCCCACGACCAGTTCGAATCCCTCCGCCGCGAGGGCCGATACGACCGCGTCCGCGGCCTCATCCGCGACCGCGACCGCGCGCTCGCGGGCTCCATCAACCCGATGATGGAGGACTTCGGGACGCGCAGCGAGGCCCGCCAGTACGCCGGCCGCGCCGTCCCCGCGGACTGGCAGTGCCCGTTCCACGCAGACCGCCCCGACTGACCCGATGGTCCGCCCCGCTCCACCCGACCGCCTCGCCGCGACATACATCCTCCCGCTCCGGTCCGACGTGCCGGTCGCCGACGACCTCGCGCCCTACCTCGCGAGCCTCTCGTACCTCATCGACGACCTCATCGTCGTCGACGGCTCGCCCGAGGCGGTTTTCGCCGCGCATGGCGAGGCCTTCGGACGGTTCGGGCGCCACCTCCGCCCCGAGGCGGTCACGCCGATGGGCAAGGTCGGCAACGTCTTGACGGGCCTGCACCACGCACGCCACGAGCGCGTCGTAATCGCCGACGATGACGTGCGCTACACGCCCGAGGCGCTGCGCGAGGTCGTCGGGCGCCTCGCCGGGGCCGACGTCGTCCGCCCGCAGAACGTCTTCCGGCCCCTTCCATGGCACGCGCGGTGGGATACGGGCCGGCAGCTCCTCAACCGGATGTCGGGTGGCGACTGGCCGGGGACGCTCGGCGTCTGCCGCTCGGCGCTTCCCGACGGCTACCGCGGCGACGTGATGTTCGAGAACCTCGAACTCGTTCGGACGGTCGTCGCCGGCGGCGGGACGGAGCACGTCGCGTTCGACGTGTTCGTGGAGCGGCGCCCGCCCCACGCGGCGCACTTCTGGTCGCAGCGGGTGCGGCAGGCGTACGACGAGTGGGCGCGGCCGGGGCGGCTCACCGTCCAACTGGCCGTCGCTCCGGTCGTAACTGCACTCGCCACCCGTGGCCGGTGGCGCGCGCTCGGGGCCGGGGCGCTCGGCATCGTCGCCCTCGCCGAGGCGGGCCGGCGGCGCGGCGGCGGGCGGCGCGTCTACGGCCCGACGGCGCCGCTGTGGGCGCCGCTGTGGGTCGCCGAGCGGGCCGTCACGTCGTGGCTCGCCGTCGGCGAACGTGCGCTCCGCGGCGGCGTCGCGTACCGCGATGGGCGCCTCGCCGTCGCCGCGACGCCGCTCCGCACGCTCCGGCGCATCCACGGTGCGCGGCCCGTCCGCGACGCGGGACCCCGGCACGCGGCGTGACGTACGGCGGACGTTCACCGACGCCCGCCCTGTGACGCCTCCGCCTCTCCCCTCCGACGTCCTCGCCGGCCGGTGCCGCATCGCCCCGTCGAGTGGGACCGCCTTCCGCCTCCGCGCCGGCGACCGCCTCCGCGTGACCGACCCCGAGGGCGAACAGGTCTCAGACCTCATGGCCTTCGCCGACGGCGACCCCGACGAGTGGCTCTCGTCCGGCCGGACGTTCGACTACGAGGAGACGATCCGGATCACGACCGGCAACGCGCTCTGGAGCAACCGCAGCCGGCGCATGCTGACCGTCGTCGCGGACACGTGCGGCGTGCACGACTTCCTGCTCACGGCGTGCTCGCCCGAGATGTACACGCTGCTCTACGGCCTTCCCGAGGACCACGAGCACCCGAGTTGCCTCACCAACCTCGCGCTCCACCTCGGCCCGTTCGGCATGGGCCGCGACCGCGTCCCGACGACGTTCAACCTGTTCATGAACGTCCCCGTGCAGCCCGACGGGCGGATCTCGGTCGAGACGCCGACGAGCCGCCCGGGCGATTTCATCGAGTTCCGGGCCGAGATGGACCTCGTCGTCGGGCTGACGGCGTGCGCGGCGGAGGGGACCAACAACGGGCGCCTGAAGCCGATCGACTACGAGGTCTTCCCCGCCGCGCCGGCGCGGTGATGCGCCTCGATGGGCAGGCGCGGGCCGGCTAGCTTCGGCGCTCCACTGCCAGAGCACCCCGTGCGCCGTGTCGCCTTCCTCACCCTAGACGACCCGACAGGCTTCGTCATCGACGACGACCGTGCCGTCGCTCCGCTCGCCGCGCTCGGGTGGGCAGTCGAGACCGTCTCGTGGCGCGCCGATGCCGACTGGGGCGCCTTCGAGGCCGTCGTGATCCGCTCGCCGTGGGACTACAGCGAGGCGCCCGAGGCGTTTCTCGCCGTTCTCAAACGCATCGACGCCTCGCCGGCGCTCCTGCTGAACGGGCTCCGGGCGGTCCGCTGGAACCTCCGCAAGACGTACCTGCGCGAGATGGAGGCAGCCGGCGTGCCCACGATCCCGACCGTCTGGCGCGACAGCCTGGGTCCGGGCGAGGCCGCCGGCCTGTTCGACACCGTCGGGGCGGGCGAGATCGTCGTCAAACCCGTCGTCGGGGCGAACGCGTCGGGCGCGTTCCGCATCACCCGCGAAGCCCCGCGCTCGGCCAACGCACACCGTGCGGTGGAGGCGCACTACGCCGAATTGCCGCTGATGGCGCAGCCGTTCGTGCCTGCCGTCGTTGCCGAGGGCGAGTTCTCGGTCTTTGCCTTCGGCGGGGAAGTCAGCCACACGATCCTCAAGACGCCCGCTCCGTGCGACTTCCGCGTGCAGGAGGAGCACGGCGGGATCATCACGGCCGTCGACCCCGAGCCCGCGCTCCTCGCCGCCGCGCAGCGCGCCTTCGACGCGACGGCGGCGGCTGTCCGCGAGCCGCTGCTCTACGCCCGGGCGGATCTCGTGCGCGCGCCGGGCGGCGCGTTCTGGCTCATGGAGGTCGAGGTCGTCGAGCCGGCCCTGTATTTCCGCATGGACGCCGGCGCGCCACGGCGCTTTGCCGAGGCGTTCGCCGCACGGATGGGCTGACCGGTACGGTCGCACACATCTTCGGGCAATCTTACGTGCCCCGGCAGCCCGCGCGCGCGATGTTGGCGGGCTACGCTGGCTGCATGGTGCCCCAGCGACCTGTCACGATCTGCCGACCCGATGCTGTACGGTTTCGTCCTCCTTTGCGGCCTTGTCGCCGTCCTCTACGGCTTCGTCGCCAGCCGCCGCGTGCTCGCCGCGCCGGCCGGCACCGAGCGCATGCAAGAGATCGCCAAGGCGATCCAGGTCGGCGCCGCGGCCTACCTCAACCGGCAGTACCGGACGATCGCCATCGTCGGCGTGCCCGTGGCACTGCTGCTGTTCCTGCTCGGGTGGCCCGTCGCCGTCGGCTTCGTGATCGGGGCTGTGCTCTCGGGAATCGCCGGCTACGTCGGCATGAACGTGTCCGTCCGCGCCAACGTCCGCACGGCCGAGGCCGCGCGCGGCGGGCTCGGCAAGGCGCTGGACCTCGCGTTCACGTCGGGCGCCATCACCGGCATGCTCGTCGTCGGGCTCGGCCTGCTCGGCGTGGCCGGGTACTACTTCCTGCTGCGCGAGCAGGTCTACGACGTCGGCACGCCCGAGGGCATGCGGCACGTCATCGAGGCCCTCGTCGGGCTCTCGTTCGGCGCCAGCCTCATCTCGATCTTCGCCCGCCTCGGCGGCGGCATCTTTACGAAGGGCGCGGACGTCGGGGCGGACCTCGTCGGCAAGGTCGAGGCGGGCATCCCCGAGGACGACCCCCGCAACCCGGCCGTCATCGCGGATAATGTCGGCGACAACGTCGGCGACTGCGCGGGCATGGCTGCGGATCTCTTCGAGACCTATGCCGTGACGATCGTCGCGACGATGCTCCTCGCGGCGATCACGTTCGTCGGGCAGGAGCAGGAGAGCGCGATGATCCTGCCGCTCCTCATCGGGGCCGTCTCGATCATCGGCTCGATCATCGGGACGTTCTTCGTGCGCCTGGGCAGCAGCCAGAGCATCATGGGCGCGCTCTACAAGGGCCTCGCCGCGACGGGTCTGGTGTCCGGCCTCGGCGCCGTGGCCGCCATCAACTACCTCTTCGGCTTCGACTCCACGATCGGCGTCGGCGACGCGGCCGTGACGGGGCTCGACCTCGTGTGGTGCGTGCTCGTCGGCCTCGGCGTGACGGGCCTGCTCGTCGTCATCACCGAGTACTACACCTCGACGGCCTACCGGCCCGTCAAGAGCATCGCGAAGGCATCCGAGACGGGCCACGGCACGAACGTCATCCAGGGCCTCGCGGTCTCGATGGAGGCGACGGCCCTGCCCGTCGTCGTGATCTCGGCCGCGATCCTCATCGCGTTCGCCGTCGCGGGCATGTACGGCATCGCGATTGCCGCCACGACGATGCTCGCCCTCGCCGGCATGGTGGTCGCGCTCGACGCCTACGGGCCCGTGACAGACAACGCGGGCGGCATCGCCGAGATGGCCGGCCTCGACCCGGAGGTCCGCGTGACCACGGACGCGCTCGACGCGGTCGGCAACACGACCAAGGCGATCACGAAGGGCTACGCCATCGGCTCGGCCGGGCTCGCGGCACTCGTCCTCTTCGCGTCCTACACGCAGGACCTGCAGAACTACTTCCCCGACGTCGAGACGTCGTTCCTGCTCCAGAACCCGTACGTCGTCGTCGGGCTATTCATCGGCGGCCTGCTGCCGTACCTCTTCTCGGCGATGGGCATGACGGCCGTCGGCCGAGCGGCCGGTGCGGTCGTCGAGGAGGTCCGCCGGCAGTTCCGCGAGATGCCGGGCATCATGCTGGGCACGCAGACGCCGGACTACGGCCGGGCGGTCGACCTGCTGACGAAGGCGGCCATCCGCGAGATGGTCCTCCCGAGCCTGCTGCCGGTCTTCGCCCCGATCCTGCTGTTCCTCGTCGTCTGGGGCACGGCGGGCCTCGGGCAGGCCTTCTCGGCCTTGGGCGCGATGCTTCTCGGGACGATCGTGACGGGCCTCTTCGTCGCCATCTCGATGACCTCGGGCGGCGGGGCGTGGGACAACGCGAAGAAGTACATCGAGGAGGGCAACCACGGCGGCAAGGGCTCCGAGGCCCACAAGGCATCCGTGACCGGCGATACGGTCGGCGACCCGTACAAGGACACGGCCGGGCCGGCGGTGAACCCGATGATCAAGATCATCAACATCGTCGCCCTGCTGCTGCTCGCGACCGTCGCGGCGCTCGTCAACTAGGGCACGTCTCTCTAAGAGCACCGTCGCGGGGCGCGGGCCGATGGGTCCGCGCCCCGCGTCTGTTCTGGCCAGATCGCTGCGGCGCCCGACCGCGCCGCAGCCCGTCGTCCGATTTGGTCTTTTGAGCCTTGTGTGGGGAATGAGCAGCGTTGAGAGGCTGCTTATTCCCCACATGAGCGCCAGAAATGCCCCCGGATGCCGGCGGGACGCGTCCCGGAGTCCACGGAGCATGCCCCGGAGTACCCGGAACGTGCCCCGACGCTCCCGGAACGCATCCCGAAGCCTCCGGAACGTGCCCCGAAGCCTCCGGAGCGCATCCCGAAGCTTCCGGAGCGCGTCCCGAAGCCTTGGGAGCGCGCCCCGGAGCCTCCGGAGCGTGCACCGGCGCCGCCGTATCCTCGCGCCATGACGCCTCCCACCGCCCCGCTTCGCCCCCTCGAACGCGCTGCCATCGGCGCAGACGTCGTGATCGGCGCCCTTCTGGTGGGCGCCGCCGGGTATCTGATCGCGGCGGCGTACCCGGTCGGGCCGCACGGCGGCGCCTACGAGATGCTCGCCGCGGTCGTCCTCGGCCCGCCGGGCGTGCTGCTGCTCGTCGCGGCAGTCGGCGTCGCGCGGCGGTGGCGCGCGCGGTGGTGGCTCCACGCACTCCCGCTGCTGTGGCCTGCGGGCCTGTACGCCGCCGCGATGGCGGGCGGCCTGCTGCGCTAGGGCACCCGGCGCGGGGCCGGACGTTTGGGAGCGACACTCGCCCGCATTCCGGTGCCCGACCGTTCCGCGCCCGACCGCCCGCCGAAGCTGAAGTGGCTCGCGATGGGCCTCAACTTCGTCTTGCCGGGCGCCGGGCTGGCGTACCTCGGGCTGTGGCGCGGGGCACTGCTGAACCTGCTGGTCGCGGTCGGCCTCGCGGCGCTGGCCGCCACGACGCTCCCGCCCGAGACGCTCGCGCGCGTCGGGGCGCCGCTGACGTACGGCATCGCCGGCGGCTCGCTCGGCGTCGCGATGGCGGGCTACGACCGCCTCTTCGGGTCGAGCGCGCCGTAGCCGAGCGGGCGGCGCTACAGCGCCGCGGGCGCCGACGTGCCTCGGTCTTCGACGAGCGTCCCGTCCACATCGACCGCCGTGAGACGCATCACGACGGGCAGCCGGCGGCCGACGCCGAAGGCCTTGCCCGAGACGCGAAGGCCCGGCGCGGACTGGCGCCGCTTGTACTCGTTGCGGTCCACCATGCCAGCGATGCGCGCGACGAGCGCCCGGTCGAGGCCCGTCTCGGC
The DNA here is from genome assembly GCA_036399715.1 of Rubricoccaceae bacterium. Lineage (GTDB taxonomy): Bacteria > Bacteroidota > Rhodothermia > Rhodothermales > Rubricoccaceae > DASVSE01. The sequence continues at coordinate 10,722 of DASWMO010000097.1, forward strand.
CGCGATGGCGTCGACGCCCGCGTGGCGCTCGACGTAGCGCCGCAGGACGGCGTCGAGCACGTCGTAGGGCGGGAGCGAGTCCTGGTCCGTCTGGTCCGGCCGCAGTTCCGCCGAGGGCGGCTTGGTGAGCGTCCCGTCGGGGATGACCTCGCGGCCGGCGCGCTCGTTGACGTGCCGCGCGACGCGGTAGACGTCCGTCTTGAAGACGTCCGAGAGGACGGCGAGCCCGCCCGACATGTCGCCGTAGAGCGTCGCGTAGCCGACGGCGGTCTCAGACTTGTTGCCGGTCGTGAGCAGCAGGTGGCCCTGCGCGTTCGAGACGGCCATGAGCGTCACGCCGCGCACGCGCGCCTGGAGGTTCTCCTCGGTCACGCCGGACGGCTCGGCGCCGAGAACCGGCGTGAGCATCGCGTCCAGAGACTCGACCGCCGGGCGGATCGAGACCTCGTAAAAGGCGATCCCGAGCGCGTCGGCAAGCAGCTTGGAATCGCTGACGGAGCCGCCGGACGAGTACTTGGATGGCATCGTGATGCCGACGACCCGATCCGCCCCGAGGGCCTCGACGGCGAGCGCGCACGTCAGCGCCGAGTCGATGCCGCCCGAAAGGCCGATGAGGGCCGTGTTGAAGACGGCCGGGCCCGTCTTGGCGACGTAGTCGCGGATGCCGAGCACGAGCGCGTCGTGGACCGACGCGATCTCGTCCTGGAGCGGGGCCGGGCGCGACGCCGTGTCGTCGGTGTCCCACACGAAGAGGTCCGACGCGAAGTCGCGGGCGCGCCACACGACTTCGCCGCGCGCGTTCTGGACCTGGCTGTCGCCGTCGAAGATCAGCTCCGTGTTGGCGCCGACCTGGTTGACGTAGACGAACGGCACGCCCCACTCGCGGGCGGCCGCCGCGACGAGCGCCCGGCGGACGGCCGGCTTGCCGGCCGCGAACGGGCTCGCGGAAACGTTGACGAACAGGTCCACACCGGCCGCGCCGAGCGCGTCGATGGGATTATCTCGGTAGGGCCGCGCACCGTCGCTGAATGTCTCGCCGAGCGACTCGCGGAGCACGTCGGCGCCGAGCGTGACGGCGGCGTCGTTGACGTCGGTGTTGTTCCACAGGTCCTCGCAGACGTGGAGCCCGAGGCGCAGGCCGCGGAAGGCGACCGGTCGGCACGGCTCGCGCGTGGGCTCGAAGTAGCGCCCCTCGTCGAAGACGTCGTAGGTCGGCAAGAGCGCCTTGGCGACCTCGGCCGCGACGCGCCCGCCGTCCAGCAGCACGGCGGCGTTCACGAGACGCTTGCCCGCGCCCGACGGGTTGCGCCGCGGCGCGCCGATGACGATGCCCAGCCCGGCCGGCGCGTTCCGGGCGACGTACTCCAGCGCCTCGTCGGCCTCGGCGAGAAACGCCGGCCGGTCCAGCAGGTCCTGCGGTGGGTACCCGACGAGCGCGAGCTCGGGAAAGACGGCCAGCTCGGCGCCCGCATCGGCGGCGCGGCGCGCAGCGTCGAGCACGATCTGGGCGTTCCCGGCGAGGTCGCCGACGGTCGGGTTGATCTGGCAGAGGGCGATGCGCACGGGCGAGCGGAAGGGTGGACGGGTTGAAAGGAGAAGCCGGGCACGAGGTTGCACCGCCCGGTCACCCTTTCGCGCCTACACGACGGCCGGCCCGACGGCTTCCAGCGTCCCCGCGTCAGCGTCCGTCCGCACGCGCAGACCGACGGGAAGCGTGTACACGGGCGAGACGTGCCCGACGGGCGCGCCGATCCACGCCGGGCAGCGGTACGACCCGAGGTGGTCTCGCAGGACCTCTTCGGCCGTCCACGCCGAGCCGCCGTCCGAGCATTGCGAGCACTGTCCGAAGACGACGGCCGCCGGGGCGCGCAGCACGCCCGCCATTTCGAGCTGCGTAAACAGGCGGTCGAGGCGGTAGGACTCCTCACCGGTCTCCTCGAAAAAGGCCACGTGGCCGTCGAAGTCCGGCAGGTAGCCCGTCCCGGCGAGGCTCGCCACGACGGACAGGTTGCCGCCGACGAGCGGCCCCTCGGCCGCTCCGCGGCGGACGGTCTCGGTCGTGATGCGGTCCCGGTCCGTCTCGCCTTCAACCGACAGCGTCTCGCCGCGGACGAGCACGTCGCGGAAGGCCGTCGCCGTCGTGCCGGTCCACGACGAGATGCCGACGGGGCCATGGAACGACACGAGGCCCGATTTGGCGTAGATCGCGAGCAGGAGCGCTGTCACGTCCGAGTAGCCAATGACCGGCTTGGCGGCGGCCCGGATCGCGTCGTAGTCCAGAAGGGGCAGGATGCGGGCGCAGCCGTAGCCACCGCGGAGGCACACGACCGCGTCGACGTCGGGATCGGTGACCATCGCCATGAAGTCGTCGGCGCGGTTCTGGTCCGAGCCCGCGAGAAAGCCGAACCGGTCGAGCGCGTGGCGGCCGACGCGCGTCTCGAAGCCCATCGCGCGCATGTCGGCGACGGCGTCCTCGACCTGCCCGACGGAGCGGAGCACGCCCGCGGGCGCGACGAGGCCGATGGTGCCGGCGGGCCGGATGCGGCGCGGCCGCAGCGTCTCGCGGACGGCCGGAACGGCGGCGCGCGCCGAGTCCGCAACGACCGTGTCTGCCTGTGCGACGAGCGTGTCCGGCGAGGCCGGGACGATGGGCGGAAGCGGCGTCCGCGGCGAGACGATGCGCACGACGGGCGTCTCGGGGCGCGGGGCCGTCGCGCAGGCGGCGAGCGGCAGCCCGGCGAGGCCCACGCCAAGCGCGCGGAGCACATCGCGGCGCGAGGCGGGCCGGCCGGCGCCGGGCGCGGCGGGGCCAGACGGGTCGGACATCAGAGCGGGGGAACGTTTGTTCGCAGTCTACGGCCGCCCCGCGGCGCCCTGGCCGGGGTAGCTTGCCCGACACTCCTCGCGCCACATGAAGCTCCCGTTTGCGCTTGCCCGCCGGTTCGTCGCCGGCGAAACGCTCTCGACGGCCCTCGACACCGTCGGCGGCCTCCTCGACGAAGGCCTGTTCGTGACGCTGGACCTGCTCGGCGAGCACGTCCACGAGCGCCCGCGCGCCGAGGCGCTCGCCGGCACCTACGTGGACCTCGTGAGCCGCCTCGCGGACCTCCGCGACCAGAAGGGCGCCGCGCCGCACACGGTCGGCATCTCGATCAAGCTCTCGATGATCGGGCAGGTCATCGACCGAGACCTCGCCGAGCGCAACCTCCGCGCGCTCCTCGACCGCGCCCGCGACGCCGAGATGTTCGTCCGCCTCGACATGGAGGGCTCGGACATCACCGACTCGACGCTTGGCCTCTTCGAGGCCGTTTACCCGGACTACCCCGGGCTTGTCGGGCCGGTCCTGCAGGCCTACCTCCACCGGACCGCCGGCGACGTCGCGCGGATGGTCGAGCTCAGCGCCCGCGTGCGCCTCTGCAAGGGCGCCTACAAGGAGCCCGCGAGCGTCGCGTACCAGGACATGCCGACGATCCGCTGGCACTTCCGCCGCCTCGCCCGAACGCTCCTCACGCACGGCCACTACCCCGGCATCGCGACCCACGATGACGAGCTCATCGCGGCCGTGAAGCAGATGGTCGTCGCCGACGGCGTCTCGCGGGACGCGTTCGAGTTCCAGATGCTCTACGGCATCCGGACCGAGACCCAGCGCGAGATCCTGAACGACGGCTACCGGATGCGGATCTACGTGCCCTACGGGACCGAGTGGGTGCCGTACTTCTCCCGCCGCCTCCGCGAGCGCAAGGAGAACGTCTGGTTCGTCCTCGAAAACCTCGTCCGCCGCTAAGCCATGCCCGACCTCACCTCGAAACAGCGCGCGCACGTGCGCGGGCTGGCCCACGCCGAGAAGCCGCTCGTCCACGTCGGCAAGGAAGGCGTGACGCCGGCGGCTCTCCGCTCGCTGCGCCAGACGTTCGCGACGCGCGAGATCGTCAAGGTGCGTGTGCTGGAAGCCGCGCCCGAGACGCCGCGTGAGACGGGCCTCGCCCTCGCCGAGGGAGTCGACGGCTGCCACGTCGTCCAGACGGTCGGGCGGACCGTGACGCTCTTCCGGCCAGACCCGCACCACCCAGTGATCCGCCTGCCGAAGGCCGAGTAGACGGGCGGCGTTAACTCCGGCCGTCCTCCGAAACCCCAGCGCCCGGGCGGGGCGCCCCCGGTACCTCCGGCGTGGCCTCGGGCGGATCATGGGCGCTCCCTTCCCCGAGCGCCCATGAAAGCCCTGACCTGGCACGGCAAGTACGACGTCCGCGTCGACACCGTCCCCGACCCCGAGATCGTCGACGCCCACGACGCCGTCCTCAAGATCACGTCCACGGCGATCTGCGGCTCGGACCTGCACCTCTTCGACGGCTACCAGCCGACGATGGAGAAGGGCGACATCCTCGGGCATGAGTTCATGGGCGAGGTCGTCGAGGTCGGATCCGCGAACACGAAGCTGAAGGTCGGCGACCGCGTCGTGGTGCCGTTCGTGATCGCCTGCGGCGAGTGCTTCTTCTGCCAGAAGGGCCTCTTCTCGTGCTGCGACCGCACGAACCCGAACCATAAGATCGCCGAGGCGGCGATGGGCCACTCGCCGGCAGGCCTCTTCGGCTTCTCCCACATGCTCGGCGGGTACGCCGGGGGGCAGGCCGAGTACGTCCGCGTCCCGCACGCCGACGTCGGCCCGATCAAAATCCCCGACGGGCTCGCCGACGAGCAGGTCCTGTTCCTCTCGGACATCCTTCCGACGGGCTGGATGGCGGCCGAGAACGCCGAAATCGAGCCCGGCGACACCGTCGCCGTGTGGGGCTGCGGGCCCGTCGGGCAGTTCGCGATGCAGAGCGCGTGGCTCATGGGCGCGGGCCGCGTGATCGCGATCGACCACGTCCCGGAGCGCCTCGCGATGGCCGAGGCGCTCGGCAAGGCCGAGACGATCAACTTTATGGAGCAGGACGTCTACGACACGCTCCAGGAGATGACCGGCGGCCGCGGGCCGGACCGCTGCATCGACGCCGTCGGCGCCGAGGCGCACTCGCACGGCTCCGTGGACGCGATCATCGACAAGGCCAAGGCCGCCGTGATGCTCGGGACGGACCGGCCACACGCGCTCCGCCAGGCCCTCTTCTGCTGCCGCAAGGGCGGCACGGTGTCCGTCCCCGGCGTCTACGTCGGGCTGCTGGACAACGTCCCGTTCGGGGCGACGATGAACAAGGGCCTGACCATCAGGGCGGGCCAGACGCACGTTCAGCGCTACCTCGCGCCGCTTCTGGAGCGCATCGAGGCCGGCGAGATCGACCCCGGCGCGATCATCACGCACCGCGTCCCGCTGAGCGAGGCGCCCGAGATGTACAAGACGTTCCGCGACAAGAAGGACGGCTGCATCAAGGTCGTCCTCGATCCCTGGGCGTAGCCCGCAGGCATAGCCCGACACCCGCGCCGGCCGGCGCGGATCCGCGAGGCGGGTCGGGGGTTCGGGCCGCTCCGCTCCCCTCTCGTCCGATTCCATGCCCGATCTCTACGACGCCGTCGTCGTCGGCGCCGGCCCAGCCGGCCTGTCGGCCGCGCTGTCCATCGCGCGCGCCTGCCGGCGCGTGCTCGTGGTCGACGACGACCATGCGCGGAATGCGCCCGCGGCCCAGGCGTGGGGCTTCGTCACCCGCGACGGCACGCCGCCCGAGGAGATCCGCGCGCTCGGACGGGACGAGTTGGGCCGCTACGACGTGACGTTCCTCGACGCCCATGTCGAGTCGGCCGTCCAGACGGCCGACGGCTTCTGTCTCTCGCTCACCGACCACGACGGCGATTTCCAGACGCGCACACTCGTCCTCGCGACGGGCATTGCCGACATCCTGCCGCCTGTCCCGGGGATGCATGAGGCCTGGGGTACGGGCGTCGCGCACTGCCCGTACTGCCACGGCTGGGACCTCCGCGGGCGCCCGACGGCCTTCTACGGAACCGGCCACGACGCCTTCGAGATGGGCCGCTTTCTTACGCTCTGGACTGACCGCATGACGGTCGTCTCGGACGGCCCGGCCGACCTCACGCCGGAGCAGCGCGCCGAGTTGGACGCCCGCGGGGTCGCCGTGGATGAACGGCCCGTCGGGCGCATCGAGCAGACCGACGGCGAGGTCTCGGCGGTCGTGTTCGAGGACGGTGAGCGGCTGTGCGTCGGCGCGGTCTACGTCAAGCCGAGCGTCCGGCCGCGGAGCACGCTGCCCGAGACGCTCGGCGCGCGCCTGATGCCCAACCGGATCGTCGCGACGGACGACGTCGGGCGCGTCGAAGGCGTGTCGGGGCTGTACCTCGCGGGCGACGTGGCCGAGAAGCAGCACCAGGTCGTGCTCGCGGCGGCGTCCGGCACGCGCGTCGCATTCGCGCTCAACCACGACCTGGTCGTCCGCGATACGCCGGCCGTCGCCGCGCCGTAATCGACGACACGACCCGCCGCACCTGTGAGCGCATCTCTCGCGGGATCCTTTTCAGAGAACGTGGACAGGTTACAACTGAAGTGCGTACAATCGGGCTCCTTCCACCCGCCGTTCCACACGCATGCGCGTTCTACTCCTTCTCGCACTCACCGCTGCCACAGCCCACGCCCAGACGCCCGACCGTGAAGGATTCGGCCTCGGGGCACGCGTCTACGCCGCGGGCCTCTCCGTCGACTCGGACGGCGAGACGGAGACCGATACCGGCGGCGGCCTCGACGTGCGTGTGAGCTACGGCTTCAACCGGACCGTCTTGGCGTTCTTCAACCTCGGCGGCGCCCGCCTCCAGCCCGAGGACGATGGCCTCGACTCGTACATCCTCGCCACGGCCGACCTCGGCGCGCAGTTCAACATCCTCCCGTCGAACGCGCTCAACCCGTACCTGCGCGTCGCGCTGACGGGCCAGACGGCCTCGTTCGACATCCCCGGCGAGAGCGAGAACCTCGAAGCGCGCGGCGGCGGCCTCACGGCCGGCGTCGGCCTGCTGTACGCCGCAAACCCGAAGCTGTCGCTCGACCTCAGCCTCGACGCGACGGGCGGCCAGTTCTCCGAACTCGCCTTCGACGGCGAGAGCACGGACAACTTCGAGGCCATCGATTCGGGCATCGCCCGGTTCGGCGTCGGCCTCGTGTTCATGCCCTGACAGCCTGCCTGAAACGGGCTCCGCGCCCCCGAGACCGCCGGCGTCTCGGGGGGCGCTCGCATCACGCTCGCGTGTCAGGGCGTGAGGAAGCGACTCAGCCAGCCGTACATCTCGCGGTGCCAGAGCAGGCTGTTCTGGGGCCGGTTGATCCAGTGGCCCTCGGCCGGGAACGACAGAAAGCGCGCCTCGACGCCGCGGCGGCGGAGAGCGGTGTAGGCCTGGAGGCTCTCCGAGATCGGAACGCGGAAGTCCTGCTCGCCGGCCGTGATGAGCATCGGCGTGTCCCAGCGGTCCACGAAATCGCTCGGCGAGAAGCGGTCGTAGGACGCCGGACGGGACGCGTCCCACGGGCGGCCGCCGAAGTCGTGCTCGACGAAGAAGAGTTCCTCGGTCGTGCCGTACATGCTCTCCAGGTTGAAGACGCCCGCATGGGCGACGATGGTCTTGAAGCGGCCCTCGTGGTGCCCTTCGAGCCAGTACGCCGAGTATCCGCCGTAGCTCGCCCCGATGGCCGCGAGGCGCGCCGGGTCCACGTACGGCTCGGCCGCGGCGGCGTCGATGGCGCTCAGCAGGTCGTTCATGGCCTGCCCGCCCCAGTCGCCCGAGATCTGCTCGTTCCAGGCGGTCCCGTGCCCCGGCATGCCGCGGCGGTTCGGCGCGACGACGACATAGCCCTGCGCGGCGAGCGCGTGGAAATTCCAGCGGTACGAGAAGGACTGCGTCAGCGCGGACTGCGGGCCGCCCTGCATGTACAGGATCGCGGGGTAGCGCTGCGCAGGATCGAAGCCGGGCGGGCGAATCTCCCAGACGAGCATCGTCTGCCCGTCGGTCGTCGCGACGCGCGGCGCGACGACGCGCGGGAGGGCGAGCCCGGCGAGGCGCTCGCCGTTGGCGTCCGTCAGGCGCGTCATCGCGTCCGGGCCAGGTGCGTCCGTCTCGACGCGGTAGAGGTCCGTCGGGACGACCATCGACTGCCGCTCGGCGACGACGACCGGATTGGCGGCCGTCCCGCCGACCGAGAACGCGCCGACGTTGTGGACGCCTTCGGTGATCTGCCGCGGCGCGCCACCCGCAGCTGGGAAGGCGAGCATCTGGACCGTCCCGTCCGTCTCGGTCGCCGCGAGGAGCGTGCGCCCATCGGGCGTCCACGCGGGCGCGTTGGCGTTGCGGTCGAAGCCGGCCGAGAGTTCGGTCTTGGCGCCCGAGGTGAGGTCGAGGACGAAGAGGCGGTTGCGGTCGGCCTCGTAGCCGTCGGTCTCCATCGAGCTCCACGCCATGCGGCGGCCGTCGGGCGAGAACGCGGGCTCGATGTCGTAGCCCATCATGCCATCCGTGAGGTTCGTCGTCTGTCCGGTCCGGAGGTCGTGGAGGAAGACGTCCGAGTTGGTGCTCGTGGCGTAGGCCGTGCCCGCGGTGAGCTTGGCCGTGTAGGCGATACGCTCGCCGTCGGGGTGCCACGCGATCTGCTCGGTCCCGCCGAACGGCGCGACCGGCGTGTCGACGCGCTGCCCGGGCAGGAGGTCGCGGGCCGCGCCGGCCGTCCCGTCGGGCGCCACGTCGGCGACGAACAGGTGGCTGTAGGTGCCGTCGCCCCAGGCGTTCCAGTGGCGCATCATGAGGTCGTCGTAGAGGCGCGCCTCGGCGAGCGGCAGGTCGGGGTGACGCTGCGCCATCGTCTCGTCGATCTGGACGCGCATCACGAGGGCGACGCGGTGGCCCGTCGGGGCGACCTCGAAGCCGTCGACGCCGCCCTCGACGGCCGTCATCGCGCGCGCGTCGCTGCCGTCAGCGTCCATCGTCCAGACCTGCGCCGAGCCGCCTGCCGTGGACAGGTACGCGAGGCGGCCGTCGGCGAGCCACTGCGGGTCCGAGTTGCGGCCCTCGGTCGTGAGCTGAACCGCCGTGCCGCCGGCCGTCGGGACGCGCCAGAGCTGCGTCGCCGAGCGGTTGGCGGCCATGTCCGGGACGGTGACCGTGTAGACAACCGTCCGGCCGTCGGGCGAGACGGCGGGACCGGCGACGCGGTGGAGCTGCCACAGCAGATCCGGCGTCATCACGGCCGGCCGGGTCGCGGCGTCACCGCCGACGGGGGCGGGCGCGGGCGGCGGGGCCGGCGGGGCGGACTGTGCCGCAGCCGGGCGCGCCGCCATCGTAGAGGCGGCGAGGGCGAGAACCGCGAACCGGGTAAACAGAGTGCAACGCATCGGGAGGAGGAAGTCGGCCGCTACTCGGCGGCCAGATGGAGGTCCGCGAGCGCGTCGACGTCGGGGTCGAGCGCGACGGCGGTTGCGGCGAAGGGGAAGCGGATGAGCGTCTCGTTGCCGGCCACGTCGGCCGTGACGCGGGCCATACGGCCGTCGGCGGCCGTCGCCTCGACCGTGAGCGGGAACGCGTACGGGACGCCGGCCTGGCGAAGCGTCACGACGGTTTCGGCGCCCGAGGCGCGCCACGTCGCGTCGATGCGCGGGAGGCCGGGGCGGCGCGTCCACGTCTGGAAGAAGCCCCCGAGGCGCTCGCCGGACGTTTCTTCGAGAGCGGCCTGGAGGTCGGCCGTAACGGCGTTGCCGTCGGCGTGGAGGGCGAGGTAGAGGCGGAGGCCCGCGAAGAAGGCATCGTCACCGACGCGGCGGCGCAGCAGGTGGAGCGTCCACGACCCGCGCTGGTACGAGTACGCGTTGAGCAGCTCCATCGGGTCGGCGAACGTCGTGTCGACGAGCATCCGCTGGGGGTTGGTGGCCGCGAAGGCGACGATGCGCGTGCGGTCGCGGGCCAGGCCCGCCCGGAGCGCCGCGGCGCCGCGCGTGCGCTCGGCGTAGACGTGTGTGAGGTACGTCGCGAAGCCCTCGCTCAGCCAGAGGTGCGGCCAGTCCGCCTCGGAGACGAGGTCCCCGAACCACTGGTGGGCGACCTCGTGAACGACCGTCGCGGCGTTGGCGCCGGTCCCCGTCACGGCGCCCTCGTCGTAGAAGATGGCCCCGGCGTTTTCCATGCCGCCGAAGCGCGTCGTGGACTCGACGTTGGCCAGCTTGGCGTACGGGAACGGCCCGAGCAGGTCTGCGAGGACGACGAGCGCCGAGTCGGCGCGGGCGAAGTCGGCGAAGCCGGCCGCACGGTCGTCGGGGTAGGCCCACGTCTGGACATCGACGGGCACGCCGGCGGCGACCACGGGCCGCCGGTGGTCAACGGCGAACCGGGCGACGCCGATCACGGCGATCTTGGTCGCGATGGGCCGGTCGCCCTCCCAGCGCGTGACCCGCGTGCCGTCGGGGCCGTCGGTCTCTTCGGCGAGGCGCCCGTTGGCGACGACCTGGTAGGCCGCCGGCGCCGTCACGGCCCAGTCGACGAGCGCCTTGTCGGACGGGTGGTCCACGACGGGCAGCCAGTTGCGGGCGCGGTTCGGCCAGTGGTCCCCGAAGAAGGTCCGCTCACCGTGGCGGTTGACGCCGATCACGAGGCCGTCGGCCGGGACGCCCGCGTAGGTGACGACGGCCGTGTGCTCCGCCCCGCGGACGGTCGGCCCGAGGCGGACCGTGAGGCGGTCCGCCGTGTGCGTGAACCGGGCCGGCGCGCCGTCCAGCGTCACGCCCGAGACGGCCATCCCGGTCGTGTCGGGGCGGGCCGAGACGAGGTCGAGCGGAAGAACCGTCGTCGTGTCCGACGCGACGCGGAAGACGATGAGTGCCTCGGCTCGGACGGCGTCTGTAGCGTCCGAGAGCGTCACGTCGAAGGCGTAGCGCTGCACGTCGACGCCCGGCGCGTAGGTCTGCCCGGCGGGGAGCGGCTGCGCCGCGGCGACGCCCGAGGAGGCGCTCGGGGAAACGGCGAGGGCGACGATCATCGCGAGGCGGCGCATACGGTCGGGAGGCGGGTGCGGGGCGAGGATACCGAACGCGGCGACGGGGCGATCTTGCGTCTGCCGGGACGCCCGGCTACGCAATGCTCCACGTCCGCCGCTCTGCTGCCTGGCTTCTGCTGGCCGCCGCCGTCTTCGGCGGGACGGTCGCGCCGGCGGTACACCGCGTCGCCCACGGGCTGGAGCGCGCGGCGACGCTCGCCGCGCACGCCGCCGACGGGCACCACATCGTGGGCGAGACGGGCACGCACGTCCGCGAAGCGTGCGCCCGGCGCGTCCAGGACGACCTTGCGTGCACGCTCTGCGGCGGCCTCTCGGCGTGGGTCGCGAGCCGCACGGACGGGCTCACCGCCGCGACGAGCGAGACGCGCCCACGCGTGGACGTCAAGGCGAGAGGACACAGCCGCACGCCGGGCGCGGCATCGGTTCGAGGGCCACCGGAAGGCGTCGCCTGACGCTCTGAGCCAGCTCCGATCGGGCTGGCCTTCCCGTCGCGGCCCGTCTCGGCCGTGCCTCTTCCGACTGGCGGCCCCGTTGCCGCCCCGACGCCTCGTTCCATGCGCTCTTCTACCGGACGCCGCGCGGCCCTCGCCGCCGGACTCCTCCTGCTGATTCCCGCGGTCCACGCACAATCCCTCGCTGGCCGCATCACTGACGCACAGACCGGTGAGCCGCTCGTCGGCGCGACCGTGCTCGTGCCCGCCCTCTCCGCCGGGACGACGACCGACGCGGACGGTCACTACACGCTCGCGCTCGGCCGTGCGGGGTCGGTCCGCGTCGTGACGCGCTACGTCGGCTACACGTCCGACACGCGGTCCATCGCAGTCGCGGTCGGCCCGCCGACCGCCTTCGATGTCGCCCTCACCGAGTCGGCCGTCGAGTCGCCGGGGGCCGTCGTGACGGCCCGCGCGACCGAAGCCGATGTCCTCTCGACGCCACAATCCGTCGCCGTCGTCGACGCGCGCATTCTGGCCCGCTCGGGCGGCGGGACGCCGTTCGACGCCCTGAACGAGGTCGCCGGCGTGCGCCTGCTCCGGACCGGCCCCGCGGTCGCCAAACCTGTCATCCGCGGGTTGACGTCGCAGCGCGTGCTCGTCGTCCGCGATGGCGTGCGGCAGGAAGGGCAGGGCTGGGGCGACGAGCACGGCCCCGAAATCGGCGAGGCCGACATCGACCGCATCGAGGTTGTCCGCGGCCCGTCGAGCCTGCTCTATGGCTCCGACGCGCTCGGCGGTGTCGTGCAGACAGTCCAGCGGGACCTGTTCGCGGACGCACGCTCGGGCGAGTTGCGCGCGAGCGGCACGACGGTCACGCAGCAGACCGACGCGAGCTTGCGCCTCGGCGGGACGACCGGACGGCTCGGGCTCGAAGCGCGCGTCGGCGGGCTCCGTGCAGGTCTCGTCCGCACGCCCGACGGGCTCATCGCCAACACGGCGCAGGACGGCACGACGGCATCGGGACGCGTCGGACTGCGGCTCGGGGCGCGCGGTCGCGTCGAGGCCGAGGGCGGCGTGTTCCGGCAGCAGCTCGGCCTGTTCGAGCCGGATGCACCCGCCGAGGACGGCACCCCGGGCCGGTTCGCCATCGGCGGGCCGTACCAGCGCGTCGCCCACGACCGCGGGGTCGTCCGCATGGACGTGCCCGGCCGCGGGTTCGCGCAGCGCGTCGAGGCCGTCGCGGCGCTCCAGCAGAACCGGCGCCGCGAGTTCGAGGACGGAGATGACGCGAGCCTGTTTCTGCGTCTCACGACGGCTACGGCCGATGTGCGGGTCCACCATCGGCCCGTCGGGCGCGTCTTCGGGACGCTCGGCGCGAGCGGCCTCCGCCAGCGCAACGAGACGCTCGCCGAGGAGACGCTCATCCCCGGCGGGACGACCCTCAACGGGGCCGTCTTCGCCGCCGAGCAGCTCGTCCTGCCGACGCTCACGCTCGACGCTGGCCTGCGCTTCGACGCGCGCCGCCTCACGGCCGACGCGACGCCGGATCTCGGCGTCGCCGCGCAGGCGCGGACCTACACGGCGCTCACGGGCGCCCTCGGCGCCGCGTGGCAGCCGCGGACCGACGTCTCGCTCGCGGCCAACCTCGGGCGGGCCTTCCGCGCGCCGGTCCTTCAGGAGCTCTTCGGCAACGGCGTCCACGAGGGTACGCTGCGCTTCGAGCGTGGCACTGCCGGCCTGCAGCCCGAGCGCAGCCTCTCGCTCGACGTCGTCGGCCGGTACCTCTCGCCGCACGTCTACGCCGAGTTGAGTGCCTTCGCGACATGCGTCTCGGACTACATCACGCCGCGCGGGACGGGCGAGACGGACCCGGAGAGCGGCTTCCAGATCTACGACTTCATGCAGACGTCGGCCACGCTCACGGGCGGCGAGGCGCGCCTCGACGTGCATCCGCACGCGCTCCACGGCCTCGGGCTGCACCTCGCGGGCGACGTCACGCGCGGCCGCGACACGCGCCTCGCCGAGCCGCTGCCGTTCGTCCCGCCGGCGCGTCTTCGCGTCGCCGCCGAGTTCCAGACGGACCGCTTCGGGCCCGCCCAAGACGTTGAGGCGCGCTTCGGACCGACGCTGGTCGCTGCCCAGCGACGCCCGGACGTTCCCGGCGAGGTTCCGACGGACGGCTACGTGACGTGGGACGGCTCGCTCGCCGCGTCGTTCACGGCCGGCACGGTGACGCTCGCGCCGGTCGTCTCGGTTGAGAACCTCCTCGACGCGCGCTTTGTGGACCCACTGAGCCGATACCGGTCGTTCGGCGTGCTCGCGCCCGGGCGGAGCGCGCGCATCGCCGTTCGGGCGAGCTTCTAGCTTTTCACGCGCCCTTGAGAGTCGGGGCCGGGGCCGGGGCCGTATGTTCGGACCCGCCCCGCACGCCGCCTTCCCGCGGCGCCCGTGGCCGCCGCCTCTGTAGCTCAGTTGGCAGAGCAGCTGACTCTTAATCAGCGGGTCGTTGGTTCGAGCCCAACCGGAGGCACCTTGAAAACTGCCCCGAATCAGCCTTCTTGGCCGGTTCGGGGCGGTCTCATTTTCAGCCGCCTTGCAACGGTCTGCAAGGAAATGCAGGGGGTGGAGGTAAGATGGACGTAACCGTCGTAAGCCAATAGCTCGTAGCGCAGATGAACACCCCCATCTGAGCCCCCAACGGTACCTGGCAAGGGTCTAAGCCGTCACGGCCGCCCTACTCCGCATGACTGGCTAAGGTCAACGTCTATTATATCCAAGAGCCTAACACCCTGCTCGCCTATGAGCAGCCATGTGGTTCGTACAGAAGCCAGTAGCACGAGCTAAGTGGAGCTCGTCAGTGACCTTCGTGGCCAGATACTCGATGGTACCAGCACGAGGGATCAAGTCGCCGGTGGCCTGCGATAGAGCTCGTTCGAGGAATAGAGCGCTGTGGCTTCCCAAGACGCTATCCTGTCATCCAGACGCTCCCGACGTAGATCCCTCGGTGCCCTGATCCCCTAAGCTGGACGGGCCCAAGCACCATCACGTCTGCTTAACCGTCTCGCGCCGCTTCGCCTCAACAATCTCTTTCACGGACTCCAGAATGGAATCGGTAATTATATCGGACGAATCGAGGCGTGCTAATGGTGCCTATTACACCCCCACGTCCGCAGCAGACCAGATGGCGGATTGGATGGTTCGTTACGAAGGTGAGCATTTTGTTGAGCCGAGTTTTGGAGATGGCATCTTTCTGAAGGCAATCCGGGAAGCTTCAGATCGAAGGGGGTTCAAGGAGACCAGCATCGCGGGGGTCGAACTTGATGCGGATGCAATATCAAGAGCGTTTCATTATGAACGCTGTCAAGATGTACAAGTGATTGAAGGAGATTTTCTTGGAGTCAATCCGTTTGAAGTTGATGGAGTGATCGGAAATCCTCCTTACGTGCGGCTTCGTAATCTAGAGGATAGTGCAAGGCACAAGGCCCTTGTTGCATCGAAGTCTTTCACGGGAAAGACGATGGAGACTAGTGGCAGTGTATGGATGCCGTTCGTCCTCCATAGCATGCGTTTTCTGCGACGCGGCGGACGAATTGCTATGGTTTTACCATACGATTTTACTTATGTGAGATATGCCCGACCATTGTGGGAGGCATTGGGAGGAAACTTCGATAGTTTAAAAATTGTCAGAACGCACGAGCGGTTGTTTGGCGACATACTTCAGGACGTCATAATACTCTATGCCGATGGCTTCGGTGGAAAGACGGATACTGTTCGTTTCCAGGCGTTTGAGAGGGTGCGCGACGTGGTCGCGAATGCGGCCGTGGTGGACGAAGACATCAGTCTTTCAGAGCTAGCACTTGCAGATCGGCCCTTCCTTAAGGCTCTGCTCGGTAGTGACCTCCAGGCGTTCCTCGATCAGCGGGTCGCTCAAGCCACAGTGCCTGGCCGGGAGATCGTCCGTTTCAACATCGGCTACGTTTCCGGGGATAAGGAATTCTTTCATCCAAGCGCTTCTGACATTGAGCGATTCGATTTGCCGGATCGCAGTCTTATATCAACGCTGGCAGCAGGCAGAACAATGCGCGGGGCCGGGCTGTGGACTTCTGCCTTAGCAGACAGAGGTGTTGAGAAACTCTACTTGCCCGACCCTGCCCGCATGACTGAGGGGGAGTTGAGCTATACGGCCGAAGGGGTGAAAAGAGGGGTAGCAAACCGATACAAGTGCCAGGTCCGTGAGCCTTGGTACGTCGTGCCGGGAGTCCGTACCCCCGACGTGGTGCTAAGCGTTTTCTCAGAACGACCTATACTAATGGTCAATGATGCGGAATTGGTAGCATCAAATAGTCTGCTTTGCGGGTATAGCCTGGGGGCCAGTCGGGACGTGATTGCAGCTAGCTGGTACACATCACTCACGCTGCTTCAGTGTGAGCTGGAGGTGCACTCACTCGGCGGTGGGGTGATGGTGCTCGTACCAGGGGAAGCGGGAAATGTCAGGTTGCCACGTCAGGTTGCTGTCCAAGGAGATCACCCTACGCAGCTGAACGCTTTGCTCGCGGCCCGCAGAGTTAATGAAGCGTATGAGTTGGGGGACAAGGAAGTACTTGTGCGACAGCTTGGCTTCACTGCCGAAGAAGTTGACCTTGTGAAACAGGGTGTTGCAACCCTTACGCACTGGCGCACCTCTGCTCGATTCTCTCACAAGGACTAACACCCTGGACACGGTGATACAATTGCGTCGACGTGTCAAACAGCAGCATATCAATATATGAAAACCGACTTCATATCCCAGCCGTACTCGGATGGCTTTGACGCACTAACTTTCTTGCAAGAGGTTCTTGCTGATAGTCACATAAACTGCGTATGCATCACTGTCGCCTGGGTAAAGCGAAGCGGATTTAGACTATTGGAGCAGAGTTTCAAAGACTTTGTGGCCAGAGGTGGGAACGTGAGAATGGTCGTCGGTATTAGCGAAGGCGGAGCCAGTATTCAGGGATTGAATCTAGCCTTAGATATTTCCAATGAGGTATATGTTTTCCATGACAACGGTAACAGAACCTTTCATCCTAAGGTTTATATAGCCTATGGGGATTCTGCGGGGAAAGTAATGGTTGGATCGCACAATTTGACCCGTGGAGGACTTGTGAACAACTACGAAGCCGGAGTAATAGTAAGTCTCGATTTTAACATTCAGCAAGACAAGACATTCTTTGAAAAATGTTATCAAGAATCGTTTGTCCGATTGATTGAAGATGAAAATGTGTGTATTAGATTAGATGATGCTGTGCTTAAAACATTGATAGGTGATCCTATATACCGGATTGGGGACGAGGATGCGGGGAGGAGTCCTGGATCCATTAGTAGCTCTCAACCTTCGGGACCGGGCGGAGACTCAGACAGTCATGGTGGAGTGACGCCAGGTGCAAGCCAGAGCATATTCGGTAAGAGTAAGAACCGGCTTAAAAACGCTCCTTCCTTCTCTCGAAAGAACTCAAATAAGTCTTTAGTTAAATCCCAGAAGCCAACAGCCCCTAAGACGGCTAAGAAGCCTCAGGTAGCACAACCTGCTGTGCCGTCTTCAGGACAAGTTGTCAAAAGATGGTATAAGCAAATGGCTAAAGCGGATGCCCAGTGGCCTAATGCGGGCACAAATCCTACTGGACATGTCACCTTGACGCAGGCGGGACATAGCATTAATTCCTCGACTTATTTCAAGAACGTATTTTTCAGCGGTGTAAATTGGCATAAGATAAATCCTAAAAAAACAAGAGAGCGAGCTTCAGTTGAATTTGAGGTCATCATTTATGGCAAGCTGGTTGGGAATTTTATGATGGATGTCGATCACAATCCTGAGTTTGAGGCCGGACAGAACAATAGAACTACAACACTCAGATGGGGCCCTGATGTAGGCACCTTTGTCAAGATGGTAAATTACGAAGGCAAATTTATCAACTTGGAAAGAACGGCCAACAGTAAATACAAGCTGATAATATCTGACAAGAACAGCGGACCGTTCATGGCATAGCGACCAGGTTGGGGCATCCCAACGCCATGGGTCCCTACTAATTGGTGCCGTGAGAGCCCTAGGACAGCAGGGCGGGTTTCGCAGAAGGGCCGGGGTGCGAAACTGACCGCCTGCCGGTGAGGCGAACGGCCGTTCGACAGCGCGGACGCCCCACTTCGGGCGGAGCATCTGCTTTAGTTTCGCCCACAACGCGGAAGGCGAAACGTGATAGCACCCTCGCTCGCTGAGTGCCCCGCCTGCCGGGGGCTCTTTCCCCGATCGGACGGGCCAGTTCACCGTTACATGGCGTCCTCTCCAGGATGCTGGGCTGCCTTCGGAGGGGTGATCGCGCGCGAGTACAGCGACCCCGCCCTCGCCGATGTCCACCGGCTCTCTGTGGACGCCTACGCGGCGCAGCACCCGGGCACGCCGGCGCCGCAGAGCATGAAGTCGGTCGGCATTCACCTCATCCGGCTCTGCCTCACCGTCGAGCGTGGCTTCGACGTGCGGGAGGCAAACGATGTGATGGTGGCCATCTCGAAGGTGAAGCACCGCTTCGGCTGGCTCTCGCCGCCGGCGTCGCTCGGGAGCATTACCGTAGCGGACGTGGTCGACGCGCCGCGCGCCGAGGTACACCGGGCGGCCGTGCACGGGTGGGCGCGTTCGGTGTGGGACGCGTGGGCCGAGCACCACGAGACAGTTCGTGGGTGGGCGTCGGATCTGCGGCTGGCGTGAGGCGGCTTTCACGGCTGGACAGGTGTCCCGAAAGCTAGGGCGGGGGAGGATGCGGGCCGGTGGTTGCGGGACGGGAATAGGGACGCAAGACGATAACGGCAGGGCCCGTCACGTACCTGGTAGAGGGGCGTCCCACAAACGAGCGTTTTCGGAACGGCTCGCCCAACGGCTGCCCGCCCGTAAGATGCTAGCCCCTCACCACGGGTCTAATGGAGGCTACGG
>DASWMO010000098.1:0-14474 GCA_036399715.1 Rubricoccaceae bacterium
ACGAGAGGCCGTCCGAGTCTGTCACGTCGCGCTGAGTCATCGGGGAGCGCCGGGGCGCGGAAAGGGTCCGGCCCAACAACCCGACCCGCCCGTGCGGTTCCTCACATCCCGAGGCGCACGGCGAGGTCGGCCGCCGCGACGCGCTCGCCCTCCGGCGCTCGACCCGAGAAGATGGGGACCGCATCCGCCCCGAGCAGCATGACGGCCTTCCCGCGTACGTCCAGCGCCGTCCCCTCGGGCAGCCCCACCACCGGCACGCCCGGGTTCGCCGCGACGAACTCCGTGAGGCGCTGCGCGCGTGTCTCGCCGCGGTGCCCCGGCGGGTGCGCGTCGGTGTAGTGCGGGTTGATCTGGAACGGCACCAGGCCGAGCGCCGCGAAGCCGGCCGGCTCCACGACCGGCATGTCGTTCGTCGTCCGGATCGTCGGGCACACGACGTTGGCGCCCGCGCTCCAGCCGACGTACGGCGCGCCTGCAGCGACCCGCGACCGGATCGCCTCGACGAGCCCCGCGGCCTGCATCGCGTGCAGGAGCGCAAACGTGTTGCCCCCGCCGACGAGGACAGCGTCCGACCCGGCAATCTCCGCCGCCGGGTCGGACGCCGTATGGACCGACACGACCTCGACGCCGAGGCTGGCCAGCGCTCCGGCGACGCGCGCCGATGTCGCCTCGTAGGAGACGGTGACCGCCGCGTAGGGCACGAACGCGACGCGCCGTGCGGGCCCGAGCGCCGCCCGGATCCACGCCGTCGCATGCGTGAGGAACGCCCCGTCGGGGCCGGTCGAGTTGCTGAGCAGGAGGATGGACATGCGGGCCAGGGCAGGGAGCGCACAAGATCGGCTCGCCCGATGGACACGCAGGCCCGGCGGTATCCTGCCCGACCGCCTCTCCGCTGCCGATGGACGCCCCCCGCTTCGCGTTTCCGACGCCGTACACCGTCCTCGCCGTCGTGATCGCCCTCGCCGCGCTCGCGACGTGGGTCTTCCCCGCGGGTCACTACGACACGCTGACCTACGCCAACGGCACCTTCGAGGTCGCCCACGGCGACAGCACGCTCGTCATGACGGGCAACCAGGCGACGCTGGACCGCCTCGGCCTCCGCGCTCGCGTCGGAGACTTCGAGGCCGGCCGCTTTACCAAACCCGTCACCGTTCCGGGGACGTACCGCCGCACGCCCCCCAACCGGCAGGGCCCGCTCGCGGTCCTCATGGCCCCCATCGCGGGCATCACCGAGGCCATCGACGTCGTCCTGTTCGTGCTCGTCATCGGCGGCTTCATCGGCGTCTTCAACCGCTCCGGCGCCTTCGATGCCGGCCTCGCCGCGCTCGCGCGACGCCTCCGCGGACGCGAGGGCGTTCTCGTCGTGCTCGTCATCGGCCTTATGGCCCTGGGCGGGACGACGTTCGGCATGGCCGAGGAAACCATCGCGTTCTACCCGCTCCTCGTGCCCGTCCTGCTCGCGGCCGGCTACGACCGCATGGTCCCGCTCGCCGTCATCCTCGGCGGCAGCCACATCGGCGGGGCGGCCTCGACGACCAACCCCTTTGCGACCGTCATCGCGTCCGAGGCTGCGGGCGTGCCGTGGACGGTCGGCCTCGGGCCGCGCCTCGTCGTCCTCGCCCTCGGCGTCGGCGGGCTCGCATGGTGGACGCTCCGCTACGCTGCGCGCGTCCGCCGCAACCCCGCGGCCTCGCTCGCCGGCCCCGGCACGGCCCCCGCCGCCGCCGAGGTCAATCTCGACGCGGAGGCCCAGCCCGAGGGCCCCCCCCCGATGACCCCGCGCGTCTGGGGCCTGCTCGCCGTCTTCGCGGCCACGTTCGGCGTGATGGTCTGGGGCGTCTCGGTCGGCGGGTGGTGGTTCGGCGAGATGACGGCCCTCTTCCTCGCCGCTGCGATCCTCGTCGCCGGCATCGAAGGGGCCGGCGAGCGCGCCTTCGTGGACGCCTTTATCGCGGGCGCCCGCGACCTGCTCGGCGTCGCGTTCGTGATCGGCATCGCCCGCGGCGTGACCGTCGTCCTGACCGAGGGTGGCCTCTCGGGGACGCTCCTGTACGCCGCCTCGGGCGTCGTGGACGGCATGCCGCCCGTCGCGTTCGTGCTCTCGCTGTTCGTCTTCTTCGCCCTCCTCGCCGTCGTGCTGCCGTCGTCCTCGGGGATCGCCGTCCTCACGATGCCCATCATGGGCGCCCTCGGGGCGACCGTCGGCGTGCCTGCTGCGGCCGTCGTGAGCGCGTACGTCTACGGCATCGGCCTGTCGTTCTTCGTCTCGCCCTCGGGCATGGTGCTTCCGTCGCTGACGATGGCGGGCGTGGGCTACGACCGCTGGCTGCGCTTTATCGGCCCCTTCCTCGGCGCGATGGCCCTCGTCTGCGCCGCCGTCCTCGTCTTCGAGACGCTAGCCGGCTAGCGCCCCACG
This sequence comes from Rubricoccaceae bacterium, assembly GCA_036399715.1. GTDB lineage: Bacteria > Bacteroidota > Rhodothermia > Rhodothermales > Rubricoccaceae > DASVSE01. Next base: position 2,417 of record DASWMO010000098.1, read on the forward strand.
ACGAGCCGCACCGTCCGTGCTGCCGCACCTGACCGGTATCGGGCATCGACCGGACGCGCTCGGAGGCGCACCAGCGGCTACCCGAGACTGACCCGGGCGTATCGGGCATCCACCCGCCCGTATCGAGGGCCGACCCGTGCGTATCGGAGGCCGCCCCGCCTGTATCGAAGCCCGACCCGTCGGTTTCGAAGGCTGACCCACTGGTTTCGGAGGCTGACCCGCTGGTTTCGGAGGCCGACCCGCCCGTATCGGAGGCCGACCAATAGGTTCTACCTATCGACCCGCCCCTCCACACTGCCCGCAGGGACCTCGCCCCGGCGAACCCCTCAGGCCGTCGTGATCCGCACCGCCTCGATCCGGTTCGCCGTCGCCGTCGCCACCGTCAGCGTGAGCCCGTCGAGGGCGAACGTCTCGCCCTCGGCCGGCACGTGGCCCGCCCGCGCCAGCAGGCACCCGCCGACCGTGTCGTAGTCGCCCTCGGGCAGCCGGATGCCCGTCGCCTCGGCGAGGTCGTCCAGCTCCACGCGCCCGTGCACCAAGACCGTCCGCTCGTCGATCCGCCGGATCGGCGCCGCGGCCGCGTCGTGCTCGTCGCGGATGTCCCCGAACAGCTCTTCGAGCAGGTCCTCGATGGTGACGACGCCCGCCGTCCCGCCGTACTCGTCCACGGCGACGGCCATCGACGTCCCGCCGCGGAGAAAGTCGAACAGCAGGTCGCGGGCGGGCTTGGACTCGGGCACGAGGCGCGCCGGCCGGAGGATCGCCGCCAGCGATTCGGGCGCGTGGAACAGGTCGTGCGCGAGGACGATGCCCACGACGCGGTCGATGGACCCGCGGTAGACCGGCAGCCGGCTGTGCCCCGTCTCGACGAACGTCCGCCGGACGTCCGCGATCGTCGCCGTCTCGTCCACGGCATGGATGTCTGTCCGCGGCACCATCGAGTCCTTGACGCGAAGCGTCCGGAGCTCGAAGACGTTGGTGAGGATCTCGGACTCCTCGTCGTCGAGGTCCAGCGTCCCCGTCTCGCGGCTCTCGCGGATGACGAGTTCGAAGTCGCGGCGCAGAAACTGCTGCATCGAGTCGGCGGGTGTGCCCGTCGCGCGGATGAGCAGGCCGCTCGTCCACCCGGCGACCTTGATCAGCGGCCACAGCAGGATGTACGTCGCCCGCAGCGGGCCAGCGAGCAGCAGGAGGGCCCCCGCCGAGGGCTGCCGCATGAGCGACTTCGGGATCACCTCCCCGAAGACGAGCACGACGAGGGTCGCGACGAGCGTCTGCGTCGCCAGCACGGCCCCCGTCGGCGTCGCGAGCCCGAGGCCCTGGTACATCGCCGTCAGCGGCTCGTCCAGCCACACGCCGACGAGCGTCGAATAGACCACGATCGCCACGTTGTTGCCGACGAGCGTCGTCGTGAGCAGCGACCCCGGGTCCGCGAGGAAGCCCTGCACCACGCGCCCCAGCCCGCCCGACTGCCGCGCCCGAACCTCGGTCTTGAGCCTGTTCGCGGTCACGAACGCCGTCTCGGAGCCCGAGAAGAACGCGCTCGCGACGAGCATCAGCAGGATGAAGGCGACGATCATGTGGGGATCAGGGACCAGGAACCGGCAGCCGGGCCAGACGCACGGCCCGCCCGTGTCCGGCGTCCCGCCCTACCGGCCCTGGAATTCGGGCGTCTGGCGGTTGAGGAACGCGCCGACGCCCTCGACGAAGTCCTCCGTCGCGACGCACTGCGCGAAGAGGGCGGCCTCCTGCTGCAGGCCCTGCGGGAGCGGGAGATCCGCCGCGCGCAGCGCCTGGAGCGTCATCGCGACCGCGACGGGCGCCTTGGACGCGATCTTGAGGACGAACTCGCGCGCCGTCGGGATGAGGTCCTCCGCCGGCACGACGCGGTTGACGAGGCCCGTCTCGTACGCGCGCTGCGCCGAGACGCGGTCGCCCGTGAGCAGCATCTCCGCCGCAATCCCGCGCCCGACGAGGCGCGGCAGGCGCTGCGTGCCGCCGTAGCCCGCGATGAGGCCGAGCTGCACCTCGGGCTGCCCGAACTGCGCGTTCTCGGACGCCACGCGGAGGTGGCATGCCATCGCGAGCTCGCACCCGCCGCCGAGCGCGAACCCGTTCACGGCCGCGACGACGGGCTTGGACATCGTCTCGATCTGCGTCATCACGCCCTGGCCGCGCGTCGCGAAGCGGTGCGCCGTCAAGGGGTCCATCTCGGCGAACTCGGCGATGTCCGCGCCCGCGGCAAAGGCCTTCTCGCCCGCGCCCGTCACGACGACCCCGCGCACGGCCGCATCGGTCCGGGCCTGCCGGAAGGCCGCCGCCAACTCGGCGACGAGGCGCTGGCTGAGCGCGTTGAGCGCCTCGGGCCGGTCGAGCGTGATGAGCGCGACGCCGTCATCGTCGACGGTGTACTGGATCGTCTGGAAGTCGGGCATCGGGAAGACAGGCGGGCGCCTGTCGGTCTGGGGCTAAGAGCGCGTGCGGCGACGGGTTTCGGTGTCGTCGCCCAGGTCGAGGTTGTCGAGCTCGTCGAGCGCCGACGTGTCCAGCTGCCCGACGCGCGACGCGTCGAACGCCTCGACGTCGGCATCGGTGAGGCTCGCCGGGTCGCCGAAGGCGTCGTCGAGCACCTCCATGGACGCCTGCGTCTCCTCGACTTCGGTCATGAGCGTGTCGAGCTGGAAGCTCACCTCGTCGGGGTTCTGCATCGTCAGCGACTGCTCGTAGACGTAGCGCGCGACGTCCTCGATGGTCGCGATCTGGGCATCGACGATGGCGAGGTTCTCACCGGCCTTCTTGAAGCGGTCGAGTCGCTTTTCGAGGATCGTCAGGCGCCGCTGCTTGATGGCCTTGACGCGCGGCGGGTCGCTCGCCATCTCCTTCTGGAGGGCCGTAATGGCGTCGAGGATGTCGGACTCGCCGGTCCGCTCGGCGAAGCGGGAGTAGCGCTCGCGCAGCTGGAGCAGGTTCAGGTGGGCGTCGAGGAGGCCGTCGAGCTTGCCGAGGTGTGCGTCGAGCAGGCCCTGGGAGGCGTAAGGCAGCTTGGCGTAGTTCTCCTTGATCGCCTTCTCCATGTTCCGGAAGCGGACGTAACGCTTCTGGCCGTCCTTTTCGAGCGTCCGGAAGACCTCGCGGTCCGTCGGCGCCTTGGCGCGCACGGCTGCCGCCCGCGAGCGGACGACCTTGCGGAAGCGCTCGTTGCGCGGGACGACGCCGAGGTAGAGCAACTCCGCCGCTGCGGCAAAGATCAGCGCGACGCTCGTCGCGGCGCCCCCGAGTACGATCGTCGAGACGAGCAGGGCGACGAGGAGGAACGCGAGGTTGGCCGGGGCCATGAAGGCCTCGCGCGTGTAGTTGAGCGGTTCGTCGGGCATGAGAAGGTGCCGCGGGCGGGCCGTCGGCAGGGTCGTCGGGGGCTAGCTCCGGGGCCGGCCGAGTGTCTTGGCGTCGCGCGATGCGGCCGCGGGCGGTTCCGGCACGTCGGGCAGCGGCGTGCGGCCGATGGTGCGGGCGGCATCCGACGCCGGGCGCGCGGGCGCCTCGTCGGCGGTCGCGCCCGCCTCGGCCTTGAGCTGGCGGACGAGGTCGGCGGCTTCGGCCTGGCGCGTCGCCTCGCGGTCGGACTCGGCCTGGGCGCGGGCCGCCTCGCCTTCGAGGGCGAGGTCGAGGCGGGCCTCCTGCGTGATGGCGCCGCGCATCAGCGCGTCGGTCTGGGCGTCCGTCTCCGCTGTGAGGTCGCCGGCGTCCATGCCGCGAAGCGCGCCTAAGATGGACGCCTTGCGCTGCACGTCGCGGTGCTGTTGCTTGAGGTCGCGGAGCTGGCGGAGGTGCGCCTTCTCCTCTTCCTTGAGGCGGTTGAACTCCTCGGGAGTCATCAGAGTGGGGGCTGGGGGTAGGCTTGAGGTGGGAGCACGAGCCCCCGGTCCTGAAGCCCGAATCCCTATTCGGTCCGGGTGCGGGCGCGCTCGGCGGGCGTGTCCGTGCCGAGGTCGAGGTCGTCGAGTGCGTCGAGCGCGGGCGTGCGCTCAGCCGGGGCAGCTGTGGCCGGCGCAGACGACTCCATGCCCATTTCGAGCTTGAACTGGCGGACGAGCTCGGCGCCCTCGACCTCCTTGGCGTCCTCCTCGATCTGCATCGCCTCGGTGTCGATGGAGTCCAGCGCCATTTCCATGCGCGCCTCGTTCTTGGCCGTCTGCTCGTTGACGCGGCGGACCATCTCGTCGTGCGTCGAGTCGATGCCGGCGACCTCGAACTGCTCGAGCGTGTCGGCGATCTTGGACTGCCACTTCGCGCGCTCGTGGGCGCGGAGGGCCTCCTTGGCCTCGCCGATCTTCTTCTCGCGCTCGCGCATGAAGGCTTTCTTGACCTGGAGCGCCTTCTCGTACGCCTGCTCGGCGAACTGGAGCTGCTCGGCCGTCCGCGTCTGGGCCTCCTTGATGCCCTGGAGCTGGACGGCGTAGCGCTGCGCGATGTCGTCGCGGCCGGCGTTGATGGCGGCCTTGATCTTGGACGTCAGGCCGGACTGCTCGGCGGTGTACCGGCGGTCCTCTTTCTGGAGAAGCATCACGTTGGCTTTCACCGTCGCGATGTTCTCGTTCATCTTGGGGACCTGGTCGTTCAGCTCCCGGATGTTCTGCTCAAGGATGAGCTTGGGGTCCTCCATCGCGGAGATCGCGCCCCCGAAGATGGACTGGAGCAGGCGCGAGAATCGCTTCCACATGAGACGGATGAGGCAGGCTAGGGAGGAAAGGTACGGGGTGGGCGGGCCCGTCGGGGCGTCCGGCTTTTCCGGGCGTGTTACGCCGCGCCGCGCCACCCGTCGGCATCAAGGCGGTCGAGCACGAGCGGCCGGACCGTCGGGGCCGTGTCGCCGAGCGTAAACGTGGCCCGGACGGCGTCGGGATCGGCACGTGAGGCGTCGCGGGCGTAGAGCGTCGCGAGCGCCTCGCCGACCTCTACGGTCTCACCGGGCCGTTTGTTGAGCACGACGCCTGCGGTCGGGTCCACGGCGTCCTCTTTACGGGCGCGGCCCGCGCCGAGGGCAAACGCGGCAAGGGCGATCTGTCGCGCGTCGATGTCAGTGACGATCCCGGGGCGGTCGGCTGTGACGGTCGCAACGGACACGCCCGAGAGGCGTGCCGGATCGTCGAGGACGGCCACGTCGCCGCCGTGCGCGGCGACGAGCCGGCGGAAGGTCTCGAAAGCGCGGCCGTCGGCGAGCGCCTCGGCGGCGAGTGCGCGGCCGGCCTCGGGCGTGTCGGCCTTGCCGCCGAGGGCGAGCATCTCGCCGGCGAGCGCGAGCGTGACGTCGATCACGTCCCCGCAGTCGCCGCCATCGGGCGTCTCGCCGCGGAGGATCTGGATGGCCTCGGCCGTCTCAGGACCGTTGCCCGAGGCGCGACCGAGCGGCACGTCCATCGCCGTGAGGAGCGCGACCGTCGGCGTGCCGGCCTCGTTGGCGATGCCGACGAGCGTCTCGGCGAGCAGCCGAGCCTGCGCCTCGTCGGTCATGAACGCGCCGCGGCCACACTTGACGTCGAGGACGAGCGCGTCGATGCCCTCGGCGAGCTTTTTGGAGAGGATGGAGGCGGCGATGAGCGCGATCGACTCGACCGTGCCGGTGACGTCGCGGAGGGCGTAGATCTTCTTGTCGGCCGGCGCGATCTCGGCCGTCTGCCCGATCATGACGGTCCCGACCTCGGCCAGGACGGCCCGGTAGCGGTCGAGGTCGAGGTTCACGTCGAAACCCGGGATGGCTTCGAGCTTGTCCAGCGTGCCGCCCGTGTGGCCGAGGCCGCGGCCCGAGATCATCGGCACGGGCACGCCGCACGCGGCGACGAGCGGCGCGAGAACGATGGACACCTTGTCGCCGACGCCGCCGGTCGAGTGCTTGTCCACCTTGCGGCCGGGAATGTCGGACAGGTCCAGCACGACGCCCGAGTGGAGCATCGCGCGCATGAGCGCGACGCCCTCGGTCCGGTCCAGCCCGCGCGTGAAGGCGGCCATCAAAAAGGCCGCCATCTGGTAATCCGGCATGCTCCCGTCGGTGTACGCACCGACGAGGGCGGCGATGTCGTCGGGGGCGAGGGCGTGGCCGTCGCGCTTGCGGATCAGGAGCGGGATCGGGTTCATCAGAGACGGTTGGGTGCACAAAGAGAGGAAACCCGCCGGGCGGACAAAGGTGCCCGGCGCGGCGGCTACGGCATCGTCAGCCCGCCGTCAACGGCGAGGCACTGGCCAGTGACGGCGGCCGAGAGCGGGCTCGCGAAAAAGAGGACGGCGTCGGCGAACTGCTCTGGCGTGACCGTCCGCCGCAGCGGCGTCGCCCCGGCGATGTAGGCGAATACCTCGGGCGTGGTCACCGCACTCGCGTCGGTCTGTTCGAGAAGCCCGCCAGCGACAAGGTTTACGCGGACGTTGTGCGGACCAAGCTCCGCGGCGAGTGTGCGGGTCAGCCCGACGAGCCCGGCCTTGGCGGCCGTGTAGTCGTGGTACGTCACGACGGGATTGTAGACGAGGTTGGTGCCGATGGTGACGATCGCCCCGCCGCCCTGCGCCTTGAAGGTGGGCAGTAAAGCCTGCGCGAGGTTCAGCGCACCGCCGACGGCGCCCTCGTACTGTCGCCGGAAGTCGTCCCACCGGACGGTCTCGACGCTCACGTAGTCGGCCGCGGGGTCGAAAGCATAGCTCGGGAGCGCGTTTGAGACGGCGACGTCCACGCGACCGTAGCGTGCGACGACGGCCTCGACCATCGCTCCGACGGCGTCCCGGTCGGTCACGTCCGCCTGGTGGGCGAAAGCGCGCCCGCCGGCTGCCTCGATCTCGGCCACGACGGCCGCGGCCTTGTCGGCACTGTGGAGAAAGTTGACGCAGACGGCGGCGCCCTCGCGGGCGAGGCGCCGCGCGATGGCGGCGCCGGCGCCGCGGCTGGCGCCCGTCACGAGGGCGACGTGGGAGTCGAGAAGCATGCGGGTAGAGGTCGTGGGCGGCTGAACCTACGGCGCGTCCATGCGGCGCCCGCGACGTACGTTGGACCTGCTCACGCTCCCGCACCGCGATGCGCCAGGTCTGGATTCCCCGCACGGGCGGCCCCGACGTTCTCACGGTCCGCGAGGCGCCCGACCCGGTCGCCGGGCCGGGCGAGGTGCTCGTCGCCGTCGAGGCGTCCGGCGTCAACTTTGCCGACGTGCTCGCGCGGCAGGGCCTCTATCCCGACGCGCCACCGCTTCCGGCCGTCGTCGGGTACGAGGTCGGCGGAACGGTCGCGGCCGTCGGGCCGGGTGTGACGCGCGTCGCCGTGGGCGACCCGGTTCTCGCGATGACGCGCTTCGGTGGCTACGCGTCGCACGTCGTCGTGCCCGAGCACGCCGTCACGCTCCGCCCCGAGGGCATGAGCGCCGAGACGGGCGCGGCGATCCCGGTGAACTATCTCACGGCGTTCCAGATGATGGTCGTGATGGGCAGCGTCCGGCCCGCCGAGGACCTGGGCTACCGGATGCGCGTCCTCGTCCACGGAGCCTCCGGCGGCGTTGGGACGGCCTGCGCGGACCTCGGGCGGGTCTACGGCGTCGAATTGTTCGGGACGGCCTCGCCGGGCAAGCACGACTACGTCCGGGAGCGCGGCTACGACCACGCGATCGACTACCGCGGGCGCGACTTCGTCGCCGAGGTGATGCACCTGACGGGCGGAAAGGGCGTGGACCTCGTGCTGGATGCGGTCGGGGGGGCGCACTGGGGGCGCAGCCTGGACGTGCTCGCGCCGTCGGGGCGCCTCGTCGCGTATGGCATCTCGTCGGCCGCGGGCGGCGGGAAGCTCGGGCTCGTGCGTGCCGCTGCGGGGATTCCGTGGGTGCGGTCGAGCCCGCTCGCGCTCATCAATGCCAACAAGGGCGTGCTGGGCGTCAATGTGGGCCACCTGTGGGACGTGCCCGAACGTGTCGCGGCGTGGACGGACCGCATTCTGGACCTCTGGCGCGACGGGGCCGTCCGCCCGCACGTGGACCGCGTCGTGCGGTTCGACGACGCGGCCGAGGCGCACCGGCACCTAGAGGAGCGGCGCAACGTCGGCAAGGTGCTGCTGCGGCCGTAGGGGGTAACAGCCACGAGGCGGCCCGCCAGAGCGGACCGCCTCGTGCAGTCGGGAACGGGGAGGCCTACGCCTCGGCCGTCTCGGAGGTCTCCGCCTCGGCAGAGGCCGTCGCGGCGGCCGCATCCTCCTCGGCCTGAGCGGCCTCCTCGTTGGCCGTGAGCTGCGTCGCGTGCGTGTTGCCGTAGCGACGGCGGAAGCGCTCGACGCGGCCGGCGGTGTCGACCATCGTCTTCTTGCCCGTGTAGAACGGGTGGTTGGACGAGTCGATCTCGGCGGCGTACGTGTCGGCCGTCATCGTCGAGCGCGTCGTGTACTCGGTCCCGTCGGCGAGGCGGACGGTGACGGGCGTGTAGTCGGGGTGGAGGTCGGTCTTCATCGGTCCGGAGTCGGAGGGGCGCCGCTGAGGGGCGCGGAACAGGCGGCCCGGAAGGTAGAGCGCTGCGTCGGGGCGTCCAACGCATGCGCCCGGTGTTCCTTCCGTCTTCGCGGTCCGAAGGCGGACACGCCGCTCAGGTCGAACCTCCCCTGCCGACGACCGTATGGGATGTCTACCGCCTCAATGCCCGTGAAGATCGCCTGCCCGAAATGCACGTGGGAGCCGACCGCCTCGGACGAGTGGGCGTGCTCGTGCGGCCACGTCTGGAACACGTTCGACACCGCCGGGCAGTGCCCCGCGTGCCGCCACGTCTGGCGCGAGACGGTCTGCCTCGCGTGCAAGCGGTGGAGCAAGCATCACGACTGGTACCACGACCTCCCGCCCGTGGACGCGCTTCTCGAAGAAGCCCGCGAGACGGCGTGACCCTAGACGCCCGCACGACGGCCTGACGTTAGCTGCCAACCCGCCGGACACCCGAGGCATGATAGATGATGAAGCCGCTGCCGTCGGGGGCATGCGGCGCCGACCGCAGGTCCAGCACGTGCCGCCCGCGGCGAAACGGGACCGGGGCGTCGAGGCGGATGCCGATGTGGCTTGGCGTGCCGTACACGTCGAGCGTCATCGTCTCGTGGTGGTACTCGATGACAATGTGCAGCAGCGCCAGCCCGCACCGGGGCGCGAAGGCGAGCACCGATCCGGGGACATAGACGCGACTGTACCCCGGCAGGCGAACGTCAGCGTCGAGTGAGACGGGGTGATCACGTAGTGCCTCGGCGACGGTCGGCAGCGCGCCTTCTGCAATCGACCCGTGCAGAAACTGCGCCCGGACGTCAAACTCGCGCATCGCGATGAGCGGTCGGGACGAGTCCGCAGAGGTTGGGTCGATAAACGTCAGCTCGAGGACGCCGCCGCACGTTTGCGCTGAGGCAGCGCTCGATAGCAAGAGCGCGGTGGCAATAAGGACGAAACGTCGGAGCATGGCCACGAAGGTGGGTTCGCAGCCAAGGTGCGTCGCCAAGGCCTGCCGCCGCCTCCCGCGGTCGGGGGAAGCGGCGGCTAGGTGATGGCTACGCCGCGAGCGTGGCCTCGATCTGGGCGACCGAGTCGCGGAGCTCGGCGGCGCGCTCGAACTCGAGGTTCGCCGACGCTTCGTCCATCTCGCGCGAGAGCTGCGCGATGAGGTCCCGCTTCTGGTCCGGCGTGAGGTACTTCACGACGGGGTCCGCGACACGCTTGAGCTGGTCCGGCCCGGCGTAGTACTGGACCTCCTGCTTGGCCTTGCGCTCGTCCTGCGTGTCCTTGTGGTCCGCGATGGCCGTCCCCATCCGCACCTGCTCCGTAGACTTGATGACGGTCGTCGGGGTGATGCCGTGCTCGATGTTGTACGCCCGCTGGACCTCGCGACGGCGGTCCGTCTCGTCCATCATGCGCTGCATCGAGTCCGTGATCTTGTCCGCGTAGAGGACCACGAGCGAGTCCGCGTTGCGGGCTGCGCGGCCGGCCGTCTGGATGAGCGAGCGTTCGGACCGGAGGAAGCCCTCCTTGTCGGCGTCGAGGATCGCGACAAGGTTGACCTCGGGGAGGTCGAGGCCCTCGCGGAGCAGGTTGATCCCGACGAGCACGTCGAACGCGCCGAGGCGCAGGTCGCGGAGAATGTCGACCCGCTCGAGCGCGTCGATGTCCGAATGGAGGTAGCGGACGCGGACGCCGAACGAGTCGAGGTAGTCCGTGAGGTCCTCGGCCATGCGCTTCGTGAGCGTCGTCACGAGGACGCGCCCGCCGCCCTTGACGCGCGTCCGGATCTCGGCGAGGAGGTCGTCGATCTGGTTGTCGACCGGCCGCACCTCGACGTCGGGGTCCAGAATGCCCGTTGGGCGGATGATCTGCTCCACGACGACGCCGCCCGACTGCTCCAACTCGTAGTCGGCGGGCGTCGCCGAGACGTAGATCGTGGTGTGCTGGAATTGCTCGAACTCCTCGAACGTGAGCGGCCGGTTGTCCATCGCGGACGGGAGCCGGAAGCCATGCTCGACGAGGTTGAGCTTGCGCGCGCGGTCGCCGTTGTACATCCCGCGCACCTGTGGGACCGTCACGTGGCTCTCGTCGATGGCCATCATCCAGTCGTTGCCGTATTCCTGCTGGAAGTAGTCGAGGAGGCAGTGCGGGCGGGTGCCGGGCTCGCGGCCGTCCATGTGGCGACTGTAGTTCTCGATGCCCGAGCAGTAGCCGACCTCCTTGATCATCTCGATGTCGAAGAGCGTCCGCTGCTCCAGCCGCTGCGCGGCGACGAGGTTGCCCTCGTTGCGGAGGATCGCGAGGCGCCACCGGAGTTCCTCCTGGATGCCTTCGAGCGCGCGGTCGAGTTGGTCTTTGGGCGTCACGAAGTGCTTGGCCGGGTAGATCGTGACGCCGTCGGCCTCGCGGTTGAACTCCTTGCCCGAGATCGGGTCGATGCGGGCGATCTTTTCGATCTCGTCGCCCCAGAAGCTGATCCGGTAGGCCTGGTCCTCGAAGTAGGCCGGGAAGACCTCGACGGTGTCGCCGCGGACGCGGAACGTGCCGGGCGCGAAGTCGACGTCGTTGCGGGTGTAGAACACGTCGACGAGGCGGCGGAGCAGGTCGTCGCGGTCGGTCGTCTCGCCGGGGCGGATCTGGACGATGCGGGCCTTGTACTCCTCGGGGTTGCCGAGCCCGTAGATGCACGAGACCGAGGCGACGATGATGACATCGCGGCGGCCCGAGACGAGGGCCGACGTCGCACGCAGGCGCAGGCGGTCGATCTCCTCGTTGATCGCCATGTCCTTCTCGATGTACGTATCCGACGAGACGATGTAGGCTTCGGGCTGGTAGTAGTCGTAGTACGAGATAAAGAACTCGACGGCGTTGTTCGGGAAGAACTGCCGGAGCTCGGCGTAGAGCTGTGCCGCGAGCGTCTTGTTGTGCGAGAACACGAGCGTCGGCTTGCCCGTGTTGCGGATGACGTTGGCAATGGAGAACGTCTTTCCCGTGCCCGTCGCGCCGAGCAGCGTCTGCGCCGGGTCGCCGCGGAAGATGCCTTCGGTGAGCTCCTCGATGGCGCGCGGCTGGTCGCCCATCGGGCGGAACGGCGTGTCGAGCGAGAATGGCGAATTGATCCGGGTGATGTTGGCCATCGGGGGTCGGGGAAGGGCAGCCGCGCAGACTACGAACCGGGGCTGACAACCCTCCGTCAGCCGGGGCGTGTAAGTTGCTCGCCACGCTCTCGTTCCCGCCGTGACGCCTCCGGAATCCTCCCCGCCCGACCTCCGGCCGCGCCGCACCAGACCACGCAGCGGCCTGCTCCGCGCTGTCGCGTCCGGCACGTGTGGGGTCGCCGGGGCGCGGCGAGACGCCCAATGACGTACTGGCTCTGGTCCGTCTCGCCCGACGCCTTCTCGGCGTTCGTCCGCGCGAACACGTTTGCCCTGCGGCAGCAGGGCCGTGCGCGCCTCGGCGAGGTCCGCGCGGGCGACCGCATCGTGGCGTACCTCGCCGGGCGCCGCGTCGTCGCCGGGCTGTTCGAGGCGACGGGGGCCGCGTTCGAAGACGCGACGGTTCTCGCGCCGGGCGTTCAC
>DASWMO010000099.1:0-12342 GCA_036399715.1 Rubricoccaceae bacterium
CTCGACGGTCAGCAGGAGCACACCGGCGGCTCGCATCGCGGCGACAGCTGCATCGTGCGGGAGGGGCGGCTCCGTTCGAATGAGGTCGTCGATTCCGAGGCGCGCCGTTTCGGCGCCCAGGATCTCGGGCACGGCCCCGACGACGCGCAGGGGCACGTCAAGGCCTTCGCGGCGAAGTCGCGCGAGGGCTTTGAGGAGGCCAGTCGGGACGTCGTAGAGCGTCCCGGCGTAGAGCATCCCGAACGGCTCTGGCGCGCCGAGGACCGGCGGCGGCCCGTCGAAGTCGGCCGGGTCGAAGCCGTTGCGGACGAGCGCGACGGGACGTCCGGCCCGCTCCTCGAACGCGTCGCGCAGCGGCGCCGTGACGGTCACGAGGGCCGTCGCCTCGCGGAGCACGGACGCTTCGAGGCGCGCGTCGAGGCGCATGGCCGCGCGCGAGCGGCCGAGGGCGCCGGTGTAGTGGATGTCGGTCCACGGGTCGCGCAAGTCCGCGATCCACGGCAGCCCGGTCCGCCGAGCGAGGGCGCGCCCGACGAGGTGCGCCGAGTGTGGCGGACCCGTCGTGAGGACCGCGTCGAACGGGTGCGCGGTGTGCATCTGCCGGGCGGCCCTCGCCGCGAACGGCACCCACCCGACGCGGGCGTCGGGGACGAACAGGTTGGCCCTTGCCCACCGGGCGGTCCGCTCGGGGAGCGACGCGCTCTGCCCGACCGTTCCTGTCCGCGCGGCGACGGCTTCACCGCGCGAGCGGCCCGTCATGCGGCCGTAGAGCCCGAACGGGTCCGGCGCGGCCGTCCGCACGACCGTCATCCCGGCCGGCACATCGCGCGCGAGGCTCGGGTCGAGCGCCGGGTAGGCGCCCGCGCGGACGGTCAGCACGGACGGCTCGACGCCGCTCGCGCCGAGGTACTTCACCCACTTGGTCGGCCGCTGCACGCCCGCGCCGCCCGACGGCGGGAAGTAATACGTGACGACGAGCAGCCGGAGCGGGCGGTCGCCGGGCGCGGCGCTCACGCCCGGGCGCCGCGGCGGAGCCAGAGCAGGCTCGCCAGGGCGACGGCGCCGCCGTAGGCGATGAAGAAGGCCACCCACGACACGATGAGGCTGTCGCGGTGCGCCGCCGGCCGGAAGCGCATCGTGACGAGATGGTCGCCGGCCGGCACGGGCACGCCGCGGATCAGGCCGTCGACCTCGACGATGGGAGCGTCGGCCTCGCCGACCGTCGCTGTCCAGCCGGCCGGGTAGTAGACCTCGCTCGCGACGAAGAGCCGCGGTCGGTCCGTGCGGACGCGCCACACGATCTCGTCCGGGCTGAAGCGGTCGAGGCGGACGCCGGCGCGCCCCGAGTCCGGCGGGGCGCCCGAGAGGGCGGCGGCCGAGGCGCCGGGGATGTCGGCGACGAAGGCCGTCCGGGTCAGGTCCGTCTGCGGATCGCGCACGCGCGCGCGGACGGCCGCCGCATCGGGCACGACCTCGACGCGGTCGACGAGGTACGCGCGCGGCGCCGCGGCCGAGTCCTCGGAGACCACCTGGCCCGAGGCCGGGTCCTGGAAGACGGGCACGAGGCCCGGAATGGCGCCCTGCGCGACGACGTAGCGCACGGCGAGCAGCCGGAGCGCATTCCGGTTGAAGCCCGTCTCCGGATCCGGCAGCGTCTCCGTCAGGTATGACTCGACGTTGGCGAGCCGCACGCCGTTGTAGCCGCCGACGGACTCGGCGTAGTACGACGGGCCGGCTGTCGAGAGCGGGTTCTGGGGGAGTACGCGGAACGCGCCGGAGCCGGCTGCACGGGCGCGCTCGGCGAGAAAGCGGTCAGCGTCCGTCTGCTGCGCCCGAAGCACGTCCGCGACGTCGCGGCGGCGCTGGAGCGCGGGCGACTCGTCGGAGACGTAGCGGCGGCCGACGCCCCACAGGTCGGCCGTAGCGAGGAGCGCGAGCACGGCGAGGCCGACGAACGCGGGCGCGCGGCGGAGCGCGAGCAGGGAGACGCAGGCCGCTGCCAGGACCAGGAAGAGGAGCGAGCGGCCGGCATCGGCCGAGAACGCTGCCTGGCGCGCCTCGGGCGTGATGCCCTGCTGGCGGAGGTAGTCCTGCGCGACCTGCGCGACCTGCGGGTCCGTCGGCGACAGGCCGAGCTGGGCCGCGGCCGCCTGCTCGATCTGCGCGGCCTCGCCGGGCTTCTCGAACGACAGCCCTGCCCCGCCCGTGATCCACAGCCCGCCGATGAGGACGGCGAACACGGCAATGGCGCCCCACGCGACGCGCCGCTTGCGCGCCTCGGCCTCGGGCGTCGCCTCGCGGCGCTGGAGGTAGTAGCCGCCCCAGCCGGCGAGGAGCGCAATGACGAGCGCGACGGCCGCGAGCCACGTCTCGGGCACGCGGAACGTGCTGAACAGCGGCAGCCCGGCAAACGCGGCGCGGTTGAGGATCTCGAAGTGGTCGCCGAGGGCGAAACCCGTCATCAGCAGGGCAGCCGCGACGAATGCCACGACCGACCGCCGCGCCACTCCGACAGCGCCGATGAGCGCGAGCAGCGCCACGACGGGCCCGACGTAGTGCGGTCCGGCCGTGAACACCTTCGGCCCCCAGTACAGCGCCCCGCCGCCGCCGTAGGCGTTCGGGATCACGAGCGTGAGCAGCTCGCCCCAGCCCTGGCTCCACTCCATCGCGTAGTCCCACGCCATCCCGCCGCCGGCGGCCGCCGCGCCGCGCGTCGTGAAGGCCTTGAACTGCCACTGCGCGAGGTACGGCTGTGCGACGAGCGCGAGTGCGAGCGCAGACCCGAGCGCGAGCAGGCCCGTCGAGAACGCGAACGTCTTGAGCGTCCCGCCGCGCCACGCCGCGATGCCCTCGGCGATCCACCACACGGCCGCGATTACGACCGCGTAGTAGGTGATCTGGACGTGCCCGGCACGGAGGTTCGTCGCCGCCGCGATGGCGAACAGGAGCGTCAGCAGGCCGCTGACCATACGCTTCGTGCCCGGCTCGCGGCGGACGACGGCCGCGAAGGCGAGCAGCAGCCACGGCGCGTACGCGAGGGCGACGAACTTGGTGTTGTGGCCCGCCGTGAGGATGATCGGCAGGTACGTCGAGAGGCCGAAGCCGACGGCCGCGACGACGCCCGGCAGCTTCGTCCGCGTGAGGTAGACGACGAGCAGGTACGTCCCGAGGAGGAGGACGAAAAAGTGCGCGACAGGCCACAGCCCGAGCCCACGCAGGGCCGAGACGAGGGTGTCTGCCCCGGGCACGCGCGCGGGGTAGGTGACGAGGTAGGTCGGCATGCCGCCGAAGACGGTCGGGACCCACAACGGCGCCTCGCCGGTGGCCGCCTCGGCGTCGAGCGACGCCTGGGCGGTCGCGCGCCACTGGACCGTGTCGCCGCCGGCAAATGCCTTGCCGCCGAACGTCGTCGGGGCGAAGAAGCCGAGCGCGACGACGAGCAGGAAGCCGATGCAGACCGCGTGCTGGGCGCCACCCGGCAGCCGGTCCCACGCAGACGCCTCGGTCCGGAGGGCGGGGCCGGTGGTGCGGACGCGGCTGCGGCGCTTCCACTCGTCGTTGCCGCCGAGCGGCGCGGGGCGCGCGGCGGAGGGGCGGCTTTTCTGGGACCTGGCCATGCGGAGGAGCGGCTGAGCGGGTGCGGCGCGGGCCGCAGTGGGAATCGGCGCACGCCGGCCTGGCGACCGTCTGGCGACTGCGCGAAGATCCCGACCCGTCGTGACGCCTCGAATCGGGGGCGCCACGACGCGGAGCCGACGGGGCCGGCGTCAGCCGTACACCGACAGCTCGGCCTCGATCGCGGCCCGGAGGCGGTCCGCAAGGGCGCCGGCGTCGGCGCGCGTGAGGCCGGCGGTCGGGACGGCCTCGCCGAGGACGACGCGCGTCGCGCCGGGCCGGGCGATGTGCCGCCGCTCGTCGAGCACGCCCGTGTGGCCGACGAGCGTCACGGGCACGACGGGCACGCCGGCTTCGAGCGCGAGCATGAATGAGCCGCGCATGAACGGCTCGGTGTGGTGCGCGTAGCTCCGCCCGCCCTCGGGAAAGAGCAGGACCGAGTCGCCGCCGCGGATGCGCTCGCCGGCGGCGCGCAGGCTCTCGACGGCGCGCCGCGCGCTCGACCGGTCGATGAAGACGCACGCCGTCTTCTCGAGCACCCACCCGACGATCGGCCACGCGCGCAGCTCGTGCCGGGCGACGTACAGGAACGGGCGCGGCAGCCGCGCGGAGGTCGCGAGGACGTCGGCGACGTTCTGGTGGTTGGCGACGAACACGACCGGCCCGTCTGGCAGGGGCGCGCGGAGGACGAGGCGCGTCTCGATGCGGCACAGCCACAGCACGGTCCGGCTCCACGGCCGCATCCACGCCACGAACGTCCGGGCCGTCGGGCGGAAGGCCGAGTGGAGGACGAGGCCGGGGCTGAACAGCCCGCAGCAGATGCTCGCAACGAGCGCGACCCACGCGAACCACGCTCGCCCGGCCCACGACGGCGGGGGCGGGTGAACGAAGATTCGGGGATGCGAGGGGGCCGGGGTGTCGGTCACGTCCCGAACCTAGCGCCACCGGTCGGACCTGCGGCGCGCCGGGCGCCCCGGACGAGGCGGACGAGGGCGCTGCCGGAGGCGAGGCCGGACGCTCCGGTCGGGCGGCCGGGCACGTCGAGCGCGAGCGGACCGTCGAAACCGGCCGCGGCGAGGCGCCCGAACTGCTCGGGCCACGCCAGATCGCCCTCGCCGATGACGGCGTCGACCCGCACGCCGTCGTCCGCCGTCTGCACGTCCACGACCGTGACGCAGGTGACGCGGCCGGGCTCGGAGAGGAGCGCACCGAGGCCGTCGAGGGGCGCCTCGCCGGCGGCGAGGGCCTCGGCCGGCCGCCAGTCTGCCCCGACGGCGGGGTGATCCACGCGCGCGAGCAGGTCCGCGAGGGCCGCGCCCGTCGCGACGGCCGTGCCGGCCTCGTTGCGGACGGCGAGGCGGAGACCGGAGCGCGTGGCGACGTGCCCGAGCGCGCGCAGCGCTTCGATCCGGGCGTCGTCGTCTCCGCTGGCGCCGAGCGCGCCGACGCGCACAACGCGGCACCCGAGGCGGCGGCAGAACGCCGCGGTATCGTCGAACGCGGCGACGTCGTTGAGCCAGACCGCGCGGCGGCCGGCGTCGCCCTCGAAGAGGCCGGGGTCGACGGCCGCGAGCGGCATCTCGCTGTCGGCGAGGCGCCGCCGGAGGGCCGCCTCGTTGACGAACGGGACGCGCTCGCCGCCGACCGTCCGGACGGCGACGCCTTCGAGGCCCCACAGGAGCGCGTAGCCGACGGCGCGCGCGAGGTCGTCGGTGACCGAGTCGGTGGCGAGGACGGGGAGCATCAGTCGGTGGGCGCCGCGGAGGCGGCAGCCAGAACGGAGACGGAGAGATCGGCCGCGTTGACGCTGGCCGGCAGCCCGGCCGTCTGGAAGACGGCAACGGGGAAGCCGGGGCGCGCTAGGCCGCCCGGGGGGCCGTCGGCGAGGACGACCGTGAGGCGAACGGCGCCGGGGGGCCACAGCGGAAACGCGCGCACGGCGGCGAGGCCGTCATCGGGCGTCAGGCCGGCAGGCCACAACGCGGCGAGGACGCTCCGCTGGGGCGCGTCGCCGTGCGTGTCTGCCTGCTCGGCGATGAGGCGTGCAGCCTCGACGAGCGTCGCGGCGTGCGGCCCGTCGATGGCGGCGGCGAGCACGACGAGGGTGTCACGGAAACCAGCGCGGCGGCCGGGCACGAACCCGGCGACGAGCGCCCCCACCTCGAAGCGCGCGCCCGACTCGGAGCGGAGCCCCGCGAGGGGCGTCAGGCCGGCCTCGGCAAACAGGGTGACCGCGACCGCACGCCGGGCGTCCGGCGTCGGGGCGGCGGCGAGGCGCTCGGCGGTCCGGGCTGTCTGCTCGGCGAGCGTCTGCGGGCCGCGCGTGAGGCCGCAGGCCGAGAGTGCCGCCGCGAGAACGAGAACGGTGCAGGCGGAACGGACAGGCGGCACGGCGGGACGGGCGGCAGGAAACGGGAAGGGACCGCCCGGCAGACGCCAGGCGGTCCCTGAGGGTCGATCAGGCGCGGGCGCCGATCAGTCGAACCCGAACGAGAGACCAGCCGTGAAGCCGATCTTCGGCTTCGGCGAGTTCGAGCCGCCGAGGGCGTAGCCGAACTCGGTGTACTCCTCAAGGACGGCGCCCTTGATAAAGATCGAGGCCGGGATCTGCGGCGGCGAGAGGCGCAGGTACGGCGCGATCGTCGCGGCCGAAGAGCCGATGCCATCCGCCGTGCCGATGCCGCCGACGAGCGGCTGCGAAAGGCGCGTCTGGATCTGGACCGCCGCGCCGATCTCGAGGATGCTGGCGCGGAAGCCGATGCCGAGCATCGCCTGCATGATGTCGTCGCCGTCACGGTCGGTCTCGGCCGTCGTGCTGGGCGTGTTCGGGTCGTCGGGGCCACCGGCCTGGAGCAGGTAGTAGTCGACGGCGCCGAAGAGGCGGAGGCGCTCGCTCGGGTAGTCGAAGTCCGCGCCGACGAAGATGGCGTCGCGGCCGTCCGAGTTCGAGAGCGTGGCCGGGAGGACGGCGCCGCCGAGGGCGGCGACGGGCGCGCCGTAGGTGCGCTCCTGACCGAGGTCGAAGACGTAGCCGCCGTGGACGCCGATGGCGTTGGCGCGGGCCGTCCCGTAGACCTTCACACCCTGGAGCTTGAAGCCGCTGTCGAGATCCGCGCCGATGAACCCGCCAGCCGGGAAGCCCGGGATCGGCGGGTTGTTCGCCGCCGACTGCGTGACGTCCACCTGAAACTCGTTCTGGGCGAGCGTAAGCTGCGCACCGGCCCCGATCCCGAAGCCGAAGAGGCGCACCGGCAGGCCGAGTTCGGCACCGAAGATGCCGCGCTGCGTGACGATCTTGCCGTCCGTGCCAGCGATCTGGATGTTGCTGGCCGGGTCGGGCGAGTCGCCTGACGTGTTCCAGAACGTGTCCGTCGTGCCGTAGGCGTAGCTCGCCCAGAGGCGGAGCGGCGACGCGTTGTTCTCCCGGCCGAAGGCGTACGTGTCCTGGAGCGTGAGCGGGGTCGCCGCCGGCTGGGCCGAGGCGTCGGAGGAGGTGAAGATGCCGGGGACAGTGTTGTCCGAAGCCGGCTTCTCGCCGGTCTGCGGGTTCTTGCTGTCACCGCCGCCGATCGCCAGCGAACTGGCGAGCAGGCCTACGTGTGCCACATTGAGCATGAGGGGTCCTCTAAAGGGGGAACGGGGTGGGGGGAGATGCGGGCCAAAGGTAGAGAACGGGAGCAGAAAGGGACAACCGCCTCTGTGAACTCCTAGTCCACTTCTCGGGCGCAGGTTCCGCAGCGTCAGTCAGGATTCGGTCGGGCGCTGCATCCTGCGTGCGGCCGTCCAACACGCAAAGTACGCCGCGACGTGCATGCTGTTCGGTTTCAAGACGTGGTTGTGGTGATCCGGTGGGCACGAAGCCCGTCCGCCACACGTCTCCGCCCAGTCACCTCCCCCCTGCCGATGCGCCCTTTTGCCCTGCTCACCCTCCTCGTCTCCGCGATGGCCGCCAACGCCCAACCGGTCGTCTCGGTCCCCGAAGGCCGCGAGTCCACATCCCTAACCGTTTACAACGGAGGCTTCGCGGTCGTCCGCGAGGTCCGGACGATCCCCCTTCGCCGCGGCCTGCTGTCGGTCCGCTTCGAGGGTGTCCCATCGCGCATCGACCCGACGAGCCTCTCGCTGGCGTCGCTCTCGGCCCCCGGCTCGGTCTCGGTCCGCGAGCAAAATTACCAGTACAACCTGGTCTCGACCCAGTCGGTCCTCGACGCGGCGGTCGGGCAGCGCATTCGGCTCGTGCGACAGATCGGCGAGACGACCGTCGTCGACGAGGGCGTGCTGATCTCGCAACCCGGCCAGGGCCGCATCGTGCGCCTCGACGACGGCCGCGTGCTCGTGGACCCCTCAGGCACGATCGAACTCACGACGCTTCCGGAGGGCCTCCTCTCCCGCCCGAGCCTGCTGTGGCAGCTCGACTCCGCCGTCGACGGGCCGCAGCGCTTGGAGGCGCGCTACCTCACCGAGGGAATTACGTGGAAGGCGGACTACGTCGCGGTCGTGAACGACGATGAGACGTCGCTGGACCTCACGGGCTGGGTGACGCTGGATAACCAGTCGGGAACGTCGTACCGGCAGGCCGCGCTCCAGCTCATCGCCGGCGACGTCCGCCGCGTCCAGCCGCCGAGGCCGCCCATGGTGGCCCGCGGCGAGGCTGTGATGTACGACGCCGTCGCCGTTCAGGCAGCACCCACCGAGGAAGCGTTTTTCGAGTACCACCTCTACACCTTCCCTAACCCGACGGACATCGCCGAGCGCGAGACGAAGCAGATGGAGCTGCTCTCGGCGCAGCGCGTCGGGACTGCCCGGCGGCTCGTCATCGACGCGACGGGCCAGTACTTCCCGTTCTACCGCCCCGCGCGGCCCGGCGAGACGGGCGAGGAACGCTCGGCGGCGGTCGTGATGACGGTCGCCAACACCGAGGCCAACCGCATGGGCATGCCGCTCCCCGCCGGAACGGTCCGCGTCTACAAGGCCGATGCGCGCGGCGCGCTCCAGTTTCTCGGCGAGGACCGCATCGAGCACACGCCGCGCGGCGAGACGCTGCGACTGTACGTCGGCGACGCCTTCGACGTCGTCGGGACGAGAACGGAGGTCTCGGCGCGCCAGATTTCGAACCGCGAGCGCGAGATCACGGTCGAGATCTCGGTCCGCAACCGCAAGACGACAGCCGCTGAGGTCGACGTCGTCGAGCGGGCGTTCTACGGCGACTGGCGCATCGTTTCGGCGACGGTCGACGGCCGCGACGCGCAGCCCGAGCGCCTCGACGCGCGCACGGCACAGTGGAGCCTCCGACTCGGGGCGGACGAGACGGCGACGATCCGCTACACGGCCCGTCTGCGATAAGTCGACTATCCGACGCGTGTAAACCGCGCCGTCGCCTCGCGGCGGCCGGCGCGGAGGCGGACGACGTAGACGCCGGCCGGGACGGCCCGGCCTGCTGTGTCGCGGCCGTCCCACTCGGCCTCGCGGCCCGTGAAGTGGACGCGCCGGACCTCGCGGCCGCGCACGTCGAACACGACCGCCTCGCCCTGCACGTCCGCGCTCGCGACGAACCGTGACGCGCCCGACGATGGGTTCGGGCGAACGTCGAGGCGCAATCCGTCCGTCCGGCCGCCGGGCGCCTCGGTCGAGGACGTGCCGCCCGAGCGGCGCCAGAAGAGGACTCCGCCGGCGTCGGTCCCGGCGAAGAGGTCGAGGTCGCCGTCGCCGTCGGCGTCGGCGAGGGCGGGCGCCGTTCGGCGGCGGCCAGCCACGAGCGGCGCTTCGGCCGTAAATGCCGGGGCCGTCCGCGTGCCCGTGTTGCGGAACGTCAGGACGGCTCCCGTCGCGGTCCCGACGAGCAGGTCGAGGTCGCCGTCGCCGTCGAGGTCGGCGAGCGCCGGCGCGCTGTCCTGCCCCACGACGTCCGGAATGCCGGCGGCGAGCGCGAACGCCACGTCGGGCGCCTGCGGGCTGCCGTTGGCCTCGACGAGAAACGATGCGGCCTGAGGCGTGCCGACATTGCGGTGGACGCGGACGCGCCCGCTCGACGCGCC
Organism: Rubricoccaceae bacterium; assembly: GCA_036399715.1. GTDB lineage: Bacteria > Bacteroidota > Rhodothermia > Rhodothermales > Rubricoccaceae > DASVSE01. Next base: position 9,651 of record DASWMO010000099.1, read on the forward strand.
CGTGACGAGGTCGAGGTCGCCGTCGCCGTCGAGGTCGCCGAGGGCGCCGCGGGCATACTGCCCGGCATCGACGCCGCCGAACCCGCGCGCGCCGGCCGTCTCGGCGTCGAGCGCGAACGCGGGTGCCGTCGCCGTGCCCGCATTGCGCAGGAGCGCGAACCGGCCGTTGAAACCGCCGACGAGCAGGTCGAGGTCGCCGTCGCCGTCGAGGTCGCCCGCGACGGGGCCGTAGCCGCCGTAGTCGTAGGCGAGCGAGAGGTAATCGGCGTCTGCAAGTTCGAAATCCGGCGCCGTTGCGGTCCCGATATTGCGGTAGAAAGCCAGGCGCGCGCGGCCTGAGACGTCGAGGCCGGTCTCGGACCCGACGAGCAGGTCGGGGTCGCCGTCGCCGTCGAGGTCCGCGAGGGCCGGCACGGCGCGCGAACCGACGTCGACGGATCCGAGGAGGCGGTCCGAGCGGCGCTGGAAGTCCGGCGTCGCAGCCGTGCCGGCGTTCTCGTAGTAGAGCAGGTTGTCGACGGCCGAGCGCGGGTCGAAGCACAGCCCGCGTTGAACCCCGACGACGAGGTCGAGGTCGCCGTCGCCGTCGGCGTCGCCGAAGTCCGACGCGTTGTAGCCGCCCGACGTGAGCGGCTGCCCGACGGGGTAACGGTCCGAGACGAGCGAGAATGCGGGGTCCGCGGGCGTGCCGGAGTTGGCGAAAAAGTAGAGGCTCGGCGCAAAGAAGTCGCCCCAGATCAGTTCGGGCCGGCCGTCGGCCGTGAGATCCACGAGGCGAAGGGCGTTGGCACCGTGGCGGCGGAGCGTCTCGGAGAGGACGGGCGCGGCGGGGCCGCTGCCGGGAACGACCGGCGCAAAGGTGCCGGGCGCGGGGCGGCCGCCGCACTGCGGGTTGGGCTCGTAGACGCTGATGTCCTCGAACGTCGCGGTGACGAACGTGAACCGCGGCGCGCCGGCGGCGTCGGCTCCGTCGTTGCGGTAGAGCGAGACCGTCCCGAGGTCCGCCTTGCCGGCGAGCAGGTCGAGGTCGCCGTCGCCATCGGCGTCGGCGAGGTCCGGGATGGACGAGTCCTCAATGGCGACGGGCTCGCCGGCCGTGTCCACGAGCAGGTCCGAGACGCGCGTGAAGACGGGCGCGGCGGCCGTCCCGGTGTTGCGGTAGGCGCGGACGCGCCCGGGCTCGCCGCGCGTGACGAGGTCGAGGTCGCCGTCGCGGTCGAGGTCGCCGAAGGCGGACCAGTTGCCGGGCTCGATGTCGCCCAGGCGGTCCGTACGCCAGACGTAGCCCGCCGGCGTCTTCTCGAACAGCTGCAGGCCCGCCCCGCCGACGTTAAGCACGAGGTCGGCGTCGCCGTCGCCGTCGAGGTCCGCGAAGGACGGGCGTGGCTCGAAGAAGCCGCCGGCGAACGGGAACGCGACCGCTCCGCCAGCGGCGTCGCGGACGGGGAACGGCGCTGCCTCGCGGACGAACGGCTGAGCGTGGGCCGCACCGGCGGCGAGGAAGAGGAGCAGAACGGTGCGCATCGGGGACGGAGAGTCGGGGGCGGAAGGTCTCTAACGCGCGGCCCCGTCACAACGTTTTGCACCCGGGCGGAACGGCAGGGCTGAGGGCACGAAGCGGAGGCTCAGGGCACCCGGCGCATCGGCCGATGACAGGCTGGCGGAGGCCATTGAAACCGCCGGGGAGCCCATCGTCGGGTTCGGGAGCCCGTCGGTCAGTCTGGGAAGCGTGTTGGTGCTCTCGGGTAACCTGTTGGCAGCATTCGGGAGCCTGTTGTCGACTCTGGGGAGCCTGTTGGTGGCATTTAGGAGTCTGTTGGCATGGTTGGGGAGCCTGTTGGTGGTATCGGGGAGCAGTCCCGGGGCCTGCCAACGGCGTCGGGAGCGCTGCGGCACCGGCGAGTGGTGATCCGCGGCGCTTTCGCGGTCCGCAGCAGCAGACCGCAGCATCTTCCGGGCCAGTCCACACGCTCCGCCATGCCCCTCCTGACCCTCGACGGCGTCCGCAAGTCCTACGGCGTCCGCCCGCTCCTCGCCGACGCGTCGCTCGTGATCGAGGCCGACGAGAAGGTCGGCGTGATCGGCGTCAACGGCGCCGGCAAGACCACGCTGCTGCGCATCGCGGCCGGCGTCGAGCCGCCCGACGGCGGGCGCGTGATCCTCCACGGCGCGTCGCGCGTCGGCTTCCTGCCGCAGCGGCCCGACCTCGACGACAGCCAGACCGTTCTCCAGGCCGTCCTCGCGGGCGACGGCGAGGCGATGCGCGTCCTGCGCGACTACGACGCCGCCGCGCACACGGCCGAGTCGACCGAAGATGTCGAGCGCGTGATGGCCCTCGCCGCGCGCATCGACGCCCTCGGCGCGTGGGGCCTCGACAGTGAGGCGCGGGCGCTCCTCGACCGCCTCGGCCTGCCCGACGCCCATGCGCCCGTCCAGACGCTCTCGGGCGGGCAGCGCAAGCGCGTCGCCCTCGCCCGCGCGCTCGTCGAGAAGCCGGACCTGCTCATCCTCGACGAGCCGACGAACCACCTCGACGCCGAGACGGTCGAGTGGCTGGAGGCGACGCTGGCCAAGTTCACAGGCGCGCTCCTGCTCGTGACGCACGACCGCTACGTGCTGGAGCGGGTCACGAACCGCATGGTCGAGGTCGAGAAGGGGACGCTGACGCGGTACATCGGGCGCTACTCGGACT
>DASWMO010000100.1:0-6626 GCA_036399715.1 Rubricoccaceae bacterium
TCCCTGCCCGACGCCGTCACTTCAGCCGAGGCGCTCCTCGACACGGCCGCCCGCCTGCTCGCCCGCCCGTCCGTCCCCACGTCCCCGCTCCGCCTCGTCGGGCTGACGGCCAGCGCCCTCGTCCTGCTCGGCACCCCCGCCCAGCTCGCCATTGCCTTCCCGACGTAACCCCGCCGCGCAGCCGGCCACGTCCGACCCGACTGCGTCACCGGCCGCCCCGACCGCGTCAACGCCTCCTCAGACTGCCTCAATGTCAGGTTGGACCACATCACTGGCCACCCCGACCACATCAACGGCCCACTCGATCACGTCGACGGCTCATTCGGGCACCGCAACGCTTCCTCGGACTGCCTCAATGGCAGAATCAGGCACGTAGCCGGCTAACCCGACCGCCTCGACGGCCGCTCAGACCTCGGCCGTCTCGTGCGCCGGCACCCAGCGCTCGTCGACCGTGATCCCGCGCTCGGCGAGGCTCGCGAAGAACGGCTCGAACGGCAGCACCTGCTCGGCCGGCCCGACGCCGCCGCCGGGGACCCCGCGCGAGCCCAGCATCACGGCCGCCGCGGCCGCCGGGAAGCCCGTGCAGCGCTGCATCGCCGAGAGGCCGCTCGCCTCGTCGAAGCGGTCGACCATCTCGTAGATGAGCGTGCCCGCCTCGCCGCCGGCCTCGCCCTCGATCTCGACGCGCACGATCACGGCGTCGTGGTATGCCCCGCCGAGGCGCTGCCGCAGGCGCCGCACGAGCACGTCGCGGTACGAGAGGTGCGTCCGGACGTCGAGCGATGTCCGGTCGGCGAGGCCGAGGTCCAGCAGGAACCGCATCTGGTCCGCGTGGCCGGGAAAGCGGAGCGTCTTGGCATCGAGGCGCGAGAGGCGGCCTTCGAGCGCCTCGGCGAGCGTGCCGATGCCGCCGCCGGTGTAGAACGCCTCCATCGTGCCGAGGCCGTCGACGTCGAGCGTCTCGAGGCCCGTCATCGGGGCGCGCGTCTCGATGTGGCCGTCGCGGAGGACCGTCGCGGGCTGCGTGTAGTCGTTGAGGAGCTTCTCGGCCGAGTGCGCGAGGCGGTAGCGGAACGGCGCGTCGGGGTCCGTCGGGACGTCGCCGACGCGGATGCGGGCGGCGGTCGCGGTCTCGAAGCGGGCGAGCCCGCGCATCGCGAGGATGCCCGCGAGGCCCGGCGCGAGGCCGCAGCCCGTCACGACCCACTTCTGGCGGCGCTCGGCGAGGTCGCTGAGTGCGGGCGCGTCGTCCAGCGTCCCATCGGGCCCGCCGAGGTCGACGAAGTGCGCGCCGAGGTCGAGCGCGAGGCGCGCGAGGCGCCCGCTGAGTTCGGGCCCGACGCACGACACCACGACGGCGCTGCCGGCGAGGATCGGCTCCAGCGTCGGCGTGTCGCGCGCGTCGGCCTCGTACGTCCGGAGGTTGGGGTGCGCGTGCGCGGCGCGGTACGCGCGCAGCGTCACCGGCTGCGCCTCGCAGACCTGCACCCGGGCGACCTCGGGCCGGCGGCAGAGGTCGTAGGCCACGGCCGAGCCGATGGCTCCGGCTCCGATAACAGTGATCTTCATGACGGGCGACAGCCGATGACGACGCGAAGGTACGGGAGCCGTGAAAGCGCTTCCCAGCTCGGGAGGGCGACGCGCCCCGGGTAGATCCGCGCGGAACGCCGGACCCGCCGGATTCGCACGGCCTTACCGCGTTTGTGTCCACACGCCCCGCGCCACGTCCGCGGCGTCACGCCCGCGCCTCCCCTCCGGCGAGCCGGCTCAGGGCGACGCTCGCGGCCACGAGCGCCATCAACAGCACGCTGTACGCCGCCGCCTGCCCGAAGTCGCCCTGCCGGATCTGCGCGAACGTCTCAACGGAGATCGGGCGGTTGTCGTAGACGTAGAGCATCACTGAAGCCACGAACTCGCCGATTGCCGTCACGAATGTCAGCAGGGCGCCCGCGGCGATGGCCGGCGCGATGAGCGGCAGCACGACGCGGCGGACGGTCGTCCACGCAGGGGCGCCGAGGTCCTGCGACGCCTCGGCGAGGCGGTCGTCCACGGATTCGAGCGCGGCCTGCGTGCTCCGCACGACGAGCGGCACGTGGCGCACGAAGTACGCGAGGGGCAGGATCCAGACGGTCCCGACGAGGACCTGCCCGCCCGTCCACACGTGCGGCGCGTTGAACGCGACGACGAGCCCGAGCGCGATCGACGTGCCCGGAATCGCGAACGGCAACACCGCGAGCGCGCGGACGAGCCCGCGCCCCGGCACGCGCCCCTTGGCGACGACGAACGCGACGGCTACGCCAAACACGACGTTCGCGGCCGTCGCCAGCGCCGCCATCCACAGCGACGACGCGACGGGCGCGTGCACGTTCGGGTCCAGGGCGAGCGCGGCGTAGTTGGCGAGCGAGAACGTGTCCGGGAGCGCCTGCGTCGTCCACGTACCGTCGACGACGAACGAGAGCAGCACGACCGTCGCGACGGGCAGGGCCACGATCACGAGCGCGCCCGCGACGCCCAGCCCCGCGAGGGCGCGCACGGCCGGGTGGCGGACCGGCTGCGCCGCGCGCCCGACGCCCTTCGCGGCCCCGCTTCCAACGGCTTGCGGGCGGCGTTCGGCGAGGGCAAGGACGGCGAGGCAGACGAGCGTCAGCACGACCGAGACGGCCGCGGCGCGGTCCAGGGCCCCGTTCGTCTTGAACGTGTAGATCTGCGTCGTCAGGAACGGCGTACCCTCGGCAAAGAGCAGCGGGGCCGTAAACGAGGCCATCGAGAGCATGAACACCAGCAGGCCCGAGCCGACGAGGGCGGGCCGCAGAAGGGGCAGCACGACCCGCCGAAACGTCGTCCACGCGCCCGCCCCGAGGTCCGCCGAGGCGTCGAGCAGGCTCCCGTCGATGCCGCGCAGGGCGGCGCCGACGAAGAGGTAGACGTAGACGTAGAACACGTACACGTGGACGGCCCCGACGGCCCAGACGCCCTCGAACGAGAACGGGACCTCGGCCGCGCCCGTCAGCGCCTGAATCCCGCGGGGCAGCATCCCGCTCTCGCCGTAGAGAAACAGGAATGCCAGCACGCCAACGAGCGGCGGCAGGGCGAGCGGAAGGGCGGCCGCGGCCGCCAGCACGCGCCCGAACGGCAGCCGCACGCGCGCCAGCACGACCGCCAACGCCGTCCCGACGGCCGCGCTCCCAGCGACCGTCCCGAGCGAGACGAGAACCGACGCCACGAGCGCGCGCACGCCCGCCGACTGCGTCCGCCCGAAGACGCTCGCGAGCACGCCGGCGTCCAGCCCGAGGCGGAGCGTCGAGAGCTGGGGCGCGAGCACGACGCCGACGAGGACGACGAGCGCGATGATCAGGAGTGCGACCGAGGCGCGGCGGGTGAGCATCGGGTCAGCCGGCGAACGGCGGCACGTGCGCGCGGAGGCGGGCGAGCATCCGCGCGGGGCGCTCGTCGACGACGAGGAGCGCGCGGTGCTCGGGGCGGACAAAGCGCTCCGCCGTCGCGTGGTCGAAAAAGCGGACGAGCGGCGCGTAGTAGCCGTCGACGTCCAGCAGGCCGCAGGGCTTGGGGTGGAAGCCGAGCTGCGCCCACGTCATCATCTCGGCGATCTCCTCGAGCGTCCCGAGGCCGCCCGGAAGCGCGACGAAGGCGTCCGCGAGGTGCGCCATGAGCGCCTTGCGCTCGTGCATCGTCGCGACGACGTGCAGTTCGGTCAATCCGGCGTGCCCCACCTCGCGGTCGGCGAGCGCCTGCGGGATCACGCCGACGGCCTCGCCGCCGCCGGCGAGGACGGCGTCGGCGACGACGCCCATCAGGCCGACGCGCCCGCCGCCGGTGACGAGGCCGACGCCCTCGGCGGCCAGGAGCGTCCCGAGCGCGTGCGCGGCCTCGGCGTAGGCGGGCCGCGCGCCGGCGCTGGAGCCGCAGTAAACACAGAGGCGGCGGATCTCAGGCACGGGCGGGGGCGGTGGGGCCCGCCAAGCTACACGTCCCACGCGAGCCCGCTGCAGACCCGCTACGGGCGACGTGAGGGGCGAATCGTCCCGGAGCGGGAACGGACCGGAGCCGCAGTGCTAAAATCAATGGGCCATGAAGGCACACCGCCTTCACCGGGGCGCGCGCGGCACAGCCGCCGTAGCTTCCCCGGCCCGCAGCGGGATTCCCGGCCCAACGGCCTCTCTCTCCCCGCTGCCCTCTCCGCCGCTCTCACCCGTCCCGCATCCGCGTCATGAAGAACAACTCCGCCTTCTTCACGGTCGTCATTATCGCCGCCTCTGTTGTCGCGTACGTCATCTACGCGTTCCTGATTCCCGACTACGTCCGAGAAGGCGGGCCGCTCGTTGCGGTCCTGATCGCGCTGACGCTGATGGTGGTCACGTTCACGATCGAGCGCCTGCTGTCGCTCCGTAAGGCCGGCGGCCGCGTCGCCGCGGTCCCGTTCATGCGCGACCTCCAGGCGCGCCTCGCCAACGACGACATCGCTGGCGCCATCGAGGCCTCCAAGAAGCAGCAGGGCACGCTCGGCTCCGTCCTCGGGGCGGGCCTACGCCGCTACCAGTCGCTCGTCCAGATGGGCGGCTCGGACCGCAAGGACACCGAGGAGGAGATCCGCGCCGCCATCGAGGAGGCCACGATGCTCGAGGTGCCGCTGCTCGAGCGCAACCTCGTCGCCCTGTCCACGATCGCGTCCATCGCGACGATGGTCGGCCTGCTCGGCACGACGCTCGGCATGATCCGCGCCTTCGCCGCGCTCGCGTCGTCGTCCGGCGCGCCGGACGCCGTCCAGCTCTCGCTCGGCATCTCGGAGGCGCTCATCAACACGGCCGGCGGCCTCGTCGCCGCCATCATCGGCATCGTGGCGTACAACTACTTCACAACCAAGGTCGACGCGTTCACCTACAACATCGACGAGGCGGCCGCGACGATGGTGCAGACGCTCGCACACAAGCAGGCCGTCGCCGGACGTTAAGCCTCTCGGACCGGCCGCCGCAGCCTCACATGGGCCGACGGCCGGGCTCGGACGCTCCCGCCCGCGGCGCCTCGCGCCCGCGCTCACCCCCGGCCCGCGCCGGCAACCAACGCAGCCCCATGATCAAGAAGATGAAACGGCGGGGGCCGACCCTCGACATGACGGCCATGGTGGACGTCGCCTTTCTGCTGTTGACGTTCTTCATGCTCACGACGCAGTTCAAGGCGCCCGAGCCGATCCCGATCGTGCTGCCGAGCAGCAACACCGAGATCAAGCTTCCGGCCTCGAACATCCTCATGATCACGGTCTCCGAGGACGCGCAGCTCTTCGTCGGCGAGGAGGGCAAGGACGAGCCGGTGGCCGTCCGCCTCTCGGACCTCCAGTCGCTCCTCGTTCAGTTCCGGACGCAGAACCCGAGCCTCCGGACGGTCATCAAGGCCGACCAAGGCGTCGAGTTCGGGCCCATCGAGGACGTCATGAAGGCCATGCGTGACGCCGACATCACGAAGTTCTCGCTCATCACGGACCTCGAAGGCGCGACCGCGGCCCCGGCCGCCGAGTAGCCCGCGACGCCGCCACGCCGCACACGCGGCCTGGCCCGGCGCCGACTTTCTCTCCATGACGGGCGCCCGCGCCCGCATCCCGTCCCGACAATGGCAGGTGTAGACCTTGGTGGCGACTCCGGTGGAGGACGCCACAAGAAGAAGCGGAAAGGCAAGCGCATTGGCGTCCGGATGGACATGACCCCGATGGTGGACGTCGCCTTCCTGCTGCTGACGTTCTTCATGCTCACGACCGTCTTCAGCCGGCCGCAGGCGATGGAGGTCAACCTCCCGGACTCGCCGGAGGAGATCAAGATCGCCGAGAGCAAGGTGATGACGATCCGCGGCTCGGAAGACGGCAACGTCTACTGGAACATGGGCACCGAGCCTCTCCAGCGGATCACATACGGTGAACTCAATGCCGCCCTGACGCGGCAGCGCGGGATCCTCGGCGACGACCTCATCGCCATCATCAAGGTGGACCGCCGCGGGACGTACACGAACATCGTGGACATGCTCGACGAGATCAAGCTCGCCGGCGTAACCAAGTTCAGCATCGCGCCCTTCACGGCACAGGACAGCACGCAAGTCCTCCAAACGCGGGCGGGCGCCTGAGCCCCCCACCCATCCGGGACCGACCCATGGCCACGCAAGCCGCCGCCCCCGCAAAGGGCCCCGTTCAGGACACATACCAGAGGATTCTGGAATCGATTGCCCCGAACGCGTTTCAACTCAAGCAGAACTACAACGGCTACCTCGCGCGCGGGCTCGCCATTGCCGCGGGCATTCACCTGCTCGGCATCGGGGCGTACTGGGGCTATATCGAGGCGACGAAGGTCCCCGACGTCGTCGAGACCGAACTGACCCAGGTCGCCTACGCGGACATCACGCCGCCGTCGATCACGGACGCGCCGCCGCCGCCGAACGCGCCCCCGCCCCCGGCCGCTGCGGCCGTCCCGTCCGGCACGCCGACGCCGGTCCCAGATGAACAGGCGCCGCCGGAGCAGACCATCCGCACGCAGACGGAGCTCTCGACGACCGGCCCGGCCACGTCTGGCACGGGCGTTGGCGTGATCAACGGGACGGGGCCGATCGGGCCGGCCGTGCCGCCCCCG
>DASWMO010000101.1:0-3197 GCA_036399715.1 Rubricoccaceae bacterium
CGAAGACGCCGGCGACGAGGCCGAGCCGCGGCTTGAGCTCGACGCCGAGCGCGTCGAAGCCTGCTTCGACGTCGTCGTCGAGGGTGACATTGGCAACGTTGAGGCCGGCCTTGAGGCCGAACGTGGTCTGCGCCTGAGCGGCCGGGAGCGCGGCGAGGGCCGCCGCGGCGAGAACGAAGGTGCGGGGGGACATGGAATCGGGGGATTAAGAAAAGGACCGCGACGGTCGCGGCTGAACCGACCACTCCAACCTCTGTGCCGGGCTCGGGCGTTCCCGGTAAATCGGTGGGCGGACGGCTTTTCGAGCGCGCTGCACGAACGCCGGCGGCCCTCGCGCGTTGACAGATCTATGTCACCCGCCCGCCCGACGGGCGGACTGTCCGCTCCGGCGGACGCCCGCGTTCTCCCCGCCGCCCACCGCCTGCATGGCCCGCTCGGACCGCTCGCTCAACAAGACCGAACGCCTCTTCGCGCTCGTCCTCCTGCTCCAGAACCGGCCCAACCTGACGTCCCGCGACCTCGCGGAGCACTTCGCCGTGAGCCGCCGGACCATCTTCCGCGACCTCCGGACGCTCGGCGAGTCCGGCGTGCCGCTGACGTACGCTGAGGACGGCGGCTACGAGATCCTCGACGGCTACCAGCTGCCGCCGCTGATGCTCTCCGCGCGCGAGGCCGCGACGCTCCTCGTCGGCGCCGAGTTCACCAAGCTCCAGCCCGACGCCTCGCTGCGGGCGGACGCCGACGCGGTCGCGATGAAGATCCGTTCGGTCCTCCCGGAGTCCGTCCGCGGCTACATCGACAGCCTCCAGGAGCGGACGGTCCTCAGCCCGTTCCACGAGACCCAGGGCCGGGCCGGCGCGACGGGCGACGAGCAGGGCCTCTGGTTCGAGCTCTCAGAGGCGACGGCCCGCCAGCGGAGCGTCAAGATGACGTATTACGTCGCCTCGCGTGACGAGGAGACCGTCCGCGAGGTGGACCCGCTCGGGCTCGTTTACTACGCGGATCACTGGAACCTCATCGCGAACGACCACCTCCGCGGCGAGGTCCGCAACTTCCGGCTGGACCAGATCCGCAAGCTCCGGACGCGCTTCGACACGTTCGAGCGGCCGCCGGGCTTCGACCTCCGCGAGTTTCTCCGCGAGCGCGGCGAGAGCCCCCGCAACGTCCGCATGACGGTTCGCTTCGAGGACCGCGCGTGGCGCTGGGCCCGCCCCCAGATGCCCGCCGACGTCGAGCAGGAGATCCCCGACGGGCCCGGCCGCACGCGCGTGACGTTCGAGTTCGAGAACGTCGACTACGTCGCCCGGTGGCTGCTGCGCTACGGGACGGACGCCGAGGTGGTCGAGCCGGACGCGCTCCGGGACGCGGTGGTTCGGCAGGCCCGTGCCATCGCCACGCAGTACGAGGCCACCGAGGCGTAGACCACCGCGCGGCCGGGCCTGCGCGGCCCTAGCTTTCCCACGCGCCTTTCGCCTCTCCCGATGCCGCTTTCGCCCGGACTCGTCGCCGCCGTTCTGGTGAGCCTCACCGCCGCGAGCGGCTGCCGGCCGAGCGCCGCCGAGCCGGAGCGGCCTGCCGAGGCGCCCATCGTCGTCCCGGCCGGGCGCGACGTGCGCCCGACGCCCACCCGCCCGCCCGCGCCGCCGCTGCCCGAGGGCTTCTCGTACCTCGCCGACGCCGCGCCGGAGATCGGGCAGGAGATGCGCTACGCGACGGCCTTCAACTTCGTCGGCGAGCGCATCGACGGCTACCATGCCCCGGTGTGCATCCTCACGACCGAGGCCGCCGAGGCGCTCGCGCGCGTCGACGCGGACCTCGCTGCGCACAACCTCGGCCTCAAGGTCTACGACTGCTACCGCCCGCAGGCCGCCGTGGACCACTTCGTCCGCTGGGCGCGCTCGGGGCAGGAAACCATGAAGCGCGGCTTCTACCCGACCGAGCCGACGGCGACGCTCTTCCGCCGCGGCTACATCGCGACCCGCTCCGGCCACACGCGCGGCTCGACCGTCGACCTCACGCTCGTCCGCCGCCCGCCGGGCGCCGCCGTCCAGGACGCGAGTCGCTACCCGGACCCCGCTGGCGGACCGCTCCCGCGCTGCGACCGCAACCGCGACGGCTCCGCCGACGCGCGCTTCGATGACGGCGACCTCGACATGGGCACGGCCTTCGACTGTCTCTCGCCGCGTGCGGCGACGGCCGCCCGGGGCATCCCCGCTGCCGCGCGTCGCAACCGCGAGACGCTCCGCGCGGCGATGGAACGGCGCGGCTTCGAGAACTACTCGAAGGAGTGGTGGCACTTCACGCTCCGCCCCGAACCTTTTCCGCGGACCTATCACACGTTCCCGGTCGAATGAGTGGAGCGCATCGGCTCATGCCGACGCTCCTAACCGGCACCGCGCCACTGCGCGGTCGGCCGAAAATCGGGGAAGTGCCGCTTCCGAGCAACACGTTCGCCCGCCGCCTGGTTCGGATTCGACCGCACGCCTCAACTGCTTCATGCACAAGCTCTCGCCTGCCGCACGCACGGCCGCCCTCGCGCTCACACTCGCCGGCTGCACCATGAGCCGTCCCGACGCTTCCGCCCCTGCTGCGGCGCCCGCGGCTGCCCGGGCCGAGTCCGCCTCGGCGACACCGGCGCCCGCCGCGGCCCGCACGGCGTCGGACTCGCTGCTCTTTCCTGGCGAGGCGCACCTCCGCAACATCCGCCAGCTCACGTTTGGCGGCAACAACGCGGAGGCCTACTGGAGCCCCGACAGCCGCCAGCTGGTCTTCCAGAGCGACTGGGCCGCGCTCAACACGCAGGGCTGCGACCAGCAGTTCGTCATGAACGCTGACGGTTCGCCGCTCGGCGGCCCGGGCGCCCTCTCAGCGGGTCCAGGCGCCGGGGGCCGCTACCGCCTCGTCTCGACGGGCCTCGGGCGGACGACCTGCGGCTACTTCATGCCTGCGACGGGCCGCTACGCCGGTCGCGTCCTCTACGCGTCCACGCACGCCGCCGACCGCGCCTGCCCGACGACGGCCGCCAGCCAGAGCGGCCGCTACGTCTGGGACGTCTTCCCGACGTTCGACATCTACACCGCCCGCACGGACGGCTCGGACCCGCAGCCGCTCGTGACCGGCGAGGGCTACGACGCCGAGGCAACCGTCAGCCCCGACGGCCGCTTCATGATCTTCACGTCGACGCGCTCGGGCGACCT
>DASWMO010000102.1:0-10521 GCA_036399715.1 Rubricoccaceae bacterium
ACGACGGGCCAGAACAGAGACACGGGGCGGGGGCAGGTTCGACGGTGAAGACGGTACGGACCCACAACCCGATCCCGCGCGGGCCGTTATCCTCCCCGACCCACTCCCGACACCCCCATGGACCGTCTCCAGTGCAAAGCCTGCGGCTCCCTCTCGATGCTCCCGATGGAGCTCGAAGAGGCCGAAGCCGAGGCCGAAGGCCTCCACCTGCTCGACGAGCACGAGGCCCGCTTCTTCACCTGCCACGTCTGCGGCGACAACTGGCTGAGCGTCCGCCGCGTCGAGAACGGCGACTGCCGGATCACGTTCGTCCACCAGATGGGCCTCCAGCCGCTCCTGAAGCGGACCGCCCACATGTCCACGCCCGTCGTCCTCACCGAGGCGACCGTCGAGGCATGGGAGTACTTCATGGGCGAGGACGAAGTCGACGAGGACGCGTGGCGCGGGCGCCTCGACGAGCGCCGCCAGACGCTCCGCTCGATCGCGTCCAACTAGGACGCCGATCGGCGGCTAGACGTACAGGTCGAGAAACCGGCGCAGCAGGCCATCCGCGTGTGGCGTCGGGCGCAGCGAGGCGAGGAGCGCCTCGAACGCGGCGTCGTCGCCGGACTCGGGGTAGTGCGCGCGGTACGCGACGAGCCGCGAGCGCTCCGCGTGGACGTCCAACTCGGGGTGGAACTGTGCGCCGTAGATCGGCGCGTCGCCGAGTCGGAACGCCTGGAACGGGGCGGCCGCGTTGCGCGCCAACTCGACGCCGCCCGGCGGGAGCGTCGCCACGCGGTCGTGGTGCCCCATCTGCGCGTCAAACGCGTCCGGGACCTCGGCGAAGAGCGGGTCCGCGCGGCCCGCGGCGGTCACGTGGATCGTGTGCGTGCCCATCTCGGCGCGGCCCGCGTCGTGGACGACCGTCCCACCGAAGGCGCGGGCGAGAAACTGGTGTCCCCAGCACGCCCCGAACGTCGGCACCGACCGGTCAGCAGCCGCATGGCAGAGCCCGGCGAGCGCGTCCGTCCATGTGAACGTGTCGACGACCGAGTAGGCGCCCGCACCGCCGATCAGGAGGGCGTCGATGCCGTCGAGTGCGGCCGGTGTGAGCGGCTCGCGGAGCGCGTTCGTCGTCAGGACCTGTTCCACGGCGACGCCGCAGCGGGCCGCGAAGCTCGCCCGTTCCTCGGCGAGCACGTCGGGGCGCTCGCGAATCTGGACGAGGCGCAGCCGGAGTGCGGAGCGGGGCGGATCGGGCACGGGCACGCGGGAGACGGGCTCCGAACGTACGGCGGGCCGCGCAGAGAGCGCGCGAATCGGGGCCGGGCGCCGGAGCACAGGCGTCCATCTGACGTTCAGAGCCCACACGTCTCTCCCTATCGACCAATGACCCAAACGATCACCCTCGGCGGCGGATGCTTCTGGTGCACCGAGGCCGTCCTGCTGCCGCTGCGCGGCGTCGCCTCCGTCACGTCGGGCTATGCCAACGGCCACGTCAAGAACCCGACCTACCGCGAGGTCTGCTCGGGGCGGACGGGCCACGCCGAGGTCGTCCGCGTCGCCTTCGACCCGGACGAGATCGCCCTCGACGACCTGCTCGGCATCTTTTTCGCGACCCACGACCCGACGACGCTGAACCGTCAGGGCGGCGACCGCGGCACGCAGTACCGCTCGGCGGTCTTCTTCGAGACGCCCGAGCAGCGCGAGGCGGCCGAGCGCGTCGTGGCGGACCTCACGGCGCAGGGCGTCTTCTCGGACCCGATCGTGACCGAGATCGCGCCGCTCGACGTGTTCTACCCCGCTGAGGACTACCACCAGGACTACTTCGCGCGCAACGCGGACCAGCCGTACTGCGCGGCCGTCATCGCGCCGAAGGTGTCCAAGCTGCGCCGGCACTACCTCGATCGCCTCGCGGCCTGAGGTGTCGCTGGAATCGCGAGAGCAGGGAAGACGCCGTCAGGTCCTCGCCGCGCCCCGAATCCCAACGGACGGAGGCTGGTTGTGGGGCTTGCGCCGTGGAGCCACTTCCGCCGGGCGCTCCACGGCGTCTCCGTTGTCGCCGCCGCGTACGGGGCGCTAGATTCCGGATCTGTTCGACCCGACCGCACCGCGCCCCCGCATGGCCTCCACACAGGATTTCCGCAACGGCCTCGTCCTCAACTGGAAGGACGACCTCTGGCAGATCATCGAGTTCATGCACGTCAAGCCCGGCAAGGGCGGCGCGTTCGTCCGCTCGAAGCTCCGCAACATCCGCAACGGCAAGACGGTCGACTCGACCTTCCGCGCCGGCGAACGGATCGAGACGGCGCGCGTCGAGCGCCGCGAGATGCAGTACCTCTACACGGACGAGATGGGGCTCAACTTCATGAACACGGAGACCTACGAGCAGGTCACGTTGCGCAAGAACGTCGTGGACCTGAAGGGCCTCATCAAGGAGGGCGCGACCATCGACGTGCTCGTCGACGCCGCAACCGACGAGGCGCTGACGGCCGAGCTGCCGCGGCAGGTCGAGCTCGTGGTCACGCAGACCGACCCCGGCCTCAAGGGCGACACGGCGACGGGTGCGACCAAGCCCGCCGTGCTCGAGTCCGGCGCGACCGTCTACGTGCCGCTGTTCATCAACGAGGGCGACACCGTCCGCGTGGACACCGAAACGGGCAGCTACCAGACGCGCGTCAGCGCCGCCTGAGCTGCCCCGCCGGGGCACACGCCCGTGCCCCGCGTCGTACCTTCGCGCCTTTCCTGCCAGGCTCCCATGGACCTCGACAAGATCCAGCGACTTCTCGAACTCGTCTCCGCGAGTGGCCTCGCCGAGGTCAAAATCGAGGAAGGCGACTTCAAGCTGACGGTTCGGGCCAAGCTGCCCGAGCGTGTTGCTGCCCCGGCACCGATGATGCTCACGGCCCCGCCGCCGGTTGCGCCTCAGGCGCCCGCGCTGCCGGCCGTCCCCGCAGCCGCCGTCCCGATTTCGTCGGACCCTGCGGCCGAGCCGGGCTCGGGCGACGGCGAAGAGCTCGTTCTCGCGCCGATTGTCGGGACGTACTACGAGGCCGCCTCGCCGGGCTCGGACGCGTTCGTGAAGGTCGGCGACCGCGTTGAGGTCGGCCAGCCGCTGTGCATCATCGAGGCGATGAAGCTCATGAACGAGATCCAGAGCGAGGTCGCCGGGACGGTCGTCCAGATTCTCGCCCGCAACGCGGCGCCGGTCGAGTACGACCAGCCGCTGTTCGTGGTCAAGACGGCGTGAGCCGGCGCGCGTCCCGGCGCTGGCCGGCGCCGGTGACCCTCCAGCCCCGACCCGACCCCCGCACCGCGCCGCCCGCATGATCCAGAAAGTCCTCATCGCCAACCGCGGCGAGATCGCGCTCCGGGTCATCCGGACGTGCCGCGAGATGGGCATCAAGACCGTCGCCGTGTACTCGACGGCCGACCGCGACTCGCTCCCGGTCCGCTTCGCCGACGAAGCCGTCTGCATCGGGCCGCCGCCGTCCGCGCGGAGCTACCTCCACGTCCCGTCGATCATCGCCGCGGCCGAGGTCACCGGCGCCGACGCGGTCCACCCGGGCTACGGCTTCCTGAGCGAGAACGCGGCCTTCGCGCAGGTCTGCGACGACCACGGGCTCGTCTTTATCGGACCTCGGCCCGAGACGATCGCGCGAATGGGCGACAAGTCGGTCGCCAAGGAGACGATGGTGGCGGCCGGCGTGCCCGTCGTGCCGGGCTCCGAAGGGGCCGTCGCAGACATCGCCGAGGGCCTCGACGCCGCGCGCATCGCGGGATTCCCGGTCATGATCAAGGCCTCGGCCGGCGGCGGCGGGCGCGGGATGCGCATGTGCGAGCACGAGGCCGACTTCGCGAACCTCTTCGAGCAGGCGTCCAACGAGGCGACGAACGCCTTCGGCGACGGCCGCCTCTACATCGAGAAGTTCGTCGAGGGCCCGCGCCACATCGAGGTCCAGCTCCTCGGCGACGGGCAGGGCACGGTGGTCCACTTCGGCGAGCGCGAGTGCTCCATCCAGCGCCGCCACCAGAAGCTGCTCGAAGAGGCCCCGAGCCCAGTCGTGGATGCGGCCCTGCGGGAGCGCATCGGAGCCGCGGCGGTCGCGGGCGCGCTCGCGGTGAACTACCGCGGCGCAGGCACCGTCGAGTTCCTGCTCGACGCCCACGGCGAGTTCTACTTCATGGAGATGAACACGCGGATCCAGGTCGAGCACCCAGTCACCGAGGAGGTGACGGGCGAGGACCTCATCGAGTGGCAGCTCCGCGTCGCGTCGGGTGAAAAGGTGACGGGCGGCAACCGCACACCCCATGGCCACTCCATCGAGTGCCGCATCAACGCCGAGGACCCCTTCCGGGGCTTCTCGCCGAGCCCTGGCCGCATCTCGGCCTTCCACACGCCCAAGGGCCGCGGCGTCCGCTGCGACACGCACGTCTTCGCCGGCTACACCGTCCCGCCGACGTACGACTCGATGATCGCCAAGCTCATCGTCCGCGACCAGACGCGGGCCCGCGCCATCGAGAAGATGCGCCGCGCGCTCGACGAGTTCGTCGTCGAGGGCATCAAGACGACGATCCCGTTCCACAAGCAGCTTCTCACGGACGAGCGCTTCCGCGCGGGCGACTTCGACACCAAGTTCCTCGAACGCTTCGAGCTGAAGCCCGAGGCGTAGCGATTGGGAACGGCGACTGCCGGGTGAACCCGGACCTGAAACTGGCAGATCGTCCAGGCTCAGCCGCACGCCGGTCCTTGCTCTCTGACACTTCCCATTTCCCACTCCCCATGACGTTGCCTTCCGACTGCCGCTACACCAAGGACCACGAGTGGGTCCGCCTCGAGGCCGACGGCCTCGCGACCGTCGGCGTGACGGATTACGCGCAGGGCGAGCTCGGCGACATCGTGTTCGTCGAGATCCAGCCCATCGGGACCGAGGTGGCGGCCGAGGCGCCGTTCGGGACGGTCGAGGCGGTCAAGACGGTCTCGGAGCTCTTCGCGCCCATCGCAGGGACCGTGGAGGCAATCAACGAGGCGCTCGACGGCGCGCCGGAGTCGGTGAACCAGGACCCGTACGGCGCAGGCTGGATGGTCAAGATCCGCCCTGCGGACCCGGCCTCGGTCGAGGCGCTGATGACGGCCGACGAGTACAAGGAGTCCATCGGGGCGTAGCCCGACCGGCTGAAACGCGGTGCGGCCGGCCTCCCCGAGGGAAGCCGGCCGCGTCCGTTGACGGCGTCTCGACCCGCGGCGCCTCGGTGCGCTACCAGTCGGCCCCGTCGGACTCGCCGAGGAGTTCGCGGCGGCGGGCGTCGAGGATCGCCTCGCGGCGGGCGTCGCGCTCGCGCAGGCCCGCCTCCAACTCGTCGGCTTCGGCGCGGAGGTGGGCGGCCTGCTCGCGTCGAGCGTCGGCCCGGACGTCGAACAGCTCGGCGAGGACGCCGCCGAGGTCGCGCTCCAGCCGGTCGCGGTCGCTCCCGCTCGCCGCCCGCGCCTCGCGGGCGAGGTCGCGCGAGCGCCGGTCCAGCTCCTGCATCCGCTCGCGCGTCTCGTCCGAGACGCCCGGCGAGCCGAAGAACTCGCGGAACGGGCCGTCCATCATCCCGTGGACGCCTTCGAGGAGAACATCGGGGGAGGGAAGCCGGAACCGGAGCGTGTCGGAGTCCGCACCGTCGCGCCCGAACCGGCGGACCACGACGCCATCGCGTTCGAAGCGGTGGACCTCGGGCCCGCCGTCGTGCTCGAAGCGGCGGAACTCGACGTTTGCGCCCGCGCCTTCGGGGCGTCGGAACACGAACCGCTCGCCGTCGGCCGTGCTGTCGACCGTGATGACGATGTGGCGCTCGGTGCGCGGCGGGGCGGACTGGGCAAGCGCCGGGAAAGCAGCGAGAGCGAGAGCGGGGAGAAGCAGCGTGCGCATCGGTGTGGATGGTGAATGAGAGGGCGTCCGGGGGGTGAGCCGCCAACGACGACGGCGCCCGTTTCGTGCGCCTCGGACCGCTGCATGGCGGTTCTCGCCCTGGACCGGCCCGTACCTTGGCCGTCAAGACGGACGGGCGGGGCCCTTCTGCAGCCCGCCGCCCGCCCCCGTTCCACTCGCCCGCGACCATGCAGCACGACCTCGTCGTCATCCTCGACTTCGGCAGCCAGACGACGCAGCTCATCGCCCGGCGCGTGCGCGAGGCGGGCGTCTACTGCGAGATCCACGCCTGCACGCGGCCGGCGGCCGAGATCGCCGCCCTGCGCCCGGCCGGACT
The DNA here is from genome assembly GCA_036399715.1 of Rubricoccaceae bacterium. Taxonomy (GTDB): domain Bacteria; phylum Bacteroidota; class Rhodothermia; order Rhodothermales; family Rubricoccaceae; genus DASVSE01. Next base: position 6,235 of record DASWMO010000102.1, read on the forward strand.
CATCCTCTCCGGCGGCCCGTCGTCCGTCTACGACGACGGCGCGCCGCAGGTGGACCCCGCGCTGCTGCGCCTCGTCCATCCCGAGACAGGCGCGCCCGTCCCCGTCCTCGGCATCTGCTACGGCCTCCAGGCCGTCACGCGCGCCCTCGGCGGGGCCGTCGAGGCGAGCGACGAGCGTGAGTTCGGGCGGGCCGCGCTGCGGACCGTCGGTGCGGGGCACCCGCTCCTCGCGGGCGTGCCCGAGGCGGCAGCCGTCTGGATGAGTCACGGCGACCGCCTGACGCGCCTTGCGGACGGCTTCCATGTCATCGCCGAGACCGACTCGGCGCCGCTCGCGGCCGTCGCCGGGACGGGCGAGACGGCCCACATCGCGGGCGTGCAGTTCCACCCCGAGGTGATGCACACCGCAGACGGCGCGCGGATGCTCGCCAACTTCGTCCGCCAGATCTGCGGCTGCCGCGGCGACTGGACGACGGGCTCGTTCATCGACGACAAGACCGCCGAGATCCGCGAGATCGTCGGCGACGACCACGTGATCCTGGGCCTCTCGGGCGGCGTGGACTCGTCCGTCGCGGCAGCGCTCATCGCGCGCGCCGTCGGCGAGCGGCTCACGTGCGTCTTCGTCGACAACGGGCTCCTGCGGGCGGGCGAGTTCGAGCAGGTCCAGACGACGTTCCGCGACGGCTTCGCGCTCGACCTCGTCGCCGTCGACGCGAGCGGCCTGTTTCTGGAGCGCCTCGCGGGCGTCGCCGACCCCGAGCAGAAGCGCAAAACTATCGGGCGGACGTTCGTCGAGGTCTTTCACCAGGCGACCGAGGCGGTCACGGCGCGCTTGGGCCGCAAGCCGCGCTTTCTGGCCCAGGGCACGCTCTACCCCGACGTCATCGAGTCGGTCTCGTTCAAGGGGCCGTCGGCGACCATCAAGACGCACCACAACGTCGGCGGGCTGCCCGAGGAACTGGGCTTCGAACTGCTGGAGCCGTTCCGCGAGCTGTTCAAGGACGAGGTCCGCGCCGTCGGGCGGGCGCTCGGCGTGCCCGAGGCCATCGTCGGGCGGCACCCGTTCCCCGGGCCGGGCCTCGCCGTGCGCCACCTCGGAGCCGTCACGCCCGAGGGTCTCAGTCTGCTCCGCCGGGCGGACACGATCTGGCTCGACGTCCTCCACACGTCGGGCACGTACGACGACGTCTGGCAGGCGTTCGCGGTCCTGCTGCCCGTCCAGACCGTCGGCGTGATGGGCGACTTCCGGACCTACGAGCAGGCCGTCTGCCTGCGTGCGGTCACCTCAACGGACGGCATGACGGCCGACTGGGCGCACCTCCCGTACGACGTCCTCGCGCTCGCCTCGAACCGCATCATCAACGAGGTCCGCGGCATCAACCGCGTCGCGTACGACATCTCGTCCAAGCCGCCGGCCACCATCGAGTGGGAGTAGATGCACTGGCTGTACCTCGCGCTCGCGATCGCGTTCGAAGTGGCCGGGACGGCCGCGATGAAGCTCTCGGACGGCTTCCGGAAGCCGGGCTGGGCCGTGGCCATGTTCGTGGCCTACATCGCGTGCTTCTCGCTGATCACGCTCGCGCTCCGGCGCATCGAACTCGGCACGGCGTACGCGATCTGGGCGGGCGTCGGGACGGCCGTCGTGGCGGTGCTGGGCGTGGCCGTGTTCGGCGAGACGGTGACGGCGCTGAAGGTGGCGGGCGTGCTGCTGATCGTGCTCGGCGTGGTCGCGCTCAACCTCGGCGGGTCGCACTGAGACGCGCCGGCGGTGCGTGAGCAGAGGCGTCTAACAGTCGGCAGAGCTGTCTAACAGTCGGCGAAGGCGTCTAACAGCTGGCGAAGGCGTCTAACAGTCGGCGAGGGCGTCTAACGGCTGGCGGAGCCGTCAAACGGTCGGGGAAGGGGTCAAACGGTCGGCGGCGCTGTTCGCGGGCCAGGACGGCCGGTATCATCCGGCGGACCCCTACCTCCCGACCGATGACCCGCCGTTTCGTCCTCGTTTTCTGGCTCGCTGCGGCGGGCGCCGCTGGCCTGCCCGCCTCGGCCCAGACCGCCCCGCCCGCCTCTGCTGCCGATCCGTCGCGGCTGACGCTGGAGCAGATCTTTGCCTCGCGGACCTTCGCCGGTGAGCGCGGCGGCGCCCAGTGGCAGGACGGCACGCACACGGTCGCCTTCGAGCCCTCCGACGCCGGCCTGAACTACGTCCGGACGGACATCGCGACGGGCGGGCGCGAGACGCTCCTCACGGCCGCTCAGCTCACGCCGGCCGGTGCCAGCGCCCCGCTCGACGTCGAGGACCTCACGTTCAGTGACGACCGCCGCGCCGTCCTGGTCTACACCAACAGTGCCCGCGTGTGGCGCGCCAACACGCGCGGCGACTACTGGGTGCTCGACACGCGCTCGGGCCGCCTGCGCCAGATCGGCGGGCCCGACGCGGCCCCGTCCACGCTCATGTTCGCCACGTTCTCGCCCGACGGCACCCGCGTCGCCTACGTCCGCGAGCACAACCTGTACGTCGAAGACGTCGCCTCGGGCGCCATCACGGCGCTCACGACGGACGGGTCGGAGACGACCATCAACGGGACCTTCGACTGGGTCTACGAGGAGGAGTTCGGCCTCCGCAACGGCTTCCGCTGGAGCCCCGACGGCACGCAGATCGCCTACTGGCGCCTCGACGCGAGCGGCGTCCGCGACTTCCTGATGATCAACGACACGGACTCGCTCTACAGCTACACGATCCCGGTCCAGTATCCCAAGGCGGGCACGACCAACAGCGCGGCCCGGATCGGCGTCGTCGCCGCCACGGGCGGCCCGACGCGCTGGTTCCGCCTCTCGGACGACGAGCGGAACCATTACCCGGCGCGGATGGAGTGGGCCGCGTCCTCGACCGAGTTGGTGATTCAGCACCTCGACCGCCCGCAGCAGCGCAACGAGGTCCTCCTCGCCGACACGCGCACGATGACCGCGCGGCCCATCTTCGTCGAGACGGACACGGCGTGGACCGACGCCATCGACGACCTCGTCTGGTTCGACGATGGGCGACGCTTCACATGGCTCTCGGACCGCGACGGCTGGCAGCGCCTCTACGTCGTCTCCCGCGATGGCCGCGAGACGCGCGCCGTCTCGCCGGCCGGCCTCGACGTGCTCTCGGTCCTCCAGATCGACACCGATGCCGGCTGGATCTACTTCCAGGCCGCGCCGCAGGGCGGTCCGAACACGCAGCGCGTCCTCTACCGCACGCGCCTCGACGGGCGCCGGACGGAGCGCCTGACGCCCGAGAGTCAGCCCGGGACGCACCGCTACACGCTCGCCCCCGGCGCGCGCTACGCCGTCCACTCGTGGAGCCGCTTCGGCGACCCGCCGCGGACCGAACTCGTCCGCCTGCCCGGGCACGAGACGGTCCGCGTGCTCGCGAACAACGACGCCCTCCGGGCACGTGTCGGGCAGATCGACCGCGGGCGGGCCTTCTTCACCCAGCTCCCCGCCGACGACGGGACGATGCTCGACGCGTACGTGATGCTCCCGCCAGACATGGACTCGACGCGCACGTACCCGGTCCTGATGCACGTCTACGGCGAGCCCGCGAGCACGACCGTAAACGACGCGTGGGGCGGCTCGGGCTACCTCTGGCACCTCATGCTCGCGCAGCAGGGCTACATCGTGATGAGCGTGGACCCGCGCGGCACGCCGAGCCCGCGCGGGCGCGAGTGGCGCAAGAGCGTCTACGGGCGCATCGGCGTGCAGGCGTCGGCGGACATGGCCGCGGCGGCCCGGGCGCTCGCGGCCCACTACCCGTACGTCGATTCGTCCCGCGTCGGCATCTGGGGCTGGTCCGGCGGCGGCTCGCAGACGCTCAACAGCCTCTTCCGCTACCCCGACGTGTTCTCGCTCGGGATGGCCGTCGCGCCGGTCCCGGACCAGCGGCTCTACGACACGATCTACCAGGAGCGCTACTCGGGCAACCCCGAGACGGACCCCGAGAACTACCGCGTCGGCTCGCCGATCTCGTTCGCCGAGGGCCTCCAGGGTGACCTGCTGATCGTCCACGGCACGGGCGACGACAACGTGCACTACCAGGGGACCGAGCGCCTCATCAACCGCCTCGTCGAGCTCAACAAGCCGTTTACGATGATGGCGTACCCGAACCGCAGCCACGGCATCTACGAGGGCGCGGGCACGACACTGCACGTCTACTCCCTCCTCACGCGCTACCTCACCGAGCACCTCGCGGCGGGTCCGCAGTAGCCGTGGACCGCTCCGCTGAGGATGTCCCCGACGCGGACCGCT
>DASWMO010000103.1:0-10710 GCA_036399715.1 Rubricoccaceae bacterium
GGCCAACGTCCAGCCGTCCGAGCCCGCCAAGCTCGTCCCCAAGACCGGCGTCTACGCCGTCCGCGCGGCGCTCCGGGACGGCGCCGTCGTGGACGGCATGATGAACGTCGGCGTCCGGCCCACGTTCGAGGCGGGCGGGCGGCGGACCGTCGAGGTCCACCTGTTCGAGTTCACGGGCGACCTCTACGGCCAGACGCTCGCGGTCGACGTGGTCGCCCGGCTCCGCGACGAGCGGAAGTTCGCGGGCGTGGAGGCGCTCGTGGGGCAGCTCCGTGAAGACGCCGGGCACGCGCGGGCCGCCCTCGCCGTGTAATTTCGGGGCGGCTGGCCCTCCCGGGGGCCGCCACTCACCGACTGTTTTCGGCCCGCATTCGGCGGACCCCGGGAGCCGTCTTCTTCCGCATCCCAGATCGGACGAGGATCCCATGATCAGCAAGGAACAGAAGCAGGGCATCGCCGCCCAGCACGGCGCGACGGAGGCCAACACCGGCAAGCCGGAGGTCCAGGTCGCCATCTTCACGGCGCGCATCAACGACCTCACCGAGCACCTCAAGACCCACCGCAAGGACCACACGTCCCGCCTCGGTCTGCTCAAGATGGTCGGCAAGCGCCGCCGGCTGCTCGCGTACCTCCGCAGCCGCGACATCGCCCGCTACCGCGCGCTGATCGCCGAACTCGGACTGCGCCGCTAGGCGCACCCCGGCGGCGTCTCCTCGGTGAGACGCCGCCGCATCGTTTCCGGGCGCCGCGACGCGCGCCCGGCCTTCGCCCTCTCCCGACGGCGATCCGTTCTCTCCGGCGTGCCCGCCGCGGCCGGCGTGCCCGAGAGAACAGATTCCCGGACGCCCGCCCCGGCGGGCAGGGGAGAGGGCCACACTCGGGCTCCGGCCCACACCACCCCCACCCGATGCGCGGACCCCACGCGATCACTCAGACCATCGAGGTCGGCGGCAAGACGCTGACGCTCGAAACGGGCAAGCTCGCCCGCCAGGCCGACGGCGCCGTCGTCGCCTCCCTCGGCGACACCGTCACGCTCAACACGGCCGTCATGGACGCCGGCGTCCGCGAGGGCCAGTCGTTCTTCCCGCTCACGGTCGACTACCGCGAGCGCTTCTCGGCCTCGGGCACGTTCCCCGGCGGCTTCTTCAAGCGCGAGGCGCGCCCGTCCGACAAGGAGGTCCTCACGAGCCGCCTCATCGACCGGACCATCCGGCCGCTCTTCCCGGACGGCTTCCGCAACGAGATCCAGGTCCTCACGACCGTCGTCTCCGCGGACCCCGAGATCGACGCCGACGTGCTCGCCGGCGTCGGCTGCTCGGCCGCGCTCGCCCTCACGGGCATGCCGTTCGACGGCCCGACAGCGCACGTCCGCGTCGGCCGCATCGACGGCCAGTTCATCCTCTTCCCGACGGTGACGGAGCGCAAGGCGTCCGACATCGACCTCGTCGTCGCCGGCAAGGCGGACTCGATCGCGATGGTCGAGGGCGAGATGAACGAGATCTCCGAGGACGACATGGTCGCCGCCCTGGAGTTCGGCTTCGAGGCGATCAAGACCATCGTCGCGGGCATCAACGCGCTCGTCGCGACGGTCCGCGAGGCCGACGGCGAGCCGCTCGCGAAGCCCTACAAGACGGTTGCCCCGGACGCGGGCCTCGTCGACACCATCTACGGCCACATCAAGGACGAGATGGACGCGCACCTGCGCAACCCGGACTACAAGAAGGAGACGTTCTACGCCGGCGTCCGCGAGATCCGCGACCGCCTCGTGACGAAGCTGTTCTCGGACGACACCGAGGTCACGGAGTCCGTCGAGTCGGTCGAGATCGGCGGCGGCACGGCCGAGACGCTCCCCGCCCGCCTGCGCGAGAAGACGGCCGACGGCTTCTCCGTCTCGGACGTCAAGAACGCGTTCGGCGAGGCCGAGAGCCGCGTCATGCGCGAGATGATTCTCGCCGAGGGCCTCCGCCTCGACGGCCGCAAGACCGACGAGGTCCGTTCGATCTGGTCCGAGGTTGACTACCTGCCCCGTGTCCACGGCTCGGCCCTGTTCACCCGCGGCGAGACCCAGACGCTCGTCCAGGTCACGCTCGGCACGGGCCGCGACGTGCAGGCCATCGACCAGCTGTTCGACCAGGTCGACAAGCGGTTCTACCTGCACTACAACTTCCCGCCCTTCTCGGTCGGCGAAACCAAGTTCCTCCGCGGCCCGGGCCGCCGCGAGATCGGCCACGGCAACCTCGCCGAGCGCGCGCTCAAGGTGATGATGCCGGACGAGGCCGAGTTCCCGTACACGGTCCGCATCATCTCGGACGTGCTGGAGAGCAACGGCTCGTCGTCGATGGCGTCGGTCTGTGGCGGCTCGCTTGCGCTCATGGCCGCCGGCGTCCCGCTCCGCAAGCCCGTCGCGGGCATCGCGATGGGCCTCATCGCCGAAGGCGGTGAGAACGGCCGCATCGCCATCCTGAGCGACATCCTGGGCACCGAGGACCACCTCGGCGACATGGACTTCAAGCTCTGCGGCACCGCGGACGGCATCACGGCCTGCCAGATGGACATCAAGATCGACGGCCTGAGCATGGACACCATGCGCCAGGCGCTCGATCAGGCCGCGGCCGGCCGCAAGCACATCCTCGGCGAGATGGCGAAGACGCTGCCGGAGGCCCGCGAGGAGATCTCGCCCACGGCCCCGCGCCTCATCCAGGTCGTCATCGACCAGGACTTTATCGGCGCCATCATCGGGCCGGGCGGCAAGATCATCAAGGGCATCCAGGCCGACACGGGCGCCCAGATCAACATCGAGGAGCGCGACGGCAAGGGCTACGTCACCGTCGCCGCGCCGAACATGGAGATGGCGCATCACGCCGTCGACATCATCCGCGGCATCGTCTCGCAGCCCGAGGTGGGCGAGACGTACGAGGGCACGGTCAAGAGCCTGCTCGCCTTCGGCGCGATCATGGAGATCATGCCGGGCAAGGAGGCCATGCTGCACGTCTCGGAGATGGCGCACGGCTTCGTCAACGACCCGGCCGACATCGTCCAGATCGGCGACAAGCTGGAGGTCCAGCTCATCGAGGTCCGCGACGGCGGCAAGCTGCGCGTCACGCGCAAGCCGTTCCTGCCCGAGATGACCGAGGAGGAGAAGGCCGCCGACCGCGAGCGCCGGGCCAACCGCCCGCCGCGCGAGGAGGGCGACCGCGGCGGGCGCGACGACCGCCGCGGCGGTGGTGGCGACCGGGACCGCGGCCGCGGACGCCGCTAGGCTTCCCGTCTCGTGACGCTCTGCGCGCCCGCTCTGGCTCCGGCCGGAGCGGGCGCGCTCGCGTCGGACACGCACAGTTGAGGAACGGGACCGGACGAGACGGTGTGAATGCATCCGATCCCTCGCGCCATGCCCCACTCTGACAGCCTCTACCGGGACGACCGCTTTGACGCGTGGACGCTCGACCGGGCTGCCATCTTCGGCTCCGGCGGCGGGGTCTATCTCTGCAAAGACGACGTGCGCTACGTCATCCCGACATCGGGACCGTTCTGGGACGGAACGATCGCGCCTGCTCCGACCTATCCCCGGACCCGCGGTCTGGGACCGCTCCGGCTCGAGGCGATCCAGACGCGCCGGTTCGCTCGGGCCGGGATCGAGTCCGTCTGGGATGAGCATGGGGACGGCCGCGGCGAACTCTGGCTATTCAGCGGGCGATTCGGCTTTACCAACCTCTCGCGGTATGTCGAGGGTGGAATAGACCGGCTCAACTACATCCGCGACGATCTGATCGTGACGCAAGGGATCATCGCGACGAAGATCGACCGGTTCGAAGGCGTCTGGTACCCGGGAGACGATGAGCCAGACGAGGCCGGGTAACCCGGGGCGCCCGGGCACCGCCCGCGCTCAGCCGCTGGCGCTGGCGCTGGCCACGTTCGAGACCTCGCCCCGGCGCTCGCCGCGGACGGCCTGGACCCGGTACGCCGTTCGCACCCCCGGCGCGGCGTCGCGGCGCGTGAAGTCCGTCGCCGAGGCGGACCCGATGAGCGCCCACTCGCTGCCGTCGCCTGCGCCCGGACACGACGCCGGGCCGAGCACCAGACGCGCGCCGTCGAGCAGTGAACCGGCGGAGCCGAGCAGCAGACCCGCGGAGCCGAGCAATGGACCGTCGGAGCCAGGCAATGGACGCGCCGTGTCGAGCAATGAACCGTCGGAGCCGAGCAGTGGACCGGCGGTGTGAAGCAATGGACCGGCGGAGCCGAGCAATGGACCGGCCGTGTCGAGCATTTCGGACACCTTCCCCCGGACCCGGCCCGCGAGAGATTTGGACGGCCACGACGCGCCACATACCTTCGCGCCTCCCTCCAGCCCCCGCCCCGTCGGGCGACCCGACCCCTATGACGGACAGTCTCCAGCCCCGGATCGACATGCTTCGCCGCACGCTCGACGTGTTCGACGGTCAGCCCGACCTCTGGGCCGCCAAACGGCCCATCGCCTCCAACGTCGCCCTCGTCCGCGACGGCCTCGCCGAGATCACACGCGCCGTCACGGCCCAGGCCGCGGGCGACCCGACAGGCCTCACGCAGAACAAAGCCGTCGCCCGCGAGGCGGCCAACACGCGGCTCGCCGCCCTCGCGGCCAAGACCGAGGTCTTCGCCGCCATGACCGGCGAGGCCGACCTCGAAGCCGCCGCCGACGTCAGCCTCACTCGGTGGCGCCGGATGCCCGAGGCCCTGTTCTTCGGCACCGCCGACAGCCTCCTCGACCGCATCGACGCCGCCCTCGACGCCCTCGACGAGTACGAGGTGACCAAGACCGACCTCACCGACGCCCGCGCCGCCCTCGACACGCTCCAGCCGCTCACGTCCGTCCGCGACCGCCGCCGCGGCGAGCGCGTCGCCGCGACCGAGGACCTCGACGTCGGCTACTCGGCCGTCGTCGAGCCGCTCGGCTTTCTCGACACGCTCGTCCCGCTTCAGATCAAGGACCGGGACTTCGTGGCCGCCTACCGCATCGCCCGCCGCATCGACGGCGACTGACGCGGCCAGGCCAGCCGGCTCCGCCTCGATGGTTCTGCGCGCCCGCTCCGGCTTTGCCCGGGGCGGGCGCGCAGCCTTGTGCCCGCCTGCCCGGCGCCGTACCCTTCGGCACAACCCGACCCCGCTCCGATGACCGCTCGCCCGATTCTCCTCCTCGCACTCGTGCTCGCGCTGCTCCCGAGCGCCCGAGCGCAGGACCCCGCCCGCTACTGGATCGTCGCCGGGACGGACGGCGGTGCCGAGACCGCGCCGACGCCACGGGCTGAGGCGCGCCGGGCCCTCCGTGGGTCGGTCCACGCGCCCGCCCACCCGGACCGCGGCGTGAGTCCGGCCATCCTCGACGCGCTTGCCGGCATGGGCATCGCGCCGCGCCACACGAGCCGCTGGCTCGGCGCCGTCTCGGCGGACCTCACGCCCGCCCAGGTAGCGGCCGTCGCCGCCCTTCCGGGCGTCCGCAGCGTCCGCCGAACGGCCCGCCTCGCCGAGCAGGACGAGCCCGCGGCGACGCCGCTCGCGCGGCCGGCCCTCTCGCCCGTGTTCGTCTACGGCCCGTCGGCGGCCCAGCTTCAGGCCGTCCGCGCCGACGCGGCGATCGAGGCCGGACGCCGCGGGGCGGGCGTCCTCTTCGGCATCCTCGACACGCGCTTCGACTTCGGGCACCCGGCGATGGCGCACATCCCGTCGACCGGCCGCCTGCGCGGCGTGCAGGACTTTATCGGCGGGGCGCAGGAGAACTACCACGGCCTCGCGTGCAGCTCCATCGCCCTCGGGCTCCGCGACGGGGAGCTCATCGGGCCCGCCCACGAGGCGACCGTCCTCGCGGGGACGACCGAGTTCGCCCCGACCGAGACGCACGCCGAGGAGGACGCCTTCGTCGAGGGCCTGGAGTGGATGGAGGCCCAGGGCGCCGACGTCGTGAGCGTCTCGCTGGGCTACACCACGTTCGACGACGGCGGCGACTTCACGTATGCCGACATGGACGGCAACACGACGCTCGTCACGCGCGCGGCCGACATGGCCGTCTCGCTCGGCGTCGCCGTCGTCGTCGCGGCCGGCAACGAGGGCAACTCGTCGTGGCACTACATCGCCGCCCCGGCCGACGCCGACTCGGTCATCACCGTCGGCGCGTCGACGATCAGCGGCACGCGCGCGAGCTTCTCGTCGGTCGGCCCGACGTTCGACGGGCGCATCAAGCCCGACGTGGCCGCGCTCGGAGTCGGCGTCTACGTCGCCGAGCCGGGGGGCGGGCAGGAGTTCGGAAACGGCACGTCCTACGCGACGCCGATGGTCGCTGGCGTGGTCGCGCAGATGCTCGGCGCGCGCCCGAGCCTGACGCCGATCCAGGTTCGCGACGCGCTCCGCGCGACGGCGAGCCAGAGCACGACCCCGACGAACGAGCTCGGCTGGGGCGTCATCGACGCCGTCCGCGCATTCACGGCGACCAACACCGAGGCGCCCGCGCCCGGCGTCCCGAGCGAGTGGCGCCTCACGCCGAACGTCGCCCGTCCGGGCCGGTCGCTGCGGCTGACCGTCGCCTCGGGCGTGACGCAGGCCGTGACGGTGTCGCTCGTGGACCTGCTCGGGCGCCGCGTCGCCGAGTGGACCGTTCCGGCCGGTGCCGCCGAGGCGACGGTCCGCGTCCCCGAGGTGCCGGCCGGGACCTACTTCGCCGTCGTCCCCGACGCGTCGGCGCTGCGCCTCGTCGTCGTGCGGTAATGGACCCTACCTCGCGTCGCGACCGGCTGCCTGTCCGAGCGGCTCATCGGCGTAGATCGCCGTCTCGACACGACCGCTGCGCGTGACCGTCCCGCGGATCATGCCATCCGTGTTGAACGGCGTCGCGGCATGACCGGCGCGGTCGAGGACGATTACGCCTCCCGTGCCGCCAGCCCCGCTCAGCGTCTCGTGGACGACGTGGTCCGCGGCGTCGGCCGCCGTCTCGCCGAGGTAGGCCACACGCGCGTGGATGTCGTGGGCGACGGACAGTCGGATAAAGAACTCGCCGTGGCCGGTCGCGCTCACCCCGACCGTCGCGTCCGAGGCGAACGTGCCCGCGCCGACGACCGGCGTGTCGCCGATGCGGTCCCACCGCTTGTTCGTCATGCCGCCCGTGGACGTGCCGGCGGCGAGGTGACCGGCAGCATCCAGCGCGACGGCGCCGACCGTCCCCGTCATCTGCCACGGCTCGGGCGCGGACGGCCGCGCGCCGGGGGCGAGCGCGCCAGCCTCGGACCGCTCGCGGGCCTGAACGGCGTCGAGGGCCGCACGGGCCCGGGGCGTGACGAACCACTCGGGCGGCATCGTTTCGAGGCCGTTCTCGCGTGCGAAGGCCTCGGCGCCGTCGCCGGCGAGCATCACGTGCGGCGAGCGCTCCATGACCATTCGGGCGAGGCGAATCGGGTGCCGGACGGTTCGGGTCCCGGCCGAAGCGCCGGCCATGCCGGTCGCGCCGTCCATGACCGAGGCGTCGTGGCGGACCGTCCCGTCAGACGCGAGGACAGCACCGCGGCCGGCGTTGAACTGCGGGTCGTCTTCGAGGCGCTCGATGACGGTCTGGACCGCGTCGAGCGCGGGGCGGCCGTCCGTGAGGACGGCGTGGCCGGCCCGGAGCGCGTCGGCAATGGCCGCGCGGAGGGCGGCGTCCTGCTCGGGCGTGTAGGCGCCGCGCCGCAGCGCCCCGGCGCCGCCGTGAACGACGAGCACGACCGGATCGACGGGTGCGTCCTGCTGCGCATCCTGTGCGAGACTGGAAGGCGCGAGCGCGACGAGCGCGAGAAGAACGAACAGGCGGCGCATGGCAGGGGTCAGGCGAGAAGGGCGAGGAGTTCGCGGCCGTAGAGGTCCGCCTTGCCCGGCCCGATGCCCGGCACGGCGAGGAGCGCGTCCTGGGAGCGCGGGCGTGAGGCGGCGAGCGCGCGGAGCGTCTTGTCCGAGAAGACGACGTACGGCGGCACGCCGCGGTCGCGGGCCTGCTCCGTCCGCCACGCGCGGAGAATCTCGAAGCGCGCTTCGCCGTCGGCGTCGAGGGTCTGCTCGGGCGCACTCCCGGCGGCTCCGCTGCGGGAGGCGCCGCGCGGGCCCGGCGTGCCGAACGCGCGCACGTCCAGCCCGACGTCCTCGCGGTGCGCGAGCGCCTGCTCGCCGAGCGGCGTCAACTCGACGACCGGGTACTCGCCGCCACCGAGGCGCAGGTAGTTCGTGAGCAGGAGCTGCTTGTAGAGCCGGTCCACCTCGGCCTGCCCGAGCGTCTGGAGCCGTCCGAAATACGGGTGCCGGAGGTACTTGTCCATGCCCTTCGCCTGGGATCCGGCAAGGATCTTGGACATCGTAAGGCGCCCGACGGGCCACGTCATCCGCCGGACGGCGTCGAGCAGGCCGATGCCGATGCGGCCACTCATCGTCATCTGATCGAAGGCAGGAATCTCGTCCGGCCGCGCGCGCAGGCGGCCCTGCATCACGCACGCGTCGCAGCAGATCTCGGGCGCCACATCGGTCGCGGCGTCGTCGCCGAAGTGGTCGAGGATCGTCCGCCGGCGGCAGTCCCCCGTCTGGGCGTAGCTCACGATGGACTGCAACTCGGCCGTCTTGCCGTCCGAGTGCGAGTCCGAACGCGCGAGCGCCGCCCGCGCCTCGCGCTCCTGCCACGGGTGGACGCGCCACACGCGGCGCTGGCCCTCGTCGTCGAGGCGCTCGGCGAGGCCCGACCGCTCCAGGATGCTCAGCGCGACGCGCCCGCCGACGGGGTGGCGGCCGGCGGCCTCGGACACCTCGTCGGGCTCGCCGCGCGAGAGGTCGTCGTCGTCCGCGCGGCGCTCGATGGCGTGGTAGAGCGCGCGGACGTCGTCCAGCTTCGGCGCCTGCTGCTCGATAAACCACTCGCGCAGCATGCGGTCCTGCGGGGCGTAGAAGAGGACAGCCGTCGCGGGTTTCCCGTCGCGCCCGGCGCGGCCGGCTTCCTGGTAATACGATTCGAGGTTCGGCGGAATCGCCCAGTGGGCGACGAAGCGCACGTCGCCGCGGTCGACGCCCATCCCGAACGCGTTCGTCGCGACGACGAGGTCCAGGCGGCCCGTCAGAAAGCGCTCCTGCACGTCGCTGCGCTCAGCATCTGGCAGGCCGGCGTGGTACATCTCGCACGGACGGCCTGAGACCTCGCGGACGAGGCGCATGAGCATGTCGGCCTCCTTGCGTGTTGAGACGTAGAACAGGCCCGCTTCTCCCTCGTGCTCGGCGAGGAAGCTGGCGAGGGCCTGCTTCTTCTCGGCCGCGCCGGGCGTCGAGCGGACCTCGAAAAAGAGGTTCGGGCGGTTGAAGCCCGTCACGAGGTGCTCGGGGTCGCGGAGGGCGAGCTGGGCCGCGATGTCTTTCTGGACGCGCGGCGTCGCCGTGGCCGTGAGCGCGACGCACGGCGGGTTGCCCATCGCCTCGCGGGCGGACGCGACGTGGAGGTAATCCGGCCGGAAGTCGTGGCCCCACTGGCTCACGCAGTGCGCCTCGTCGACGGCGAGGAGGCCGACGTGCGCCTCGCGGAGCGTCCGCGCGAACGACGGAACGCGGAGGCGCTCCGGAGCGGCGTAGATCATCGTGAGGCGCCCGGCGCGGAGGTCGTCGAGGACCTCGCGCTGCTCGGCCTGGCTCTGCGACGAGTTGACAAACGCGGCCGCGATGCCGCGTGCGCGGAGCGCGTCCACCTGGTCCTTCATGAGTGCGATGAGCGGACTCACGACGACCGTCACGCCGCGCGGCAGCAGGAGGGCCCCGAGCTGGTATATGAGGCTCTTGCCGGCGCCGGTCGGCATCACAATGAGCGCATCGCGGCCTTCGACGACCGGCCGCAGCGCGGCCTCCTGGCCCGGCCGCAGCGCGCCGAAGCCGAAGTGCCGCTGCAACGCCGTCTCGACGGCGGCGCCCGGCGCAAAGGCGTCGGCAGCACCGGGTGAACCCGGACCGGGGCGGGGCGGGGCAGGGGCGTCGGTCACGGCGGGCACGGAAGGGCGGGGCAAGCTACGGGCCATAGTCTGCGACGCGCGGCTGACACCGTGGCGTCACGCGCGGCCGGCCAGTCGTGCTACTGCCAGCGGACCGAGACGCGGAGGCGCGTCCCGCCGTCGCCGAAGCGCAGCGCGGTCGTGTCGCCGGCTGCGGCGTCGCCGACGCGCGACGCCAGCGACGCGATCTCAGCGATAAACAGGTCGTCGTCGTCGTCGAAGCCGCCCGAGTCGTGGTCCGCGACGACGATGCGCAGCGGTGCACGGACCGTGAGTGGGGTCGACGAACTCATGGAAAGCCTCAGCGGCAGGGCGCCAGACGTGACATTCTCGGCGACCTGCGTCCGGGCGAGGACACTGCGGTAGCCGAGGGGCCCCGGCGGCGCGCCGTCGACGACGTCGACGTAGATGTCGGGCGGGTTGGGCGAGACCGACCCATCCCACGCCGTCTCAAGCGGGAGCCGCTCCACGACGACGCCCGTCACGACGGCGCCCGTCACCCCCTCGCGGGCCGGCGTGCCGCACCCCGAGGCGGTCGCGCTGGCGGCGAGCAGGAGCAGGGCGGCAGAGTGGCGCATGGACGCGAGGCGAAGCATCACAAGATCGTCTCACATCCGTGCCGACATGCGTCAGCCCGGCGCGATGTGCGCCGCGAGCACGCGCTCGACGTCGGACACGAGCGGATCCCAGTCGGCCTCGGGGCGCT
>DASWMO010000104.1:0-9461 GCA_036399715.1 Rubricoccaceae bacterium
CCGGCGCTCGTCGTGCGCGCCGAGGCCCGGCGCCGACACGACGAGGTGCGCCTGTTGCGTCGTCGGGCGGTGCAGCGTGACCGTCTGCGGCGTGTAGCCGTCCGGGGCCGTGCGCGAGACGCCCCCGGGCGCGCGGTCGAAGTCGGCGAGCAGGCGCTCGGCCGCGCGGACGATCTGGCGGTGCGTCTCGTTGCCCGCGGCCGCGATCACGAGGCGGTCCGGCGTGTAGTGGCGCCCGAGGTAGGCGGCCAGGCCGTCGCGCGTGAACGAGCGGACCGACTCGGGCGTCCCGATGACCGGCCGGCCGAGGGCGTGCCCGGGGTAGACGGCGGCCTCGACGAGGTCGAAGATCTGGTCGTCCGGCGCGTCCTCGTACATCTTGATCTCCTCGACGACGACGTCCTTCTCCTTCTCGATCTCGCGCTCGGGGAGCGTCGGGGCGGTCACGAGGTCCAGGACCGTATCGAGCGCGCGCGTGGCGTGCTCGGCGAGGCCCTTCGCGTAGAAGCACGTGTGCTCCTTGGACGTGAACGCGTTCAGGTAGCCCCCGACGGCCTCCATGCGCTGGTTGATGAGGTGACCCGGGCGGCGGGCGGTCCCCTTGAACACCATGTGCTCCAGAAAGTGCGTGATCCCGCCCTCGGCGTCGGTTTCATCGCGCGACCCGGCGTCCACCCACACGCCGACGGCCGCCGTCAGGGCCGCGGGGAGCGTCTCGGTGACGACGCGGACGCCGGAGGAGAGCGTCGTCCGCTCGAAGCCGTTCTCGGAAGTCTGTGCCACTGCGGTCCCTCGTGTTTCGGCCAAGATACCCGGCTGCACGCCGCCCGACGGTGGCCTCCCGCGCCTTCCCGACCCGTTCACGGTTCCGGCCCGGCAGTGCCCACACGAAACGGCCGGCGGCGCCACCGGTTGGACCCGGGGCACCGCCGGCCGGCGGAGAGGCGGCTCGCGTCAGCGGACGACCGTGAGTCGGCCGGTCCGCACGTCCGCGCCCGCGGCGAGGCGAACGACGTAGGCGCCGGGGGCGAGCCGGTGGGCGTCGAACGCCGCCTCGTGGGTGCCGGCCCCGACTGCGCCGTCGGCCAGGACCGCGACCTCGCGGCCGAGCGCGTCGAGGACGGTCACGCGGACGTCGACGGCGCGGTCTGTCGTGAACGAGACGGACGCGAGGCCCGTCGTCGGGTTCGGGTACACCGCCGCGAGCGCGAGCCCGGTCGAGACCGGTGCCGCCTCGCCCGCGACCACGCCTCCAGTCCCGACTTCACCCTGTCCGCTCGCGTCGACGGCGACGAGCGTGATCGCCGGGCCGTTCTGGTTCGCCGACGGGGTGACGAAGCCCGCGTAGGTGAGTTGGACGACCTGCCCGGCCTCGTCATTGAGATCCATCGTGAACGCCCGGAGTGGCTGGCCGTTGGAGGCCTGGAACACGTCGAACGTGTAGACGCCAGCAGCGAACGCGACCGGCGCCGATGCACTCCCGAAGGCGACGCTCGACGCGACCACCCGGCCGCTCGCCCGCTCGACGACGCGGATCGACGGGCTGTCCGTGACCGCGTTCACGACGAACACGCCGACATCGACGAGGCGCGGCGCGCCGCACGGGACCGGCGCGACGATCTGGCGGAGGGCCGTCGGGATGCCCTCCGGGTTCTGGGCAAAGAACGCGACGAGCTGAGGCGGGACGCCGGTCAGCGTCACCTTGAAACAGCCTTCGGGGATCGTGCCCGTGACCGTGGTCTCGCGCGGGATGGCCGGGTTCGGAGGCGGGTTCTGCAGGCGCGCCCGGACCGAAATCGTCTGGTTGGCGGGAACGGAGATCGGGATCGGGGTCCCGTTGGGGTACTCGATGACGGCGTTCGGCGTCGTCGAGGTAGAGGGCTGGTTGATGTACAGCTCGATCGGGTCGAACCCGTCGAGCGCGGCCGCGCCGTCGACGATCTGGACGGTCGCGGTCTGGGCCGAGGCGGCCGAGGCGATCAACAGGGCTGCGAGAGCGGCCGTGGTGGTGACAAAACGGGACATGGGCGTCAGGGGAAGGTGGACTCCTCTTTAGCGGAAGATTCCCCCGGACCGGGCGGACGGCTCGCACGCTATTTTGCACACCATGTGGCGCAGCCCGTCCAGGGAGCGGCTCTGCTCTGGTTTCGCCCGGTGTGGCCTCCATCGGTTCCAACATGCCCTCCCCGCCCCCGGACGTCACGCGCCTGCTCGTCGAGATGTCGGCGGGCAACGAGGCCGCCGCGGACACGCTGCTGCCGCTCGTCTACGCCGAGTTGCTGCGGATGGCGCATGAGCGGCTGCGACACGAGCGGGAGGGTCACACGCTCGCGACCGTTGACCTCGTCCACGAGGCCTACCTCCGCCTCGTCGACGGCGCGGAAGTCGGGTGGCAGGACCGGGCGCACTTTTTCGCCGTCGCGTCGTCGGTGATGCGGCGGCTGCTCGTGGACTGGGCGCGGGCGCGGCGGGCCGCCAAGCGCGGCGACGGGACCGCCCTCTCGCTCGACGCCGCGGCGGGAGGCGCCCCGAACGGAGCTGTGGACGGGGGCGCCGCGCTGCTGGAGCGCGTCGCGGCGCCGGTCCGCGACGAGACCTTGATCGAACTCGACGAGGCTCTGACGCGGCTCACGGTGCGCTCGGCGCGGCAGGCGCGCGTCGTCGAGTGCCGCTACTTCGGCGGGCTCACGATCGAGGAGACGGCGGAGGCCCTCGGCGTCTCACCGTCGACCGTGAAGGACGATTGGCGGCTCGCGCGGGCGTGGCTCACGCGCGAGATGACGGCTGCGTAGCGCGCACGGCTGACCGACCGGGCCTGCAATTCCGCTAGGACCCTATGCCCGACCCTTTCGACCTCGCCGACCAACTGTTTCTCGCGGCCGTCGACGCCGGACCGGGCGAGCGTGCCGCGCTCCTCGCCGCCGCGGACCCCGTTGTCCGCGCCGAGGTGCAGAGCCTGCTCGACGCCGACGCCCGCGCAGACACGCTGCTGGAGCCGCCCGCGGGGTTGTGCACGCACCTACTCGGCCAGCTCGCGCGCGAGCACCCGGCCCCTCCCGACGCACCCGACGCCGATGACCTCGCGCCCGGGACGCGCGTCGGGCCGTGGGCGGTCGTCGCCGAAGCCGGCCGCGGCGGCATGGGAACGGTCTACCGCGCCGAGCGCGCCGACGGCCTCTACGCGCAGACGGTTGCCCTGAAAGTCGTCCGACGCGGGATGGACTCGGCGGACGTCGTCGCCCGGTTCGCGCGCGAGCGGGCGCTCCTAGCCGGGCTCGACCATGCCGGCATCGCGCACCTCGTCGACGGAGGCCGGACGCCCGACGGCCGGCCGTACCTCGCGATGGAGTTCGTCGACGGCGAGCCAATCACAGACTTTGCCGACGCGCGCCGGCTGAGCGTCGAGGAGCGCCTCAGGCTGTTCGTGCAGACGTGCGAGGCCGTCGCGTACGCGCACCGGCACCTCGTCGTCCACCGCGACCTCAAGCCGTCCAACGTCCTCGTGACCGAGGAGTCTGGACGCCCCTGCGTGAAGTTGCTCGACTTCGGGGTCGCGCGCCTGCTCACGCCCGACGCGGACCTGACGACGACCGGCGGGCGGATGATCACGCCGGCCTATGCGGCGCCTGAGCAGATCGCCGGTGGCACAGTCACGACCGCGGCCGACGTGTACGCGCTCGGCGCGCTCCTCCACGAGCTGCTCACGGGCCGCCGGCCCGCCGGCGCAGCCGGGACCGGCACGGCGGCCGCGACCGGGCGCCCGAGCCTCGCCGTCTCCGCGCCGTCCGTGCGGCGGGGCGGCGAGCCACAGACGCCCGAGGCCCTCGCCGCAGCCCGCGCCGCGACGCCCGCAGCACTCGCGAGGCGCCTCCGCGGCGACCTCGACGCGGTCGTCCTCAAGGCCCTCCGAGCAGCGCCCGAGCAGCGCTACGCCACGGCCGACGCCTTCGCCGACGACGTCCGGCGGTCGCTCGCCGGCCTGCCCGTTCGCGCGCGCCGCGGGACGGCCCGCTACCGGACGCTCGCGTTCGTGCGGCGGCATCGCACCGGCGTCGCCGGGGCGGCCCTCGTCGCGGCCGTTCTCACCGCATCGGCCGTGGCGCTCGCCGTCCAGAACCGCCGCGTCGTCCGCGAGCGCGACCGCTCCGAAGCCACGACCGACTTCCTGCGCGAGCTACTCGCCCAGGCCGACGCGCTCTCGACCGGCCGGGGCGACGTGACGGTCGTCGAGGTGCTCGGGGCTGCTGGCCGCCGCATTCCGGCGGAGTTTGCGGATCATCCTGACATCGAGGCGGCGCTGCTGTACACGGTCGGGGACGCGTACGCGGGCCTGACGCGCTACAGCGAGGCGGAGCCGCTGCTGCGCCGCGCGCTCGCGCTCCGGCGCTCGCTCGGACGCGCCGACGATTCCGAGTCGGCGGATATCCTCAGCGAGCTGGCGAGCGTCCTCTCCGAGCGCGGCTCGCTGGACTCGGCGGCGGCCTTCCAGCGCGAGGCGCTCGCGATCACGGAGCGTCTCTCCGGCCGGCGTTCCCTCCCTGCGGCGCACCTGCTCACCCGCCTCGCGTGGACCGAGAACCAGCGGACGCACTATGCCACTGCCGAGCACCTCGCACGCGAAGCCCTTCGGACCGCGGATGGCCTCGTCGGCACCCCGCCGGATTCGGCGGCCGCCCTCGAAGCCGCTCAGGTCCAGAGCGTGCTCTCGATCCTCGCCTACCGCCGCGGGGCGTACGACGACGCAGAAGCGTTCGAGCGGGCCACGCTCGCCACCCGCGAGCGGTGGCTCGGGCCGCGCCACCCGCTCGTGGCGCTGAGCCTGAGCAATCTCGCCAAGCTGCTCGAAGACCGCGGCGGGCCCCTCGGCGAAGCCCTCGCACTGACCGACCGCGCCCTCGCGCTGCGGCGCACCATCGGGGGCGACTCGTCGCTCGCCGTCCTCACGTCGCGCTCGAACCGCTCGGCCGTCCTCCGCGGGCTCGGTCGGCATGCCGAGGCCGTCGCGGAGGCCGAACAGGCGTACACGACCGCACGGGCCGTCTTCGGCGAGGCCCACGGCGCGACAGCCTACGCCCGCTACAACCTCGCCTGTGCGCTCGACGCCGCCGGCCGGCCGGCCGAGGCGGACTACGCCGGCGCGCTCGCCGCCCACGAAGCCATCTGGGGCCGCGAGCACCCGTACACGGCCTACGTTCTCGTGCCGTACGCGCGGTTTCTGCTCGCCCGGGGCGAGGCCCGCCGGGCGCTCGCGCTCGCGCGCCCCGCCGTCGCCGCGCGCCGCGCCGCGCTCGGGCCCAGCACGTGGCTCCTCGCCGACGCCGAGCGGACGCTCGGCGAGGCGCTCGCGCAGACGGGCCGTCCCGCCGAGGCGCTCCCGCTGCTGGAGCGCGCCACGGCAACTCTCACGCGGACGCACGGGCCGCATGCGCGCATCACGCGCGAGACTCGAACCGTGCTGCACGCGGTCCGCGAGCAGGTCCGCAGGCAGCGCACCTCCTAAACGGGGCGAGGCCCGACGCGAACGTTCGCGTCGGGCCTCGCAAGTTGAACCGGGCGGGCCTCAGGCCTTCGCCGTTCGGACGCTCGCACCGTCACCCGCCCCGTCGCCCGTTCCTCCCTCTGGCGTGGGCACGTACGGCTCACCGGTTTCGGGGAACTGCTTGATAAATGCCTCCGAGACGGGGTGGCCCGTGCCGCCGTGCGTCGGAGACGACTCGTGGACGTAGAACTCGGCGTTCGGCTTGGTGTCCATGTAGGCGTAGGCCGCCGCCGCCGCGCGGCGCATCGACGCGTCGGGGTTGCGCGAGAGTTCGCGGACGTTGCGCGTGATCCGCTCGTGGGCGAGGTCCATAAAGTGCAGGCCCGACGCCTTCGCGTGCTCCCACTCCGGCCCCGCGACGCCGTTGGCGATCATCTGGTCCAGCTTCGAGAGGACGCAGGCCCACGCGAACATCTGCGTCGCCGAGTCGGCGAGGCGCGCCTGCGTGGCCTGGGCCGTCACGATCTGCTCCTCCATCCGCTTCGAGATGAGCTTGAACTCGCGCGTGTGCGTCTGGACATGGCCTGCCAACCGGTCCGCGAACGAGCGCAGGCTCGGGTGGACGCGCGTCAGGGCCGGCGCAGCGACCTTCTTGCCGAGGAAGATCTCGGTCGCAAGCGGCGTGCCGGCCTTGATCGTTGCCGGCTTGAAGGCTCCGCCGAGGATCCGCGAGACGTTGTCCTGAAACGACTGCTCGTCGTCCCACTGGACCGTGTTGAGGACGCCGAGCATGTGCTCGGCGAGCTGCTTGCCGCCGTAGGCGAAGATGAACGACTGCATCACCTCGTTCGAGCCCTCGACGATGCGGTGGATGCGGTTGTCGCGCCACAGGCGCTCGAACTCGTTCTCGGTCACGTAACCCTCGCCGCCCATGACCTGCATCGCGGCGTCGATCACGACCCAGCCCTCCTCGGAGCAGAAGTACTTGCACGCCGCCGTCTCGACCATGATGTCCGCGTCGTGGCGGTCCAGCATGCCGCACGTCATGTACAGCATCGCGTCCATCGCAAAGACGGTCGCGTGCATGAGCGCGACCCGCTGCTGGACGAGCTCGAAGTCGGCGAGCGGGCGGTTGAACTGGTGCCGCGTCTGGACCCACTTCGTCGCCTGCTCGGCGGCCTGCTTGGCCGCGCCCGAGACGCCGGCCGAGAGCGTGCAGCGGCCGTAGTTGAGACACGTCAGCGCGACCTTGAGGCCCTGGCCCTCGCGGTGGAGGAGCAGCTCCTTCGGCACGCGGACGTTCTCGAAGCGGATGCGCGCCTGCCACGTCCCGCGGATGCCCGTCTTGGAGCGGTTCTTCTGGAAGAACGTCACACCCGGCATGTCCGGCGTGACCATGAGCGCCGTCACGACCTTCTTCTCCTTCCCCGTCTTCGGGTCCGTGACCATCTGGTTGGCCATCACCGTGAGCAGGCCCGAGAGCGCACCCGAGGTGATCCACTTTTTCTCGCCATTCAGGATGTACACGCCCTCGGCCTCGTTCCACTCGCAGCGCGTCTGCTGGCCGGCCGCGTCCGAGCCGACCTGCGGCTCCGACAGGCAGAAGCCCGAGAGGTACTCGCGGGCGACCTTCGGCAGAAAGCGCTCCTTCTGCTCGTCGGTCCCGAAGAGCATGAGGGCCTTGCAGCCGATGGACTGGTGGGCCGAGACCATCACGGCCGTCGAGCCGCACCGCCGCCCGATGGCCTCGAGGACGCGGTTGTAGCTCGCCACGCTGAGCCCGAGCCCGCCGTACTGCTCGGGGACCGTCATCCCCATCACGCCCATGTCGAAGAGCCGCTTGATGACCCACTCGGGGATGTGCTGCTCCTGGTCGATCTCAACGCGCGGGTGCTCGTGGTCGAGGTACTGGTTGAGCTCGGCGAGGAGCGCCTCGGTCTTCACGGTCTCGGCGTCCGACACCTCGGGGTACGGGAAGACGAGGTCTTCGCGGATGCGGCCCCAGAAGAGGTTCTTCATGAAGCCCATCGACTCGGGCTCGGGGCCGAACATCGTCTCGGTCTCGCGGATCATCTGCTGATCGCGGGCCGCGACGCCCTTCATGGTGGAGAGGACGGACATAGCAGGTCGGGGTGTCGGGAGGAAATGGACGGTCGTACGCGCAAGCTACGGGCGCGTTCGCGTGCCCGGAAGCGGTTCCGGCAAGAACCGGACGCCCGCTCGGGCGGCGCAGATCCGGACGACGGGGCGAGATTGGGGACGCGCCCCCCCCTGCCCGCGTGCCCGCTTCGGCCCTGCCGCCCATTCCATTTTCAGCCCGGTTGCGCGCGGCCGTCCGCGACGCTGGGTCGGTGCTGTGTGTGGGGCTGGACCCGGACCGGATGCCGGACGGCGTGCCGCAGGACGTCCGGGGCGTGGTTTCGTTCTGTGTTGCAATAACGGATGCGACGGCCGAGGTCTCGGCAGCCTTCAAGCCCAACCTCGCCTTCTTCGAGGCCCTCGGCCCGGACGGCGCCCACGCTCTGGCCGACGTATGCGCGCACGTCCGCGCGACGGGCCGCCTGCTCGTGCTCGACGGCAAGCGCGGCGACATCGGACACACGGGCCGGCTCTACGCCCGCGCCCTCTTCGCCGAGCCGCCCGCCGGGTTCGCCAGCGACGCCGCGACGGTTGCGCCGTACATGGGCGCCGACAGCCTCGCGCCGTTCCTCGATGGTCCGCTGTGCGCCGGCCGGTGTGCGTTCGCGCTCGTGGCCACGTCCAATCCGGGTGCGGACGACGTGCAGACCCTCGACATCGACGGCGAGCCGCTGTACCGCCACGTCGCCCGGATGGCCGTCCGGGCCGCCGAGGGAATGCCCGGCGAGATCGGGTTCGTCGTCGGCGCGACGCGGCCGGGGCGCCTCGCGGGCTTGCGGGCCGAGCACCCGGACGTCCCGTTTCTCGTGCCCGGCGTCGGTGCGCAGGGCGGGAGTGCCGCCGACGTAATGGCCGCCAACGCGGACGGGCCCGTGCTGGTCAATGTCGGACGAGCGATTTTCGGCGCCTCGTCGGGCCGCGGCTATGCCCTCGCCGCCTCACGCGCGGCACGGGCCGTGGCGCGCGAGTTGCGAACCGATCTGTAATGGAAGCGTTTGCGGACTGATCTTCCTCTTCGGTCCAATGCGTGCTCTTTTGCTGACGCTCGCCGTCCTCGCGGCCCCTGCCAGCGCGCAAGGCGGTGCCACCTACCGGGTGACGTTCGAGAGCACGTGGAGCGCGGCGACGCACCCGGCCGGTTTCCCGGCGAACGCGCACTTCTCGCAGCTCGTCGGGACGGCGCACGCGGCCGCGGTGTCATTCTGGACGCCCGGCGAACTGGCATCGACGGCGATTGAGGAGATGGCCGAACGCGGACGGTTCGCCGCACTGATGCAGGAGTTCACGGCCGCGATGCCTGAGGCGTTGCCCGGTCATGTCGGTCAGGACTTGCCCGTCTCCCCCGGCAGTGCCGAGACGTTCCTTAGTGTGTCGCCCGAGCACCCGCTCCTCACGCTCGTGACGATGCTCGCGCCGAGCCCCGACTGGTTCGTCGGCGTGCACGGCCTCGACCTGCGCGTGAACGGGGCCTGGCCGGACCATGCCGTCGTCCCGCTCGCAGCCTACGATGCCGGGACCGACAGTGGCGTGGCCTACACGTCCCCCGACGCCGACACGCTCCCGCGCGAGGCGATCGCGCTGCTCGGGACCGCGCCGTTCGTGGCCGGCGCACCCGTCGGCACGTTCACATTCGAGCGGCTTGCGACGGCCGCGGAGGGCGCTCCGTCCGACGCCGCGTTCGTGCTCGGCGCACCGTCGCCGAACCCGGTCCGCTCGTCGGCCACGCTCACGCTGAGCGTGGCCGAGTCCCAGCAGGTCCGCGTGCGCCTCGTCGACGCGCTCGGCCGGACGGTCGCCGTCCTCGCCGACGCGGCGGTCGCCTCAGGCACTGTGCCGCTCTCCA
>DASWMO010000105.1:0-8235 GCA_036399715.1 Rubricoccaceae bacterium
CGTCGCCAACCCGCTCCGCGGCGCGGCGCAGGTCCGCTTCTCGACCGAGACGGCACAGGACGTCCGCCTCGCGCTCTATGACGTCCTCGGCCGCGAGGTCGCCGTCGTCGCGCAGGGCGCCGCGGCCGGCGCGCAGTCGGCGACGCTCCAGACGGCGGGCCTCGCGCCGGGCGTGTACGTGCTGCGCCTGACGGCCGGCGCGGACGTGCTCACGCAGACCGTCACGGTCATCCGCTAGCCGGACGTCCGGGCACCCCCTGCGGGGCGGCCTCCTTCGGGACGCCGCCCCGCATCTCTGTCCGGCCGGCACGACTCGGCGCGCCCGGCGTACCATCGGCCCTCCCGTTTCCCGCTGCCATGCTCCGCCGATTTGCCCCCCCGGCTCGCCGTGCGCTCGCGGGCCCCACGTACTACGGCGGCGGGCTCTTGAAGACCTTCGCGACGCAGCCGGCATTTCTGTGGGCGCAGGCCGTCGCGTTCAAGGTGCTCGTGACGCTGCTGCCGCTGATCCTGCTCGCGACGGGCATTTTCGGCCTCGTGCTGCGTCAGGGCGACCCGTTCGCGACCGTCGCGACATTCCTGCGGTCGTTTCTGCCGGCCGGCCAGAGCGACGCCCTGATCGAACTCGTGTTTCAGCTCCAGCAGGCGTCCGGGGCAGTCACGCTCGTCGGCGGCGTGGCCCTGCTCGTGACCGTCGTGACGCTGTTCTCGACGCTGCGCTACGTCATCGGCGTCGCGATGGGGCCGGGGCGGCACCACGAGCGCGGGCTGCTGCCAGGCTACGCCTTCGACCTCCGGATGGTGCTTCAGGTCGGGTCGCTGTTCGTGCTCTCGTTCGCGCTGACGATCGCCGTTAGCGTGCTCACGGCCCGCAGCGGCGCGATGGCCGCCCTCGTCGGGCTGGACCCCGAGACGGCGCGTGCGGCGGGGCAGTGGACCGTCCGTGCGATTGCGCTCGTCGTGCCGTACCTGCTTACGCTCGGCATGCTCTGGCAACTCTACATGTTCGTGCCACGCCCGCACCCGCCGTGGCGGAGTGCGCTCGTCGGCGCGGCCGTCGGGTCACTGCTGTTCGAGGCCGCCAAGAATGGCTTCGCCATCTACGCCACGACCGTCGGCGGCTTCGACCGGTACGACGCGGCCGGCGAGACACTCGGCGGCCTCGGCGGCGTCTTCGGGCTCGTGCTCGCGTTCGTGTTCTGGATCTACTTCTCGGGCATGATCCTCATCGCCGGAGCCGTCGTCACGTCGCTCCACGAGCGGCGGACCGTCCCGGATGCCGTCCGCAAGCACCGCGCGGCGGCTTACCGGAGGCGCCGAGGCGCCGAGGCCGATGCAGAGGACGTGCCGGCGGATGGCGTAGCGCCCGGTGCTGAACCGAGCGTCGCGCCCGATGCGGGCCTCGGCGCAGCCCGCACGGTCGCACCGTAGCTTGGACATATTCCGGCACGGCGGCTCCCGCGCCTCCGGACCTCCATTCCTGGCGTCGCCTCGCGTGACCATCTCTCTCTCTCCCGCCGCTCGCTATGCTGCTGCGGCCGTGCTCTGCGCGGTCGCAAGCCTCGGCGCGCGCACAGCCTCGGCTCAGGACGCGCCGCTCGCGCTCGTCAACGACCAGACCGAGGTCGGCCGCGTCAGCTTCCGCTTTGACGATACGCAGACGCTCGAAGTCGCCGACCTGCAAACCCAGCTCGCGACCGTCCCGCCGCGGTTTCTCGACCGCCTCCAGCGGCGCTTCGACCTGTTTCCCGGCGAGGCCGGCATCTACCCGTTCCGGCCCGTCGAGGTCCAGAAAGACGTCGTCCGCCTGGAGCGCTACTACGGCCGCAACGGCTTCCCGCTGGCGGCCGTCGACTACGAGGCGGAGCTGGACTCGTCGGCCAACCTCGCTAGCGTCACGTTTGTCGTCGTGGAGGGCCCGCCGCGGTTGCTGGACAGCCTGACGTTCGCCGGCCCGGGCCGACAGACGGCCGAGGAGCAGCTCGAGGCCGAGCTGCGCGAGGACTGGGCAGACTTCACCGAGCGGCCGGCCGTCCGCGTCGGCGAGCGCCTCTCCGAGGCCCGCCTGCTCGCGCTCCAGACGGCGACGCTGGCGTGGCTGCGCCAGCGCGGCTACGCCTTCGCCGACGCCGGCGTCGAGCAGTTCGTCGACTCGACCGGCCTCCGGGCGCGCGTGCGCGTCAAGGTCACGGCCGGGCCGCGGGCGCGCTACGAGACGATCACCATCGAAGGCGCCGAGGGCCTCGCCGAAGACGTGATCCTCCGCGAGCTTCCGTTCAAGATCGGGGACCGCTATGACGCGCGCCAGCTCGGCGAGGGGCAGCGCGAGCTGTTCGGCCTCGGCCTGTTCCAGCTCGCCCTGGTCGAACTCGAACCGGACCAGCCGCGCGACTCCACCGTCGCCGTGCGGGTGCGCTTGCGCCGCGGCCCGAGCCGCGTCGTGACGGGCTTCGCGGGCTACTTCTCCGACGGCGGCATCACGGGCCGGCTCGGCGTGACGCACCGCAACCTGCTCGGCGGCGCCCAGCAGCTCACGGCCGGCGTCGAGGCGCGGACCGGGTTCCTGGGCGTCGGCGGGCGCGCCGTCTCGGGCGGCCCGATCCGCGACTACCGCATCTCGACGGCGCTGCGGCAGCCCTACTTTTTCGGCCGTCGCCTCTCGGCGATCGTTCAGCCGTCGTACCGCCTCCGCGACGACGAGTTCGAGACCAGCACGACGGGCGAGCTGCTCGGGACAGTCCTGTACTCGCGCTCCAGCCTCCGCACGGCCGCGGCGAGCGTCGCCGGGCGCTACACGGACCTCTCACGCGGGCAGGGACTCCGCTTCATCGACCCCTCGGGCGCGCTCCAGACCGACTCGTTGATCTCGCGGACCGTCGTGCCGAGCCTCGATGTGACGTGGGGCCGGCTGGACAACACGCTCCAGCCCCGCGCGGGGGCCGTCGTGCGGCCGTCCCTCTCGGGCGCCATCGGCGACGTGAGCTACGGCCGAGGCGCCCTCTCGGTGTCCGCGCTCCTACCCGTCGGCGCGCGCATCGGGGTTGCGCTTCGCATGAGCGGCGGGACGTTGATGGCGTCCGGCGAGACGAACGTCGACACCGGCCGCGACTACGTTCTTCTTCGCGACCGCCTCTTCTACGCCGGCGGCACGGCGGACGTCCGCGGCTGGGCGACGAATCTGCTCGGGCCCAAGGCGATCGTCGTTACCCCGGACACGACGGGCTTTGCCGAGACCGGCCTGTCGACGCTGCGCGGCAATGGCGACGTGAACTACACCGGCATCGGCGGGCGCGGCAAGCTCTCGGCCTCGGCGCAGGTCAACCTCCCGCTTCCGCTCGGCCCGCAGTGGGGCTCCAGCGTGTTCGTCGACGCCGGCCGCGTCGTGCGCCCGAGCACCGTCCCGACGACGCTGCTGCTCCGCACGACCGGCAACGTCGCCGACGCCCAACTCGCGGACATTCTCGACCGCGAGGGCGGCGTGCGCGTCGGGGCGGGTGCAGGCATCCAGTACCTCACGCCCGTCGGGTTCGTGTCGTTCGCCGTCGGCGTCAAGCTCAACCCGTCCTACCTCGACCTCCGCAACGCGGCCAACGTCTACTGCGGCAACGAGGGCGTCGACTTCGACGCCGACGACGACGGAGAACGGGAGGACGTCCCTACCTGCGCAGGCGGCTACGTCGACGCTCGAAAGAACAACACGACCTTCAATGAGGACGACATCACAGCGCACCCGATCCTGAACCGCATCCAGTTCCATCTCTCCATCGGTCAGACGTTCTAGCGCGCCCCGCGCCCGAACACGTTTCGCACACACCGACTCGCCCGCGCCTCGCGTTTTCCGCTCGTGCCCGACCCCACGCCTCCGCTCCCGCTCGACGACCGCCCCGCCCCGGACGGCGCCGGCGCGGGCGTGCCCGAGGACGAGACGCAGGGCGCCCCGCCGCCGGGGCCCGACGAGACGCCGCACGCGCGCCTCAAGCGCCGCGTGACCGCCCGCCGCGTCGGCCTGACGCTGACGGCGCTCGTGATTCTGCTGGTGGTCGTCGCCGGGTCGCTCCTGATTTACCTCGGGACCGAGGGCGGACGCGAGCGCGCGCGCCTCGTCGCGGTCACGCAGATCGCCAACCTGTTCGCGAGCGACGCCTCGATCCGCGTCGAGCGTGTCGACGGCAACTTCCTGACCGGCGCGCGCCTGGTCGGCTTCGAGGTCGAGCGCGGCGGCGAGGTCGTCCTCGCCGTCGACACGCTGAAGGTGACCTACACGCTGCGGACGCTCATCCGGCGGACGTTCTCCGCGAGCGACCTCACCGTCATCGGGCCGCGCGTGTTCGTGCGCCAGCGCGAGGACGGCACGTTCAACATCGCCGGCCTGCTCCGCCCGGCCGACCCCGACCGGCAGGGCGGCGGGTTCAGCGTGCTCATCACGCGGGCCGAGGTCCGCAACGGCCGCGCCGAGGTCCACTGGTTCAACCCGCGCCGCGACTCGACGCTCGTCCTCGACGGCGTCCAGGCGGACATCCGCGACATCGTCTCGCAGCCCGACAGCCTCCACGGCCGGATCGACCGCGTGCGCCTCGTCGCCGTCGCGCCGCTCGGCACCTCGCGCATGGGCATCGCCGCGGCCGGGCGCTTCTCGCGCAGCGAGGTCGTGCTGCGGCGCTTCGCGGCCCGGAGCACCCTCGGGACACGCGTCCGCGGCGCCGGCCGCGTCGGCTTCGGCGAGGCCGTCCGGCAGGGCGACGCCCTCCCGCTCTTCGACGCCGACATCGAGGCGGCGCCGTTCGCGCTCGCCGACGCGCGCGCCTTCGGCGGCGCCGACCTCTACGGCAGCCCGCGCCTGCGCCTGACGGCCAACTCCGACGGCGGCACGCTCACGGTCGCGCTCCGCGGCTCGCTCGCCTCCGAGACCGGCGGCCCCGACGCCTCCGTCTCGCTCGACGGCGAACTCACGCGCCCGACCGACGGGCCCGTCCGCTACCGTGCCGAGGGGCAGCTGCGGCACCTCAACCCGGCGGCGCTCACACACAAGCCCGCCCTCGCGGCCGACCTCACGGGCGACCTCCGGGTGAGCCTCGAAGGCTCCAGCCTGCGCTCGCTCGACGGGCCGTTCCGTGTCGCGCTCCGCGAGAGCGCCGCCGGCGGCCGCCGCATCGACCGACTCACCGTCGACGGCGCCTTCTCGGCGGGCCGCGTCACGTTCGACCTCGACGGCGCCATTCCGGGCCTCGACCTCGTCGCCGAGGGCGACGCGCGGCCCTTCGAGCGCATCCCGACGTACGCCGTCCGCGGCCGCGCCCGCGACGTCAACCTCGCGCTCCTCGCGCCCGGCGCGGGCGTCTCGGGCCGCCTCGCCGGCGACGTCGCCGTCGAGGGCCGGGGAACGTCTGTGGACACCTTCTTCGGGACCGTCGCGGCGTCGCTCGGGCGGACCGACGTGACCGTCGGCGAGCGCCGCTACCTCTTCGACCGCGCCGACCTGGACGCCGTCGTCGAGGCCGGCTTCGTCACGTACGACGCCGACGTCACGATCGGCAACGCCGGCGGACGCCTCGTCGCCGGCGGGACCGTCGACCCGCGCCAGCCGACGCTGCGCTACACCGTCGAGGAGGGCCGCGCCGAGCGCCTGAATCTCGCCGCGCTGACGGGCAATCCCGCCCAGGCGTCGAGCCTCACGGGCACGTTCACGCTCAACGGCGTCGGGACGGACATCCGGACCGCCTCGCTCGACGCGACGGCCGCCCTCCGCGGGTCGTCGTTCGGCGCGACCACGATCGGCTCGGCCGACGCAACGGCGCAGCTCCGAAACGGCCGCCTCGCCTTCGACGCCGACGCCGACCTCGGCGCCGCCGGCGCGCTCACGGCGACGGGCACGACGCGGCCGTTCGACCAGCCCCTTACCGTCGAGGCCAGCGGGACGCTCCGCCGCGTGGACCTCGCGCAGCTCACGGGCAACCCTGCGCAGCGCTCGGACCTCTCGGGGGCCTACGACCTCACGCTCCGCGGAACTGACCCGCGCACGCTCACGGCGGACGCGCGCGTCCGCCTGAGCCCGTCGAGCTACGGTGACCGCTTCGTCGACGCGACCGACCTGCGCATCGGCGCGCGGGCGGGCCTCGTGACCGTCGCCGGGACCGTCGACACGCCCGACGGCAGCCTCGCGCTCAACGTCACCACGCGTCCGTTCGACGCGGTGCCGAGCTTCGCCTTCGCCGACGGAACGTGTTTCCGCAACCTCGATGTCGGCCGGCTCACGGCCAACCCGGCCCTCGACACCGACCTCACCGGCTGCGCGACGGGCCGCGTCGCGGGCATCGGCAACCTCCCGACCGCGACGGCCGACCTCGTCGTGACGCTCCAGCCGTCGACGTTCAACGGGGCCCGCATCCGCTCGGCCCTCGCCGACGTGACGCTCGCGTCGGGCCGCGCCGCGGGGACCGTCGATGCCGTCCTCGGCGAGGCGACCGGTGCCGCCCAGCCCGACTCGGCCGTCGCCCTGCTCGCCGACGGCACCGGCGGCCGCGTCCAGGCCAGCTTCGACGCGCGGCCGTTCGACGAGACGCCGTCCTACGCGATCCGTGGCACGACGGCCGCCCTCGACCTCGCCGCCTTCGGCCGCGCCGCCGCCAACGCCCCGCGCACGAGCCTCACGCTGGACATCGACATCGCGGGCCGCGGTACGGACCCGCGGACGCTGACGCTCACGGGCGACATCCGCACCCGGACGTCGGCCATCGCCGCCGCGCGCGTCGACACGCTCGACACCCGGTTCGCCCTCGCCCGCGGCGTGCTGACCGTCGACACGCTGAGCGTGCGGACCGACGTCGCGACGGCCGACGGCGCCGGGACCGTCGCCCTGTTCGACGTCGACGCTGCGTCGGCCTTCCGGCTTGCGGGCGAGATCCGCAGCCTCGACGCCTTCCGCGACTCGACGCGCCAGAACCTCGCCCTCCGCCGCGGCGCCTTCGACCTGACGGCGACCGGCGTGCCCGGACAGCCGCTCGCCGTCGCGGGCACGCTCGGCGCCGACGGCCTCGTCTCCGGAACCGTCGGCGTGCAGCACGCGACGGCGACGCTTGCGGCGACCGTCGACCGCGCGGCGCTCTCGGCGCGCGGCCTCGACGCCCTCGCCGAGGGCGCCGTGCAGGGCTCGGCGACCGCGGCCTTCGACAGCCTCACGTTCGGCGAGCGGCGCCTGCTCGCCGGGCGGGCCACGGCGACGCTCGGCGACCTCGCCACCTTCGTCGTCGCCTCGGACTCGGTCGGGCTCGATTCGCTCGCGGGTGCGCCCACCGGTACGCTCGTGGCCGGGGCGCCCGTCGCCCGTACGGCTCGCCCGTCGCTCGCCATTGAAGCCAACCTGGTCGCCGACGAGCGTCGCGACCTTGACTTCGCGGCCGTTGTCCAGCTCCCGCGCCCGGCCATCGGCGACGACCCCGGGCAGCCGCTCACGCTCCGCCTCGACCGCGCCGTCGCTGGCATCGACTCGGTCACGTGGCGCCTCGTCCGGCCCACGACGGTCGTCGTGGACGAGGGCGTCTCGGTCGACAGCCTCATCGTCCGCAGCGACGCCCCGGGCACGCAGCGGCTCACCGTCGACGGCGACATCCGCTTCGGCGGGGAGCAGGACTTCCGCATCTCCGCGCAGGGCGTCGACCTCGCGACGCTCTCGGACCTCGCGGGCCTCGGCGGCCTCGGCGGCGACCTCGCGGCCGACATCCGCCTCACGGGCACAGCCGAGAGCCCCATCCTGGACGGCCGCATCACCGCGGCCGACCTCCGCTCGTCCGAGGGCTCCGTCGGCGCGCTCGACGCGACCGTCGCCTACGCGGACGGCCGCCTCGGCGTCGGTGCGACCGTCACGGCCGCGACCGGCCAGACGCTCGTCGCCTCCGCAGACCTCCCGCGGCGCATCTCGCTCGCGGGCGGCTTCGACGCCGGCCAGTTCGATCCCAACGGCGCGATCCGCGTCGTCGCCCGGGCGGACTCGTTCCCGATCGCGTGGGCTCGGCCGTTTCTCAACTCGCGGACGTACTCGGACCTCGGCGGCGCACTCAACCTCGACCTCTCCGGCTCGGGGACGTTTGGCCAGCCCGAACTCGCCGGCACGGCGCGCCTCACGGATGGACGCCTCGGCGTCGTCGCGACAGGCCTCGTCTACGAGCCCATCACGGCCGACATCGCCTTCACGAACAACCGGATCGAGCTCCAGCGTGTGTTGATCGGCGAGGCTGCCGG
>DASWMO010000106.1:0-26467 GCA_036399715.1 Rubricoccaceae bacterium
CGTCCGGCGCCGCGGAGCCGTCGGGCCCGCAGTAGGTCGCGTAAGCCTCGCGGAGGTCAGCTGCGATCGCGCTCGACGAGCGGCCCTCGATGTGGCGGCGCTCCAGCACGAAGACCGGGTCGCCGTCCTTGATGAGCACCATGAACGGGCTCGACGGCGGGATACCGGCGAGGTGCTCGCGCAGGCGCGCCGTCGCGTCGAGGTCCTGGCCGGCGAAGACCGTCACCTGGCGGTCCGGGCCGACATCGAGCGGCTGGACGAGCGCGACAGCCGGACGGGCGTTGGCCGCGGCGCAGCCGCAGACCGAGTTGACGACGGCGAGGGTCGTCCCGCGCTGTGCCTCGTTCATCGCGGCGTCGACGTCGGCGGCCGTGCGGAGTTCGCGGACGCCGAGGCGGGTCAGTTCCTCGCGCATCGGGGCGACGAGGTATTCGGGATACGGCATGGGATGCAACGGTAGAGTGAGACCGGAAGGGTACCGACGCTGGCGCGCGCCGTTCCGCCCCGGATGGAGCGCGGGGCGTGGGGTGTCGGAGAAAAATGGACCGTGTGGAAAAATGAGACGGGCCGCGACGCTCTCGTCTCAAATCGGTCCGGCCACCGGGTTTAAGGGCAGTCCGACGTGCCCGATACCTGCCCGCGATGCCTGCTCGCGCGGTGCCATAAGGCTTTTCCTGAGCCCTAGGGTCGCCTCGGCCTGACCCAGCGAGTAGCTTTGCAAGACCGCCACACACCCACTCGGTATGCACAGGCTCTTTCAGCGTTCGCTCGTCCTCGCCGGCGCTCTCCTGACCCTCACCGCCTTTACGCCGTCCGCGACGGCCCAATCCTCTGCCCCGATGTGGGGCTCGCCTCGCTCGACCGCCTCGGCCGCGTCCCTCGCAGACGCCCCCGACACGGCCGCCCCCCGGCGCCGCCCCACCCGCCGCTCGACGGTTCGCACGGACTCCGTCCTGACCGTCTCATCCCGCTCGTCCGCCCGCTCGTCGTCGGGCGCCATGTCGTCGGAGCGGATCGCGATGATCTCGTCGTCGCTGCGTGAGGCCGGCCGCCCGTGGATCGGGACGCCGTACCGCTGGGGCGGCGAGTCGCGCCGCGGCATCGACTGCTCGGCCTTCGTCCGCGCGTTCATGCGCGACAACCTCGGCGTCGACCTGCCGCGTGCGACGGCCGGGCAGCAGTTCGAGGGCGTCTCGGTCCGCAAGGACGACCTCCTCCCCGGCGACCTCGTCTTCTTCCGCCGCCGCAGCGTCCGCCACGTCGGCGTGTACCTCGGCGACGGCGAGTTTATCCACGCCTCGTCCAGCCGCGGCGTGACCGTGTCCAACCTCTCGGAGGGCTACTACCAGGACGCGTACTGGATGGCGCGCCGCGTGCTCTCGGCGCCCTCGGGCCGCCGCCCGACGCCCCGCCGTTCGGCGACGGATTCGTCGTCGGTTCGGGGCTGACCGGACTGGCGCGCGTGGCCCCTGCGTGGGCTGCTCGCGCCAGAACCGCACTCGCCCCTCTGCGATTTCGGCCGTATCTTGGCCCCGTGCATCCCGGCTCACCTGCCGGGATGCTCCTTTTTTGTCCCTCCCGGACTGCCCGCACGGGCCGCGCCGACCGAGACCTCGCCATGAGCAACTCTACCGTCTACCTCACCGCCGAAGGACTCCAGAACCTCAAGGACGAACTGCACCGCGCCCGGACGACCGAGCGGCAGGCCATCGCCCAGGAGATCGCCGAGGCGCGCGCCCAGGGCGACCTCTCCGAGAACGCCGAGTACGACGCGGCGAAGGAATCACAGGGCCATCTCGAAGCCCGCATCGCGCGGCTCGAAGCGACCGTCGCCGCGGCGCGCATCGTCGACGAGTCCGAGGTCGACGCGTCGCGCGCGCGGATCCTCTCGAACGTCCGTGTGATGAACAAGAAGGCCAAGCAGGAGGCGATCTACACGCTCGTCGCGCCGCAGGAGGCCGACCTCGCGCGCAACCGCGTCTCGGTC
Organism: Rubricoccaceae bacterium; assembly: GCA_036399715.1. Lineage (GTDB taxonomy): Bacteria > Bacteroidota > Rhodothermia > Rhodothermales > Rubricoccaceae > DASVSE01. The sequence continues at coordinate 1,988 of DASWMO010000106.1, forward strand.
GAGAGCCCCATCGGCAAGGGCCTGCTCGGCAAGGAGGTCGGCGACACGGTCGACATCAAGGTGCCGGCCGGGCTCGTCAAGCTCGAGATCCTCGAGATCACGCGCTAGCCCGGTGGCCCGCGCCGCCCGCCCCCTCCCACCGCCGGTCCGCGGAACGACGCGCGCCGCGCCGCGCTCGGCGCCGGTCGTGGACGGGCGGAAAAAGCCGCGCCGCGGGATCGTCGGCCGCCTGCTCCGCCTCGCGTTCCTCGTCGTGTTCGGGTACCTCGTCACGTGCACGCTTCTGCTGGCGGCGTACCGGTTCGCCGAGCCGCCCGCAACGACGGTTCAGCTCTCGGGCGCCATCGGCGACGCGGTTCGCGGCGAGCGGTTCGGGTACGACTACCAGCCGGTCGATGAGGACGAGCAGGACGCCGACATCCGCCACGCCGTCGTCGCGAGCGAGGACGCGCGCTTCTACACCCACGCCGGCTTCGACTTCGAGGAGATCCGCCGCGCGCGCGAGGACGCCGAGCGCCGCGGCCGGGCGCCCCGCGGCGCGTCGACGCTCACCCAGCAGCTCGTCAAGAACCTTTTCCTGACGACCGAGCGGAGCTACATCCGCAAGGGGTTCGAGGTCCCGCTCACGCTCGCCGCCGAGTTGATCCTGCCCAAGGAGCGCATCCTCACGCTGTACCTCAACGTCGCCGAGTGGGGCCCGGGCGTGTACGGGATCGAGGCCGCGGCGGAGCACCACTACGGCACGGACGCCGACGCGCTCTCGCGCAACCAGGCCGCGCGCCTCGCCGCCGTTCTTCCGAATCCCATCGAGCGGGACCCGAGCGACATGGGCCGGACCGCGTCGCGCATCCAGACGCGGATGCGCCAGATGGGCTGGTAGCGCGATGCGAGGCTCCGGGCGTGCTCCGATCCCCGAGCCGCAGCCCGGGACACCCTCATGCCCTCGCACGCCGGCCCCATGGCGGTAGCTTTCCAGACCACACGCACCCGACCACTTGGCCGAGCTCCCGCCCGTCGTCGACCGCACCGTAACTATCACCGGTGCCGAGCCGCTCCTCCTGTTTGGATTCAACGACGTCTACCTCCGTAAGATCGAGGCAGCGTTCCCCGAGACGCGCGTCGTCGCGAGGGGCGACGAGCTTCGCCTCCGCGGGCCCGCCGAGCAGGCGGACCGCATCGAGCGCGTCGTCGGCGAGCTCACGCTGATCCTGCTCCGCAACGCCAACCTCACCGAGACCGACGTCGACACGGTCCTGGAGATCAACCGCTCGGGCGGCGCGCCGCGGCGCTCGGCCGCGACCGACGCGATCCTGTTCACGCCGATGGGCGGGACTGTCAAGGCCAAGACGCCCGGGCAGGGGCGCCTCGTCGAGGCCGCGCGGGGCTCCGACATCGTCTTCGCCGTCGGGCCGGCCGGCACGGGCAAGACGTACGTCTCGGTCGCGCTCGCCGTCTCGGCGCTCAAGAGCCGGCAGGTCAAAAAGATCGTCCTCGCGCGGCCCGCCGTCGAGGCCGGCGAGAGCCTCGGGTTCCTGCCGGGCGGCTTCCGTGACAAGGTCGACCCGTACCTGCGCCCGCTCTACGACGCGCTCGAGGACATGATCGAGCGCGACAAGCTGCAGTCCTACCTCGAGCGCAACATCATCGAGATCGTGCCCCTGGCCTACATGCGCGGCCGCACGCTCACGAGCGCCTTCGTCATCCTCGACGAGGCGCAGAACGCGACGGCCGGCCAGATGAAGATGTTCTTGACGCGCCTCGGCGCGGGCTCGCGCGCCATCGTGACGGGGGACGGCACGCAGACGGACCTCCCCTCGCGCGTCCTCTCGGGCCTCGTCCAGGCGCGCGACATCCTCGAAGGCGTCGACGGGATCGACTTTGTCGACTTCGACCGCGGCGACGTCGTGCGGCACAAGCTCGTCAAGGACATCATCGAGGCCTACGAGAAGGCCGCCGACGTCGAGGAGCCCGGCCGGCGCTCCTAGATGCTGCCCCTCCCCGCCGACATCGAGGCCGACCTGCCCGCTCTGATCACCCGCGCGCTCGCCGAGGATGTCGGCGCGGGCGACGTGACGACCGAGGCAACGGTCGGGCCGGACGTGCAGGCGACGGGCCGCTTTCTGGTCAAGGAGGACGGCGTCGTCGCCGGCCTGGCCGTCGCCGAGCGCGTCTTTGCGGCCGTCGATGCGGGCCTCGTGCTCGCGTGGACCGCTACCGACGGCGACCGCGTCACGGCCGGTACGGTCGTCGGGACCGTCCGCGGCGCGGCGCGCTCGATCCTCGTCGCCGAGCGCCTCGCCCTCAACCTCGTGCAGCGCATGTCCGGCATCGCGACGGCCGCGCACGCCTTTGCCGAGGCGGCGCGGCCGGCGGTCGTGCTGGACACGCGCAAGACGGCGCCCGGGCTGCGCCTGCTCGACAAGCTGGCCGTGCGGACGGGCGGGGCGGCGAACCACCGCGTCGGGCTGTACGACCGCGTGCTCGTCAAGGACAACCACATCGAGGCGGCAGGCGGCATCCACGCGGCCCTCGCGGCTGTCGCGGCGCACGCGCCCGGCGTGCCGGTCGAGATCGAGGCGCGCACGCTCGCCGAGGTCGACGAGGTTCTGGACGCGCAGGCCGCTGGCCTGCGCGTCGACACGGTCCTGCTGGACAACATGGCGCAGCGGACGCCCGATGGCCTCGACGTATCGGTCCTCATCGCCGCCGTGCAGCGCATCGGCGGGCGGCTGGCGACCGAGGCGTCGGGCAACGTGACGCTGGAGACCGTCGCCCGGATCGGCGCGACGGGCGTCGACTTCGTCTCGTCGGGCGCGATCACGCACTCGGTCCGCGCGCTCGACGTGTCGCTCAAGATCACGCTGGAGCCCTGAACGACCGACGGCCGCCCCGGAGATCGGGACGGCCGTCGGCGGTCGGTTCTCGGTCTGGCTACTCGGCCGGTCCCATGCGGGCAGGCGCCTCGTCGCGCGGAACGATCTCAAACGAGACGCTCGCCGTGCCGCCAATGCCGAGCGACTGCGCGGCGGCGTTGGAGAGGTCCAGTACGCGGCCGCGGTGGAACGGGCCCCGGTCGTTGACGCGGACGTAGACGACGCGCCCGTTGCGCTCGTTGGTCACCCGGAGGACGGTGCCAAAGGCGAGGGTCCGGTGGGCGGCCGTGAAGGCGCCGCGGTCGTAGCGTGCGCCCGAGGCGGTCGGGCGGCCGTGCAGCGAGGCGGCGTAAAAGCTGGCGACGCCTCGGCGGGCTTCGGCGCGGCGTCCACCCGGGGTAACGGTCTGGGCGGACGTTGCGGGAGCGGCGAGGGCGGCCACGAGGGCAGCGAGAAGGACGAAACGGCTCACATGGGAGTCGGAGGGCGAAACGGCGGAGGCTGGCAGAAGCCGGCCCGGCCCCGTCATCGGAGCCGCAGGGAAAGAATAGGGCACGTCCGCGCGCCCCGCCTTCGCAAAGCCCCCACGGGCCCCGAAGGGCGCGATTCCATTCCACATAGGCCGATCTCGTCGCCCGTCTTCACACGAGGCACACGCTCAGGCCCTTGCAAATGGGGCGTCTATCTTGCGATTCCCACCGCGCGCACCCTCCCGTTTATGACCTTCGTCGCCCTCGCTGTCGTACTGAGTTACCTGCTCGGGGCCATCCCGTTCAGCCTCGTCGTTGCGCGTGCGCATGGCGTCGACCTGCGGCAGCACGGCTCGGGCAATGCCGGCGCGACAAACGTCTGGCGCGTGATCGGGAAGGGGCCGGGCGCGCTCGTGTTCGCCCTCGACTTTGCCAAGGGCCTCGGTCCAACGCTGCTCGCGCCGCGCCTCGCCGACGCCTCGTCGCTCGGGCCGGACGGTGCGGCATTGCTCGCCGTGCTCGCAGGCGTCGCGGCGATGCTCGGGCACGTGTATACGCTCTGGGGCCGCGTCTTTTTCGGCTCCTGGAAGGGCGGCAAGGGCGTTGCGACGGGCGCCGGGCTCATCGCCGGGCTCATCCCCGTTGCGACGCTCGTCGCGGTCGCCGTCTTCGCGCTCACGATGGCCGCGACACGGTGGGTCTCGCTCGGGTCGATCCTCGGGGCACTCTCGCTGCCGCTCACGCTCGGCGTGCAGACGGCCCTCGGGGCGCACGTGGCGCCGCCGGTGTGGGGCTTCGCCCTCGTCGTGCCGATGTTCATTCTGTGGACGCACCGCGCCAACGTGCGGCGGCTGCTCGACGGGACCGAGCCGCGGCTCTCGGACAAGACGGCGAGCACCGAGCGATAAACCAGCGAAACGCGACGGGCAGGATGCAGCGGAGGCTCTGGCTCGCCCGGCAGGCTCAGGACGCTTTCGCCGCAGCCGCCTCACGCACGACCGGCAGGACGACGCGCCCGACAGTCTCGGCGAGGATGCGCTGGCCCTCGGCCGTCGGGTGCACCTGGTCGGCCTGGTTGAGGCGCCGGACGCCGGCGACGCGGTCGAGCAGGAACGGGACGAGGTCCGCCCCGGCCGCCTCGGCGACACGCGGGAAGACGGCCCGGAACTGCTCCCCGTACTGAGCGCCGTAGTTCGGCAGCGCCGCGACGCCCGCGACCACGAGCCGCGCGTTCGGGGCTGAGACCTTCACCTTATTCAGGATCGCCGTCAGGTTGGCCTCCATCGCCTCGACGCTCTGCCCACGGAGGCCGTCGTTGGCGCCGAGCGCGAGCACGAACACGTCGGGCGTCGTCCGCGATAGCACCCAGTCGACGCGCCGCAGGCCGCCGGCCGACGTCTCGCCCGAGCTTCCCGCGTTGACGACGCGCGCCGGGACGCCCGCCTCGGCAAGGGAGGCGCCGACGAGCGCCGGGTAGGCCTCGCGGGCCGGGTTGGCGAGGCCGTAGCCAGCTGTGAGGCTGTCGCCGAAGAAGAGGACTACGACCGAATCCCCCTCGGCATCCGAACGAGGCGGAGACGCCGCGGCTGTTGCGGCCGTTGTGGACGCCGTCGAACCGGACTCGGTCGAGGCGGGCGGCGGGGCCGGTGCGTCGGTGCAGCCGGCGGCGAGAAACGGAAGCATCAGAAGGAGCGAACGCATCGGGAGGCACGGATTTTCGGATTGAAGCGGCGCCGCGGCGTCCTGTTCCGGCGCGGCGGTGCGCTCGCCGTGGAGACGCCGCGTCCCGCGAACACCGTACACGCGCAGTCCGTACGGCCGCGTTCCTCCGGTCCCCGTCCCCCGCGCCCGTGCCCGACCCCGTCCTCGCCGCCCACGACCTCACCAAGACGTTCGCCTCGGGCGGGCGCGCGCTGACCGTCCTCGACGGCGTCTCGTTCTCGGTCGAGCCCGGCGCGACGTGCGCCATCGTCGGCCCCTCGGGCTCGGGCAAGACGACGCTGCTCGGCCTCTGCGCAGGCCTCGACCGCCCGACGCGCGGGACGGTGACGCTGGACGGCGTGCCCCTCGGGCCGCTGAGCGAGGACGAGCGGGCCGCGCTCCGCGCCCGCTCGGTCGGCTTCGTGTTCCAGAACTTCCGCCTGCTGCCCTCGCTCACGGCGCGCGAAAACGTCGCGCTCCCGCTCGACCTCCGCGGCGACGCCGGCGCGCGCGAGGCTGCCGAGGCGCTTCTCGCCCGCGTCGGCCTCGCCGACCGTGCGGGCCACTACCCGACGCAGCTCTCGGGCGGCGAGCAGCAGCGCGTCGCCCTCGCCCGCGCCTTCGCCGGCCGCCCGCGCCTCCTCTTCGCCGACGAGCCGACGGGCAACCTCGACGCCGAGACCGGCGCGACGGTCGAGTCGCTCCTGTTCGAGCTCAACCGCGAAGCGGGGACGGCGCTCGTCGTCGTCACCCACGACCCCGAACTCGCCGCCCGCTGCGGGCAAACGGTCCGCATGCGCGGTGGGCGCGTCGTCGCAGACACGTCGGCGGCCGAGGCGGCCTCTCCCCTGCTCTAATGCCGTTTCTAACGACGCTCGCGTGGCGCGACAGCCGCGGCGCCCGCAGCCGTCTCGTCCTGTACGTCTCGGCGATGGCGCTCGGCGTGGCGGCGCTCGTCGCGATCCGCTCGTTCGGCGTCAACCTCGAACGGGCCGTCGACGAGCAGGCGCGCGACGTGTTCGGGTCCGACCTGCAGGTCCGCCGCAGCGCGCCCTTCACAGCGGCCAACGAGGCGCTCCTCGACTCGCTCACCCGCCAGACGCGTTCGGTCGTGCTGCGCGAGGCGACGTTCCCGTCGATGGCGCGCTTTCCGGCGGCCGGCGGCGGCGAGGGCCGCGCGCGCCTCGGCCAGGTCCGCGCCCTCGACGGCCCCTTCCCGCTCTACGGCGAGGCGACGACGACGCCCGAAGACGCCTTCGAGCGCTTCCAGGAATCCGGCGGTGCGCTCGTCGACGCGACGCTGATGCTCCAGATGGACGCAGACATTGGCGACTCGGTCCAGGTCGGCGGCCGCAGCTACGCCATCGTCGGCCGCGTGGACGGCGTGCCGGGCCAGACCGACGTCGCCGCACTCGTCGGGCCGCGCGTCTACGTTCCCCTCGCGGATCTGGACTCGACGCTGCTCGGCTTCGGCAGCCGGGCGCGCTTTATCGCCGCACTGCGCTTCCCGGGTGACGCCGGGCCGGAGGCGACCGCAGCGACACTAGCGTCCGTCGTGCCGCGACTCGACCGCGCGGATCTGCGCTACGACACCGCCGGCGAGGACCAGGAGCAGATCAACGAGGCGTCGGGCTACCTCACGCGGTTTCTGTCGCTCGTCGGGTTCGTGGCGCTCCTGCTCGGCGGCGTCGGCGTCGCGTCGAGCATCAGCGTGTACGTGAGCGAGAAGGCGGAAACCGTTGCGACGCTTCGATGCCTCGGACTGTCGTCCCGGCGGGTTCTGGCCGTGTACGCCATGCAGGCCGTCGCGCTCGGCCTCGTCGGGGCCGCCGTCGGTGCCGTCCTCGGCGTCGGCGTGCAGCGGTTGTTGCCGCTCGTGCTCGCAGGCTTTCTGCCCGTGACGGTCTCGAACGATATCGTGCCGCGCGCCCTCGTCGAAGGCGTCGGCGTGGGCCTCGTGGCGTCTGTGCTGTTCGCGATGTGGCCGCTCGCGGGCGTCCGTCGCGTGCCGCCGCTGCGCGCGATCCGCGCCGACGCCGAGGCGCGCGGGCTCGACGTTCTGCAGCTGGGCGTCGGGCTCCTGCTCGTCGTGGCCGTCTCGGGCTTCGCCTTCCTCCAGACGCGCGACCTGCGCGCCACGGCGGGGTTCGTCGGCGGAACGGCGGCCGTGTTCGCCCTTCTGGCGCTGGCGTCGGTCGGGATCCGGGCCCTCGTGCGGCGGCTCGCGCCGCGCGGACTCCCGTGGGCGTGGCGGCAGGGCCTCGCCAACCTCCACGCGCCGGGCAACCAGACGCTCGTGCTGACGGTCACGCTCGGCCTCGGCGTGTTTCTCGTGCTCGCGCTCGCACTCGTCCAGACGTCCGTGCTGTCGCGCATCGCTCTCCCCGGCTCGGGCGGCGCATCGGGCCCCGACGTCGTCCTGTTCGACGTCCAGCCGGACCAGCGCGACAGCCTCCGCGCGCTCGTGAGGGGCCAGGGCCTGGCGGTCCTCGGCGAGGTCCCAATCGTCCAGATGCGCATCGCGGCGCTCGACGGCGTCCGTACGGACTCGCTCCTCGCCGACTCGTCGGCGACGTCGACCGGGCGCCCCGACGACCGCACGGCGGGCCCACCGCGGTGGGCGCTCGCCCGCGAATACCGCTCAACCTACCGCTCGGCGCTCGTCCCGACGGAGACCGTGATGGAGGGCCGATTCGAGGGCACGGTCGACGCCGCCGCGGCGGTCGTGCCCGTCTCGATGGAGGCCGACCTCGCGGCCGACCTCGGCGTCGGCGTCGGGAGCGCCGTCACGTGGGACGTCGGCGGAGTCGAGATCGAGACGCGCGTGACGAGCCTGCGGAAGGTCGACTGGGCGCAGGTGCAGCCCAACTTTTTCGTCGTCTTCCCCGCCGGCCCGCTCGATGCAGCCCCGCAGACGTCGATCCTGCTCACGCGCGCGGGCAGTTCGGAGGCGTCGGCCCGGCTCCAGAGCGCGGTCGTGGACACGTTCCCGAACGTCTCGGCGGTCGACGTGCGCCTCGTGCTCGAACTGCTTGACGGCGTGCTCGGGCGCGTCGCGGACGTGCTCCGGTTCATGGCGCTCTTCGCCGTCATCACGGGCCTCGTCGTGCTGGCCGGGGCGGTCCGCGTGGCGCTCGCGCAGCGGACGCGCGAGGCGGTTCTGCTGCGCACGATGGGCGCGAGCCGCGCGCAGGTACGCCGGACACTCGTCGCCGAGTACGCGCTTCTCGGCGCGCTCGGGGCGCTGACCGGCGGCGCCCTCGCCGTCGGTGGGGCGTGGGCGCTGGCGCGGTTCGCCTTCGACATCCCGTTCGTCCTCGACCCGTCGTGGCTGCTCGTCGCGCTCGTCGCCGTGCCCGCGATGACGGCCGCCGTCGGGCTCGCCGGCAGCCGCGCCGCCCTCTCCCGCCCCCCGCTCGACGTGCTCCGCGCCGAAGAGTAGCCGCGCTGACGGGAGAAGACGCGGCGGAAGCGGAGGCCCGGCACGAGCACGCCGGGCGGGGCGCCTAGCTTGGCGCTCCCCCCGCCCCGCCCGACGCCGATGGCCCCCGCCCGCCCCTCGATTCCCGACTTAGACGTCGTCCTGACGGTCCGCAGCCCGCAGCGGCCGGGCATGATCGGCCGCTTCCTGACGGTCCTCGGCGACCGCGGCGCGCTCGTCGGCGACATCGAGACGGTCTTCGTCGGCCGCGACCACTTCCAGCGGGCCATCGGGATCACGGTCTACGACGAGGACCACCTCGCCGAACTGCTCACGGCCGTCGCCGACGAGACCGAGAGCGAGGTCACGGACGTCAAGGACGTCGTCTTCGAGCGGCATATCGGGGGCAAGATCCGCTCGGGCCGCACGACCGAGGTCGAACGCCTCGAAGACCTCCGGACGCTCTACACGCCGGGCGTCGCGCGCGTCTGCCGCGCCATCGAGCGCGACCCGGCGCTGGCGCGGCGCTACACGGCCATCGGGCAAACCGTTGGTGTGTTCACGAACGGCACGCGCGTGCTTGGCCTCGGCGACATCGGCCCGCTCGCGTCGCTCCCGGTGATGGAGGGCAAGGCCGTCCTCTACGACCGCTTTGTCGGCCTCTCGGCCATCCCGATCCTCGTCGACACCAAGGACCCGCAGGAGTTCGTGGACACGGTTTGCCGCGTCGCGCCGACGTTCGGCGGCATCCACCTAGAAGACATCCGCACGCCGGACTGCTTCTGGATCGAGGACGAGCTCGTCCGGCGCCTCCCGCAGCCAGTCATGCACGACGACCAGCACGGCACGGCGACGGTTCTGCTCGCGGCCGTCCTGTCGGCCCTGCGGCATGTCGGGCAGCCGGACCGCCGGGACCTGCTGTGCGTCCAGATCGGGCTCGGCGCGGCCGGGCTGGCGATTGCGAGCCTGCTCATGCACGCCGGCTTCCCCGTCGTCGGCGTGGACCCGTCGGCCGAGGCGCGCGAGCGCCTGGAGCGCCGCGGCGGGCGCACGTCCCCAGACCTCGTAGAGTCCGCGCTCTCGGCCGACATCCTCATCGCGACGACGGGCGTCGTCGGGCTCGTCACGCCGGCCATGATCCGGCCGCGCCAGATTGTGCTCGCGCTCTCGAACCCGACGCCCGAGATCACCCCCGAGGAGGCCCTCGCCGCCGGCGCCATCTTCGCCGCCGACGGCCGCTCGGTCAACAACGCGCTCGCGTTCCCGGGACTGTTCAAAGCCGCGCTCGACGTCGGGGCGCCAGCGATCACCTCGGCGATGAAGGTGGCGGCGGCCGAGGCCATCTCGCGGCTCGCGCCGCCGGGCGAGCTCGTCCCGAGCCCGTTCCACCCCGCCGTCCACACAGACGTGATTGAGGCAGTTCGCAAGGCAGCCTGACGCCTTGGCAAGGAAGTGTTCGGCCTAATGCAATAACGGAATATTGCATGCTTCCCCAAACCTTGGATTGGCCGCCCGCGCCCCGGGGCGCTATCCTCCCCACCCGCGGCGCGGTAGCTCAGCTGGTTAGAGCGTGGGATTCATAACCCCAAGGTCGGGAGTTCAAGTCTCCCCCGCGCCACACGCCCGACGCGCGCCCCGGATGTCCCGGCGGCGCGCGTCTCCGTTTCGGCCGGCAGACCGCCCCGCGCATGCGCATCCTCTCGAACGACTTCGGCGGCTACCCGTACCCGGTCCAGCTCGCCCGCGAGCTCGCCCGGCGCGGCCACGACGTGCTCCACACGCACTGCACGTCGCTCACGACGACGCCCGGCGGCGCGACGGCCCCTCGCGCGGACGACCCGGCGGGGTTCGAGACGCGCGGACTCACCCTCGCCCGGCCCCTCGAGAAGTACAACTTTGGCCGGCGCTTTCTCCAAGAGCGCGAGTACGGCCGCCTCGTCGCCCAGGCCGCCCGCAGCTTCCGGCCCGACGTCGTCCTCTCGGCCAACACGCCGCTCGACGCTCAGAACATGCTCCTGCGCGAGACGCGTACGCTCGGCGCCGGCTTCGTCTTTTGGCTCCAGGACATTATCGGCATCGCGGCCGAGCGCCTGCTCCGCGGCAAGATCCCCGTCGTCGGGGCGCTCGTCGGGCAGCACTACGTCCGGATGGAGGCCCGGATGCTGCGCGAGTCGGACCACGTCGTCAACATCACGGACGACTTCGCGCCGATCCTCGCGGGCTGGGGCGTGCGCGCGGACCGCATGACGACCGTCGAGAACTGGGCGCCCGTCGAGGAGCTGCCGCTCGGGGATCCCAGCAGCGCATGGGCCCGCGAGACGGGCCTCGACCGCGACCTCGTCTTCCTCTACGCCGGCACCCTCGCGCTGAAGCACAACCCGGACCTGCTGCTGAACCTCGCCGTCCAGACCCGAGACCGACGCGTCGACGGCCGAGCGGTCCGCGTCGTCGTCCTCTCGCAGGGGCCGGGGGCGGACTACCTCCGCGAGCAGGCGGCCGCGCGCGGGCTGGCCAACCTCGATGTGCGGGGCTTCAAGCCGTTCTCCGAGATGCCCGAGGCCATGGCCGCGGCCGACGTGCTCGTCGCGGTCCTCGAACCCGACGCCGGAGTCTTCTCGGTCCCCTCGAAGGTGCTCGCGTACCTCTGCGGCGGCCGGCCGGTCCTGCTCGCCGTGCCGACCGAGAACCTCGCCGCCCGCATCGTCGCGCGCGAAGGGGCAGGGTTTGTCGTCCCGCCCGATGACGCCGCGGGCTTCCTCGAATCCGCCGAGGCGCTACTCGCCCGGAGCGATCTTCGGGACGAGATGGGGCGTGCGGCCCGCACCTACGCCGAGACCGCGTTCCCCATCACCGCCATCGCCGACCGCATGGAGCGCGTCCTCACCGACGCCCGCCGCGGCGCCCACCCCGCCCGCTAACCCGCCCTCATGGCAGACCGCACGCTCCTCGTCACCGGCTCGTCCGGCCTCATCGGCTCGGCCGTGACCGAGCACTTTATCGACGCCGGCTGGACCGTCCACGGCCTCGACAACAACCAGCGCGCCGTCTTTTTCGGCCCCGAGGGCGATACGCGCTGGAACCAGCAGCGTCTGGAGCAAACCCACATCGGCGCCTTCCGGCACCACGAGCTCGACGTCCGCGACCGCGACGGCGTCCTCGCGCTCGTCGCCGAGGTCCGCCCCGACGCCGTCGTGCACGCCGCGGCCCAGCCCTCGCACGACCGCGCGGCCGCTATCCCGTTCGACGACTTCGACACGAATGCCGTCGGGACGCTCAACCTGCTCGAAGCCGTCCGCCGGGCCGCGCCCGACGCGCCGTTCGCGCACCTCAGCACGAACAAGGTCTACGGCGACGCGCCCAACGAGATCGCCCTCGACGAACTCGAGACGCGCTACGACTACGCCGACCCGGCCTTCTCGGATGGCATCCCCGAGACGTTCCGCATCGACCAGTCCAAGCACTCGCTCTTCGGCGCCTCCAAGGTCGCGGCCGACGTGATGGTGCAGGAGTACGGCCGCTACTTCGGCCTCCCGACGTGCGCCCTTCGCGGCGGCTGCCTCACGGGCCCGGCGCACTCGGGCGTCGAGTTGCACGGCTTTCTGAGCTACCTCATCCGATGCAACGTGACCGAGCGGCCGTACACGGTCTACGGGTACAAGGGCAAGCAGGTCCGCGACAACATCCACTCGGGCGACGTCGCGCGCTTTATCGAGCGGTTTATCGAGGCCCCGCGCGCAGGCGAGGTCTACAACCTCGGCGGAGGCCGCGACAACTCGGTCTCGATGACCGAGGCCTTCGCCCGCGCCGAGGCGCTCTCAGGCAAGCCGATGAAGGCGACGTACACCGACGAGAACCGCTCGGGCGACCACATCTGCTACATCTCGGACCTCTCGAAGGCGCGCGCGCACTACCCCGGCTGGGACATCACGGTCGGGCTGGACCAGGTTTTCGACGAGATCTACGGTGCCTGGGCCGAGCGCCTCGACGCCGTCCGCTAGCGCGTGCCGCGCGCTATTCGTTCTTGAGCGGGTCGTGGCCCCAGTTCATGAGCGAGTAGCGCCACGGCGTCTCGGTGATGTCGCCACCCGGATGCTGCGCGAGGTGCCGGTGGACGTAGCCCGCGACGGTCGCCATGTGCGCCACGTCGTCGGCCGTGATCTGGTCCTTCTTCTTGCGCCGGATCTCGACGATGCGCCGCCCCGAGGCGTGCCCGACGGATTCGCCGCCGTCGTCCTTCTGGCCCACGGCCTGCGAGTCGTCCGTTGCGAGCCAGCGCTCGATTTCGGCCGGGGCCATGTTGACGGCCTCGCGGAAGTCGTCATAGGTCTGCTGCTGCTCGTCAGTCCAGTCGATCGCCATCGGATCCGGGTCGGGTGAGCGCGGGCTACGGGCGGCCCTCTCCGGCGTTCCCTCCAACGTCGGCGACGCCCCGCCCGGCTGTCGCTTCGACGAACCGGGCCGCGAGTGCGTCGGCCGCCGAGCGCGGCACCTCCAGCAGGAGGACCGTTCCATCGGACGAGAATGTCTGCTTGCGCACGACGACGCCCGCGCCAGACGCGACGCGCATCGCCGCCGCCGTGTCTGCGAATTCGAACGTCAGCCGCACGGCCACGCGCACGACGCGAACGGCTGTCGGGGCACCGTCGAGGGCGAGGCCGGCGGCCTCGCCGTAGGCCCGCGCGAGGCCGCCCGTGCCCAGCTTCGTCCCGCCGTAGTAGCGCGTCACGACGACGAGCGTGTCGGAGAGCCCGCGGCGCTCGATCTCGCGCAGGATCGGGATGCCCGCCGAGCCCGACGGCTCGCCGTCGTCCGACGTGCGCGGCGTGGCGCCGTCGCCGCGCTCGCCCGGCGCGCCGAGGCGCGCGGCCCAGCACCAGTGCGTCGCCTGCGGCTCGCGCCGGCGGACCTCCGCGAGACAGGTCGCCACGGCCACGTCGTCGGGCGCGGCGAACGCCTCGCCGATAAAACGCGAGCCCTTGACCTTGGGCGTCTCGGCACGGGCTGTCCCGTCGAGGGCGAGGTAGGAGTCGGACACGGGGCGGGCGGATGCGCAAGCAGAGCGGGCCGCTAGTTTCGCACGCCCACCGCGCCCGATGCCCGTCTCCCCGCTCTCGCTCGCTGTCCTGTGCACGGCCGCCGCCGTGGCGGGCCTCATCGACGCCGTCGTGGGCGGAGGCGGGCTCGTGCAGACGCCCGCGCTGTTCGTGCTTCTGCCCGGCGCTCCCGTCGCGGCCATCCTCGGCACCAACAAGGCGGCCGGCGTCTGGGGCACGTCGGCCGCGGCCGTCACGTATGCGCGCCGCGTGCCTGTAGACGTCGTCGCGACGGTGATGATGGCGCTCGCGGCGGCAGCCGCGGCGTGGGTCGGGGCGCACGCGGTCGGGCTCGTGAGCCGCGAGGCGTTCCGTCCGCTCCTCGCGATCGCAATCGTCGGGCTGGGCGGGTACACGCTCGCGCGCAAGGACTTCGGGGCCGTGCTTCGCGAGGGCATGTCGCCCCGGGCTCGGCGCGCGGCGGGCGTCGCCGTCGGCCTCGTCGTGGGCTTCTACGACGGGTTCTTCGGGCCCGGCGGCGGCGCGCTGTTCGTGTTCGGCCTGGTGACGGTCGCCGGGCTGGACGTGCTGCGCGCGTCGGCGTCGGCGCGGATCGTCAATGTGGCGACGAACGTGGCCGCGCTCGCCGTGTTCATCGCGGCCGGGCACGTGCTCTGGGCCGTCGCCCTCCCGATGGCCGCGTGCAACCTCGCCGGCGGCCTCGCTGGGTCGCGGCTCGCGTTGCGGCACGGGGCGGGCTTCGTGCGCATCGCGTTCGTCGCCGTGCTCTCGCTCCTGCTCGCGCGCCTGCTATGGGAGATGGCCATTGCTTGAGACGGTGGCCTCCGGCGGGGACTAGCCCTCGATCTCGGTCACGAGCGCGATCTCGCGCAGGACGCCCTGGACCCGCAGGCAGTCGAAAAAGTCACCCGTGTAGACGCAGTCCTTGCCCTCGGTGTGGACCGTCCACGCGTGGCGCGCGCCGTCCTCGGCCGAGCAGCCGACGGCCTTCATGAGCTGCAGGATGACATCGTCGAACGTGTGGACATCGTCGTCGTAGAGGATCACGCGCCACGGCGTCTTGACGCGCTCGTCGACCGCGACCTCCTCGTCGAGTTCGGGCAGCGCGGGGAGGTCCGGGCCATCGAACGGAAGGCGGCGCGCGTGGGCAGTGGGACAGAGCACGGCGGGGCGCATCGGATCAGAGGGCGACGCCGCTCTCGCTGTGCGGGCCGGCGGCGGGCAGGACGGCGAGAATCTCGAAGTCCTCCGTGACCGGGTTGGCGAGCAGCGTCCGGCAGGCCTCGTCGGCAAGGCGCTGCGCCTCCGACGCGTCGTCGGTGTTCAGCGTCAGTTCGACGAAGCGGCCCGTCCGGACGCTCTCGACGGCCGGCAGACCGAGCGTGTGGAGCGCTCGGCAGACGGCCTGCCCCTGCGGGTCGAGGATGGACGGCCGGAGCAGGATGCGGACGTGGACGTGGTACATCAGAATCGGGCCAGGATGCGGACGAAGTCCATCGGGATCAGGTGTCGTCCGAGCGGAGCGGCGGGGCGTCCAAAGCTAGCGCCGCTGAATCGTCCGCCGGGTCCGTCGTCGCGGCGCGGTAGGCCCACGCGAGCGCGCGCCCGACCCCGATGGCGAGGTACACGACGGCGACGAAGAGGAGGCCGCGCTCCTGGAACACGCCCGCGAGCACGAGTGCGACGAGGAAGCCGACAAAGCGCCAGCGGTACGTCCGCAGGTTGGCGCGCGTGGGCTGCGGGAGGGCCGGGAACGAGACCGGCGACACCATGAGCGTCGACAGGACGACGACGAGGATGATGAGGGCCGAGATCTGCGGGCGCGCCAGGACCGACGCCCCGAGGCCGCTCTGCGGGCCGAACGTGAGGATGAACACGACCACCGTCCCGGCCTGCGCCGGGATCGGGAGACCGCGAAACTCGGCCGACTTCTTTTCGGGCGACGACTGGGTGTTGAAGTATGCCAACCGGAGCGCGCCGAAAAGGGCGGGTAGGCTCGCAAGCAGCGCGCCCCAGAGCGGCCCGAGCTGGTGCAGGCCGAACTCGTAGAGCAGGAAGCTCGGCGCGACGCCGAACGAGACGACGTCCGAGAGCGAGTCCAGCTCGAGCCCGAACTCGCTCGACACGCCCGCCAGGCGCGCGAGCATCCCGTCGAGCAGGTCGAAGAAGCCCGCGAGGACGACGAGCCACGCCGCGGCTTCGAGGTGCCCGTCGGCCGCGTAGAGGAGCGAGAAGAACCCGGCGAGCAGGTTCATCAGCGTGAAAAAGTTCGGCACGGCCGCGCGGGCGCGCTGCGAGCGCTGCGCGCGGAGCGCCCCGTCGGCGGGGAGCCGGCGGGAGCGGAGCAGAGGCCCGCGGCGGGCGCGCGGCGCGCTCACCGGCCGTCGCCGGTCTGGCCGGCGCTCGCTGGCGCACTGGCAGGCGCCGCAGCCGACGCCTCGTCCGGGAGGTGGCCGATGACGGTCTCGTCGGCGACGAGGGACTTTCCTTCTGGAGCGAACATCGGACTGAGACAGGTTTGCTGAAACCTACGACGCCGGCCTGCGGCGCTGCGTTCGCTCGCCGCGGTACGTTGGCGCACTCTCCCTCCCGCCCTGCAATGCCGCGCGCCCTCTTTCTCGCCACGCCTCTCCCGCCTGACCTCGCCGAGCGCGCCCGCGAGACCGTCGCCGACCTGCGCTCGGACGCGCCGCCGCGCGAGCGCGCCGAGCGGGCGGCCGCGCTCATCCTCGCGCTCACCGAGGAGTCGCTCCGGTTCCACTTCCGCGCGCCAATGGCCGACCTCGGCGTCGGGATGCTCACGCGCAAGTCCGTCGACGTCGCGCTAGACGTGACTACCAAGGGCATCCGCGGCTCGATGCGCTCCGTCCTCGGCGGCTTCGACGACACGCAGCTCCGCGGCGTCGCGGACACCATCGAGGCCCGCCTCTACCCCGACCCGCACGGCTGATCCCAATGCGCAGCCTCATTTTCCTACTTGCCATAGTCGGCTTTTGCTCCGGCTGTACCGCGTTCGCGCAGTCGACGAGTTCGCGGACGCTCGAACGCTTTGCAGCCGAATCTGCATACCGGCCGGCACACTCCGACAGCCTCGTTGGGTTCTACCGCATGTCAACCGGCCTTGGAGGCGGCTCCATTTCCGTCTACCGGAACGGGATTGTCAAGACGACATCGTACGGCGATGTTGGGACTTCTTACAGTTTCTTTCTCCCTCCACCTTTCGACTACTGGGGGGCGGACCAGTGGGGGTGGTATGCCATCCGATCCGACACGCTCCTCGTTCGGGGAGCTGGCCCGATCGGCTACGGAACCCCTTTCTCGTGCGGAACCGCTTCTGTAAACGTGGGGGCACCAGACGCGATGTTTAGGCTCGACCGGTTCTTGATCAAGCGGACCGAGGGTCAGGTACATCTTGTATACTCGGATTCAACCTCGCAGCACAACTGGGCATTCGATCTTGTCTCTCGACGCGGCGAGGCCGGTAGGCTCACGACACCTCCCGGAGGCTACGTGCGAGACGGGATCGGCACTCTTTCAGACAGCCTGTTCGACTGGAGGACCGTCGCGCCGGTGCCCTGCAACGCGCAGCAAGGGCTCGAACTCGAGTTTCGCCTGACCGAGTTTCCACGCGGAGACGGCGTGCCCCAAGGGGACGGGTGCCGCGAAGTTGGGGGCGTAATCACCGACGTCGTCACAGGAGCGCCACTGGCTGGCGTTGAGGTCCGCACAGACTTCTGTGGCCGCGAGGTCATCACTGGCGCCGACGGGTCATTCAGGTCAAACTTTGCCACGCGCGAGGGCCTATACCACCTCGTGTTCTACCGGCCTGACTACCGCCTCGTCCGCGTGTTTGGCCGAGGGGACTCCTACCGCACATGGCAGCACTGACGGGTAGACCGGGGCGTCTCAACCTTTCGCGCTCTTGAGGCCGCCGAGGCTCGCTGTCGAGAGCAGGTTCGTCTCGTAGGACCGGATCCGCCCCGCCTCGGCCGCGTGGCGCTCCAGCGCGAGCCGGATCATGCGGTCCAGCAACGTCGCGAACGGCACGCCCGAGGGTTCCCAGAGGTAGAAGCTCAGCGAGCCCGGAATGGTGTTGATCTCGTTGAAGTACAGCTGCCCGTCCGCGTCGTCGAGCAGAAAGTCGATGCGGGCGACGCCCGAGCACTCGAAGAGGCGGAAGACTTGGACGGCCATCGCGCGCGCTGCGGCTGTGTCGGTCTCCGAGAGCGGGGCCGGGATGAGGCGGTCCAGCGACGCCATGCCCGCCGCGCCCGAGGCGGCGCCCTTCGCACCCGCCCCGGCATATTTCGCCCCCGAACCGGCCGGGCTGCCCTTGGCGCCTTTCGCGCCGCGCTGGTACTTCTCGGCGAACGTCAGGAGCGCCTCGCCGGTCGAGCGGACGGGCTCCTCCAGCACGCTCGCCTGCGCCTCGCGCGGGCTGCCGAGGACCGAGCAGTTTACCTCGCGCAGCGCCGTCACGGCACGCTCGACGAGCACCTTCTCGTCGTACCGTAGCGCCTCCTCGATGGCCGCGTCGAGCGCCTCGCGCGTGTCCGCCTTCGAGATGCCGATCGACGACCCGAGGCGGGCGGGCTTCACGACGACCGGCAGGCCGAGGTCCGCCTCAACGCGGTCCAGCCACCCGGCCTCGGAGCCCGCCCAGTCGGTCTCGCGGAACGAGACCCACGGCACGACCGGGATGCCCTGGTCGCGGCAGACGACCTTCGTGAGCACCTTGTCCATCCCGAGCGCGCTCCCGAAGACGCCCGATCCCGTGTACGGCGCGCCGATGGTCTCGCAGAGGCCCTGCACGGCGCCGTTCTCGCCCGGCCCGCCGTGGAGGCCGAGAAACAGCACGTCCACGGACGTCTCGAACGGCTTGCGGAACAGACCCGGCCGCTCGGTCCCCACGAGGCGCGCGCCCGCGCGGTCCGGCCGCCGCTGGACCGTCACCTCGGTCGCCCCGGCGACGAGCGCGTCGAGGTCGCGGTAGCGCTCGATGTCCAGCAGGCCCTCTCCGGTGTAGAAGCGGCCCGCCTTCGAGATGTAGACCGGGAGGGGCGTGTACACCGTGCGGTCCAGCGCCGCCGCCGCCTGCAGGCTCGTGATAACACTCACCTCGTGTTCGGGCGAGACGCCGCCGAAGACGACGCCGACGATCAGGGGAGGCATGGCGCAGGCGGGCGGGTGGGCGCGCAATCTCGCACACGGGCAGGCAGAGGGCACGCCGCTGTGCCCGGGCGGCCTTCACACGCACGCCGTCTTCGCACCCGTTTCCGACACCTCGGCCGCGGCGGCCGGCCGGCGCGGCTAGCTTCGCCACAGGCGGGCCTGCGGGCCCGCGCCGGGCGCGCCGCGCTCTGTCTCCGTTCTTCCCGACTCGACATGACCCTTCGTTCTGCCGGCCCCCTTGCCCTCGCGTGTGCCGGGGCCGTCCTTCTCGCCGCCTGCGGCAGCACCCGCCCGGCTGATGCCGGCGGCGAGCCGCTCGTCGCCCGCTGGACCGGCGGCGCCCTCACGCTGCCGCAGTTCGAGGCCGCCTTCGCGGCGACCGAGAGCGCCCTCTCGGACTCGCTCATGACCGTCCCCGAGCGGCGGCTCGACTTCCTGGAACGCTACGTCGACTTCCAGCTCAAGGTCCTCGCCGCGCGCACGGCCGGCTACGACCGCGACTCGTCCTACCTCGCCGAGGTCGCCGAGTACCGCGACCAGCTCGCGGGGCCGTACTTCACGGACCGTCAGATCCTCGATGAGATCATCCGCGACGTCTACGACAAGCAGGCCGAGCAGGTATCCGCCCGCCACCTGCTGATCCGCGTCGGGCCGTACGCGCCCGCGCCGGACACGCTCGCGGCCTACACGCGCGCCGTCCAGATCGCCGACTCGATCCGCGCCGGGGCCTACACGTTCGAGGCCGCCGCCCGGCGCTACTCGCAGGACCCGTCCGTCGCCCAGAACGGCGGCGCGCTGGGCTTCTTCACGGGCGGCCAGACGGTCCTGCCATTCGAGGATGCGGCCTATAACACGCCCGTCGGACAGATGGCCGGTCCGGTCCGGACGCAGTTCGGCTTCCACCTGCTGGAGATCATGGACCGCCGGCCGACGCCGAGCCAGGTCCGTGCGCGCCACATCCTGATCCGCCCGACCGGCGGCACGCCCGCCGACACGGCTGCGGCGCGCGCCGAGATCGAGGCGCTCGCCGCGCGCATCGCGGCCGGCGAGAGCTTCGAGGCCCTCGCGCGGCAGTACTCGCAGGACCCCGGCTCGGCCCCGCAGGGCGGCGACCTCGGCGTCTTCGGGCCCGGCCGCATGGTGCCGCAGTTCGAGCAGGCGACCTTCGCGCTCCAGAACCCCGGCGACGTTTCGCCGCCGGTCCGGACGGACTTCGGGATCCACCTCGTCCAGCTCGTCGAGCGCGTCCCGCGGCCGACCTTCGAGGCGTCCTACGACGAGCTCCGCCAGCAGGCGCTGCGCCTGCCGCGGACGGCCCTCAAGCGCCGCGCCCTCGGGCGCCAGTTCCGCGAGCAGAACGGCGGCCGCTTCGACGCCGAGGCCGTCCGCGCGGCCCTCGCGCAGTTCCCCGCCGACTCGGCCTACGTCCGAGCGACGCGCGACGGCTTCGGCGCGCTCGGCGAGGCGACGTTCGCCGTCATCGGCGACACGGTCCTGACGGTCTCGCGCCTGCAGGACGTCTTCCGCCGCACGCGCGTCGCCGAAAACCCCGTCGAGACGCTCGTCGCCGTCGCCGAGGACTACGCCGACGAGCGCTCAGTCGAGGGCGCCGTCGCGGCGCTCGAAACCCGCGACCCCGAGTTCGCCCGCGTCTTCCGCTCCTACGCCGACGGCGTGCTGTACTTCCGTGCGGCCGAGGACAGCGTCTGGACGCCCGCCAAGGACGACACGGACGGCCTCCGGGCGTACTACGCCGCCCACCGCGGCCAGTACCGCTGGCCGGACCGCCGCCGCGCGCTCGCCTTCCGCACGCCGGGCGACTCGATCCTCCAGGTCGTCGCGGCGGCTCTGGACGCCGGCCGCACGCCTCAGGACGTGTTCGCCGAGTACGGCGGCGGCCGCTTCAACCTCCGGCTGGACACGGTCTACGTCTCGGATTCGACCCAGACGGCCCTAGACCGCGTCCTTGGCCTCAACCCGGGTCAAAACTCGGGCGTCGTCGCGGAGCGCAGCCGCCTCGCGGTCTACGTGTACGAGGCGACGGAGCCGTCCCGGGAGAAGACCTTCGAGGAGGCCCGCGCCGAGCTGATCTCGGGCTACCAGACGGACCTTGAACGGGCGTGGGAGGCCCGTCTCCGCTCCCGCTACCGCGCCGAGACGTTCCCGGACCGCGTGCCGCCGGTCGGGCCGCCACAGCCAGCGGAGACGGGCGCGGCGCGGGTCGGCGGGTGACGCGGACTGCGCGCGTCGTCTTCGGGACGGCCCTCGTCAGTGCAGCTGGCCTCGCCGCGTGCCGGACCGAGGCGCCCGCTCCCGACGCGTCCGTCGCGGCGCAGGTCGGCGATGCGTTCCTGACCGAGACCGAGGTGGCGCGGGCCATCGCCGCGGCACCCGGCCTTGACTCGGCCGAGGCGCGGCGCGAGACCGTCGAGCCGTGGGTCCGCCGCCAGCTGCTCGCGCAGCACGCCCGGGCGACGGGCCTCGCGGACGAGCCCGATGTCCGGCAGCGCCTCGTCGACGCCGAGCGGGCCGTCCTCGAAGCCGCCGCCCTCGGCGCCCTCGCCGACGAGTCCGCTCCCACGGACGCCCAGATCGAAGCCGCCTACGCCGCCCACCCCGGCGACTTCACGCCGGCCGAGGCGATGGTCCGCGTGCGCCATCTGCTCGTCCGCGGGCCTGGCCGGGCCCGCGCCGCCGCAGCCGCCCTCGCCCGCGTCGCCGCGTCGGCCCAACCGGACTCGACGTTCGCGCTCGCCGCGCGCGAGTTCTCGACCGACGCGGACGGGGCGGTGTCGCTCGCCCGCACGTTCGTCACCCTCTCGGAACTCGACGCCGCCGATCCTGCCCTCGGGCGGGCCGTCGCCGGTCTCGCGCCCGGTGCTGTCGCGATGGCCGCGGCGTCGCGACCGGGGACCGTCCACGTCGTCGCGCTCGTCGCGCGGCACCCGGCCGGCGCCGTGCTCCCGCTCGCGGCCGTCCGCGACGAGATTGCCGAGCGCCTCGGCGTCGGGCTGCGCACGGATGCCGCGGCCCGGCTCGTTGAACGCCTTCGGGCCGACGCTGTCGCCCGCTCGGCCTACCGCGTCCGCTAGCCGGCGCTGCCCTCCAGGCACTCTTTTTCGTCATTACTCGCTGTCCATGCGCCGTCTCGCCCTAATCGTCCTCGTCGCCCTCTCGGCCGGCGCCTCCGCCCAGCCGGTCCAGTCCGGCGCCCGCCTCGACGGCATCGCCGCGGTCGTCGGCGACCAGGTCGTGCTGTACTCCGAGGTCGACGCGCTCGCCCAGCAGACGGCCGCGGCCCAGCAGCCGGCCATCTCGGTCACGCCGGACCTGTGGAGCCGCTCGCTGGACCAGTTGCTGGACCGCCAGATCCTCATCGACAACGCCCGCCGCGACACGACCATCACGGCGACAGAGGAGGAGATCTCGGACGAGGTCGACCGCAACCTCGCGACGCTCGTCCAGCAGGTCGGCTCCGAGGCCGCCCTCGTCGAGGCCTACGGCCGGCCCGTGAGCGGCATCCGCGAGTCCATCCGCGCCGACGTCCGCGACGACATCCTGCTCCAGCGCTACCGCGGGCGCCGCCTGCGCGCCGTCGCGACGACGCCCGGCGAGGTCGAGGCATGGTTCAACCGCATCCCCGAGGCGCAGCGGCCCCAGATCCCCGAGCTCGTCCGCGTGGCCCACGTCGTCCGCGCGCCCGCGCCAGCGGCCGAGGCGCGCACGCAGGCCCGCGCCTTCACGCAGGCCCTCCGCGACTCGGTCGCCGCGGGCCAGGCGACCCTCGATGACCTCGCCAACCGTCACTCCACCGACCCCGGCAACACCAACCGCGACGGGACGAAGAACGGCGGGGCCTACCGCAACTTCAGCCTCCGCGACCTCGACCCGACCTTCGCCGCCGCGGCGGCGGCGCTCGAGCCGGGCGGCCTCTCGCAGGTCGTCGAGTCCAGCTTCGGCTTCCACGTCATCCGCCTCGACGCGCGCACGGGCGACCGGGTCTCGTTCTCGCACATCCTCATCCCCGTCTCCCGCGCCGCCGTGGACGACGCCGCCGCCCGCACGCTCCTCACCACGCTCCGCGACTCGGTCGTGACCCACAACGTGCCCTTCGAGGCCATCGCGCGCCGCCACTCCGAGGACCCGTACTCGGCCGCCCGCGGCGGCTTCGTCTCGGACCCCTCGACGGGCGAGCGTGACCTCCGCCTCGACGCCCTCGGCGCCCGCTGGAAGGCGACCGTGGACACGATGACCGTCGGCGAGGTCTCGGGCGTCGCCCCGGTCGAGTTGCTCGACGCCAACCGCACGCCGGTCCTCCACTTCGTCCTGCTCCAGAAGCGGACGCCCGCGCACACGCTCTCGCTCGCCGCCGACTACACGCTCCTCGCCGAGTACGCGCTCCAGGAAAAGCGCCAGTCCGTCCTCCGCGAGTGGGTGGACTCGCTCCGCCGCTCGACCTACGTCGACATCCGGGCGACGGACCGCTATGTCCCGGCCGCTCCGCGCGCCGCGGCGACCACGGGCGCCCGATGATCGACCCGACCGACCCCGGCGCCGCAGCCCAGCTCGCCGATGCCGCCCGGCGCCTCCGGATCGAGATCGCCCGGCAGGTCGTCGGGCAGGAGGACGCCGTCGAGGGGCTCCTCGTCACGCTCCTCGCGCGCGGCCATGCCCTGCTCGTCGGCGTGCCCGGGCTCGCCAAGACGCTCCTCATCCGCTCGCTCGCCTCGGCCCTCGACCTGTCGTTCAGCCGGATCCAGTTCACGCCGGACCTCATGCCGGGGGACATCACGGGCACGGAGATTATCGAGGAGGACCCCGAGACGGGCCGCCGGCGGTTCCGCTTCGTCGAGGGCCCGCTGTTCGCCAACGTCGTCCTCGCGGACGAGATCAACCGGACGCCGCCCAAGACGCAGGCCGCGCTGCTCGAAGCGATGCAGGAGGGCCACGTCACCGCGCAGGGCAAGGCGCTCGAACTCCCGAAGCCGTTCTTCGTCCTCGCGACGCAGAACCCCATCGAGCAGGAGGGCACGTACCCGCTCCCCGAGGCGCAGCTCGACCGGTTCATGTTCACGCTTCACCTCGACTACCCGCCGTTCGCGGACGAGGTCGCCATCGTCCGCCAGACGACCGGCGCGGCGCCCGAGGCCATCCGGCCCGTCCTCTCGGGCGCGGACCTGCTCGCGTACCAGCAGCTCGTCCGCAACGCGCCCGTCGCGGACTCGGTCGTCGAGCACGCCGTCCGCCTCGCCGCGCGCACGCGGCCGGGCCGCGAGGGCGCCCCGCCCTTCGTGACCGAGTGGCTGAGCTACGGCGCCGGCCCGCGCGCGAGCCAGGTCCTCGTCCTCGCCGCCAAGGCCCTCGCGCTCCTCGACGGCCGCCTGACGCCGCTCACGGACGACGTCGACCGCGCGGCGCTGCCCGTGCTGCGGCACCGGATCGTTACGAACTACGCCGCCGAGGCCGAGGGCGTCTCGGCTGAGGACATTGTCGCCCGCCTCGTCCGCGGCGCCTGACTAGCGGGCGACGACGAGCCGCGCCGTCGTCGTCTGCGTCCCGGCCGTCGCGCGGACGACGTACACGCCGGCTGGCCACGCCCCCGTCTCGACCGCGACGACCGTCTCCCCCGCCGCGACCGCTCCGTCGAGCACAACCGCGACCTCGCGGCCTAGCGCATCCACCACGACGACCCGAACCGAGGACGGCTCCGCGACGGTAACGGTGAGGGTCGCGGAGAAGCGGGCCGGGTTAGGGCTCACCGTGAGCGCCAATGCGTTCCCTGCCGCCTC
>DASWMO010000107.1:0-24649 GCA_036399715.1 Rubricoccaceae bacterium
CGAGGACGCGTTCAGCTTCGAGGCGACGCCCGAGGGCACGGCCCACGCCATGTTCTCGATGGCCGAGGACGTGACGCTCAAGCGGACCCGCGCCCGCCGCGCTTGAGGTCCGTCGCCCCGGACGCCCGACGCGATTCCGCAACGCTCAACAGCAGGTGCGCGGAGCTCAAAAGCGATTCCGCGGAGATCGAAGGCGATTCCGCGAAGCCCAGAGGCAGTTCCGCGGACCTCAAAGGCGATTACGGGGAGCTCAAAAGCA
Organism: Rubricoccaceae bacterium; assembly: GCA_036399715.1. Lineage (GTDB taxonomy): Bacteria > Bacteroidota > Rhodothermia > Rhodothermales > Rubricoccaceae > DASVSE01. The sequence goes on from DASWMO010000107.1 coordinate 260, forward strand.
GTTACGCGGAGCCCAAGGGCGATTACGAGGAGGCCAAAGGCGATTACGCGGAGCCCAAAGGGGTCTGCACGGGTGCAAAAAGGCCGAATGTGCCCGCCGCCCCGTCCTGCACGCCTCAGTTCGTCAGCGAGCGGATCGGGGCCGGGATGCGGCCGCCGCGACGCGAGAAAACGGCGCTGGAGAGCTGCGAGACGGCCATCACGGGGGCTCGCCCGAGGAGCCCGCCGTACTCGGCCCACTCACCGACGCCCTTGCCCGCGACCGGCAAGAGCCGCACGGCCGTCGTCTTGTCGTTGATCATCCCGATTGCGAACTCGTCGAACAGGATGCCGGCAATCGTCTCGGCTGGCGTGTCGCCGGGGATCGCGACCATGTCGAGCCCGACCGAGCAGATCGCGCTCATCGCCTCAAGCTTTTCGATCGAGAGGTGGCCCGCCGCCGCGGCCTCGATCATCGCCGTGTCCTCCGAGACCGGCATGAAGGCGCCCGAGAGGCCGCCGATGTGGCGCGCCGCCATCAGACCGCCGCGCTTGACGGCCTCGTTGAGCATCGCGAGCGCTGCCGTCGTCCCGGGCGCGCCGACCTCCTGCAGGCCCATCGCCTTGAGCACGTCGCCGACCGAGTCCCGCTCCGCGGGCGTCGGCGCGAGCGAGATGTCGACGACGCCAAACGGGACCGGCTGGCCCGTCCGCCGGGTGAGCTCCTCGGCGACGCGCCGCCCGACGAGCTCACCGGCCCGCGTGATCTTGAACGCCGTCCGCTTCACGGCGTCCGTGACCGCCCCGAAGTCGGCATTCGGCCCGAGCGCCTCGACAGCCCGCAGGACCGTCCCCGGGCCCGAGATGCCGACGTTGAGCGCGAGTGCGGGCTCGGACGGCCCGTGGAAGGCGCCCGCGACGAACGGGTTGTCCCCGACGGCGTTGCAGAAGGCGACGAACTTGGCGCACGCGATCGAGTCGCGGTCCGCCGACGCCCGCGACATGCCGAGGATCGCGTGCGCGACGGCGAGGACGGCGTCGGCGTTGATGCCGGCGCGCGTGCTTCCACACGCAACGGACCCGCAGACGCGGGCAGTCGTCGACAGCGCCTCGGGGAGCGCCTCGATGAGTGCGGCATCGCCCGGCGTCGTGCCCTTCTCGACGAGGGCGGAGAAGCCCGCGAGGTAGTCGACCCCGATCTCGGCTGCGGCGCGGTCGAGGGTGTGCGCGAGCTGGACGAAGTCGTCGGGCGAGAAGCCGTCGCAGGCGAGGGCGGCGGGCGTGATCGAGACGCGCTTGTTGGCGATCCGGACGCCGTAGAGCGCCTCGACGGCCTGCGCGGCGGCGAGGTGGTGCTCGGCCGCGCGCGTCACGCGGTCGTACACGTTCTGGCGCGTGGACTCGGCGTCGCGGCTCTGGCACCCGCGCAGGCTCACGCCGAGCGTGACGGTCCGGATGTCGAACGCGTCGGCCTCGGTCATCTGGACCGTTTCGAGGACTTCGGCGAGGCTGAGGGTCATCGGGGGAGGGGAGAGGGCGCCGGGCGGGTCAGGCGGTACACGAAATGGTCGCGGCTATCGGTCGGGTTGTCCGGTTCGAGCGGGCCGGACGCGACGCGCGCGAACCCGGCCTGTTCGAGTGCGCGCCACGAGGCCCGGTTATGGGCGTGGACGGGGACGATCAGTTCAGGCATTGCGGGGGCGTCGTGCCAGACCATGGCGACGAACGCCCGAATCATCGGGGCCGACCAGCCGCGGCCGAGCACGTCGGGCGGGCCGAGCAGGTAGTCGATGCTGCCCGCTCCGTCCACAATCTGGAGCAGGGCCGCGAGAGCCGCAAGGTCGTCCGGATACGACGCGATGCGGTACCGCTGCGCGAGCCCGACGGGCTGGCCGTCTGCCAGAACGACAAAGACTTCGGACGGCTCGGTCCCGTCGACGTTTCCGCCGTACGTCGCTTCGATGGCATCGAGCGATGGGTCGTCGGCCCACCAGCGGGCGACGTGCGCCGTTGCGAGCCACGACTGCAGGAGGGGGAAATCGGCCCGTGCGAGGCGGCGGAACGATAAGGCAGGTTCCAGCACCCCGCTCACGGCCGGTGCATCGCCTCGAAGAGCTCCTCGTGCTGAAGCAGGACGCGGACGCCGAAGGTGTCGCCGCGGGCCGAGAGGCGGTCGCGGGCGGCGCCGAGGTCCGCTCCGGCGGGGAAGTCGGCGACGAGGACGACGGTGAAGTAGCCCTGGAGAATCTTCTGCGACACGTCGAGGACGTTGGCGCCCGAGGCCGAGAGCTCTGCCGTGATGGCGGCGAGGATGCCCGCCGTGTCGTGGCCGTAGGCCGTCACGACGGCCCGCGACGAGCGCCCGGCCGGTGCGTCGGGACGGGGGGCGGAACGTGGTGCCGGAGGCGTCGTGGCCGGCGAGGCGCCGCCGTCGATCACGGCGCGGGCGACGCGCTCGACGCGCTCGGGGGTCGCCTCGGGGCCGAGCGCGTCGGCGATGCGGTCGATCAGGAGGCGGACCTCGTCGGGGCGGGAAGGGCGGGCCATCGGGTTCGGGCGAAGGGCAGGCACCAAGGTAGCCCGACCCCGGGCGCCGAGGCGGGGCTGGGGGCCGTGAGGAGCCGCCACCGGCACCGCGCGACGGCGGCAGGACGGAAGGGGATGAGGCCGCCCTCGCTGCCCTTTCTGGCTGTGGAAGGGCGGTCGGAACAGCGCCCGACCGCCCCGGCCCTTCCCGCCGTCCTCACCGTCACCCGGGCACCTCGGCGGAGGCCCGGCGTAGATTGACCTCCACACGCAACACCTGCGCCATGAGCATGCCCGGAGGAATGGAGCTCGTCATCATCTTTCTCGTCATTCTGCTCGTGTTCGGGGCCAAGCGCATCCCTGAGATCGCGCAGGGCCTCGGCAAGGGCATCCGCGAGTTCAAGGACGCCACGAGCGACATCAAGAAGGAGATGACCACCCCGGTGCCGCCGCCTCAGCCGCAGATCCAGCAGGCCGCCGTCCCGCCGCCGGTCTACGTCGCGCCGGTGCCGGTTGCCGAGCCGGTCGTGATGTCTGCCCCGCCGCCCGCGTCGCCGCCCCTCGGCGACGTGCCGACCGACCCCAGCGCGCCGCGCCTCTAGCGCCCGCCCGCCCTCTGAAACAGGCCGACCGGCACGTGCCGGCCGGCTTTCTCCACATCCCCACCCGACTCCCCCCGCTTTGAGCATCCTCGTAGACCGGTCCACGCGCGTCGTCGTGCAGGGCTTCACCGGCAAGGAAGGCACGTTCCACGCCGAGCAGATGATCGCCTACGGCACCGACGTCGTCGGCGGCGTCACGCCGGGCAAGGGCGGCTCGTCGCACCTCGACCGGCCCGTGTTCAACACGGTCGCCGAGGCCGTCGCGGCGGGCGCCAACACGGCGTGCATCTTCGTCCCGCCGGCCTACGCCGCCGACGCTGTCATCGAAGCGGCCGATGCCGGCTGCCGCGTCGTCGTCTGCATCACCGAGGGGATCCCGGTCCAGGACATGCTCGCCGTCAAGCCGTTCGTGGACCGCAAGGGCGTGGTCCTCGTCGGCCCGAACTGCCCCGGCCTGCTCACGCCGAACCAGGCCAAGGTGGGCATCATGCCGACGATGATCTTCTCGCCGGGGGCCATCGGCGTCGTCTCCCGCTCGGGCACGCTCACGTACGAGTGCGTGGACCAGCTCACGCGCGAGGGCCTCGGCCAGTCGACGGCCATCGGCATCGGCGGCGACCCGATCATCGGCACACAGTTCATCGACGCGCTGCGGCTCTTCGAGGCGGACCCCGAGACCGAGGCCGTCGTGATGATCGGCGAGATCGGCGGCTCGGCCGAGGAGGAGGCCGCGGCGTACGTCCGCGACGAGATGACCAAGCCGGTCTTCGGCTTCATCGCCGGCCGCACGGCGCCTCCGGGGCGCCGCATGGGTCACGCCGGGGCCATCGTCTCGGGCGGCGCGGGCACGGCCGAGGCCAAGCTCGCCGCCATGCGCGAGGCCGGCATCACGACGATCGAGAGCCCTGCGGCCATCGGGCAGACGGTCAAGCAGCACATGGCGAGCGCCGCCTAGGCGCACGCGGACAGGCAAGTGGGGACTGGGGACTGGGGCTCTCGGGCCGCGTCCTTCAGTCCCCATTTTCTATTCTGGTCCTATGAAAATCAACGACGTCCGTTTCGCCCTCGCTGCCCCGAACTGGGGCGCGCTCCCGCCGGGCATCCGGCCCGAAGTCGCCTTCGCGGGCCGCTCGAACGTTGGCAAGAGCACGCTGCTGAACGCCCTCTGCGGGCGCAAGCAGCTTGCCCGCACGTCCGGCACGCCGGGCAAGACGCAGGCGCTCAACTTCTACGCCGTCAACCCGAACGAGCAGGGCGACCCGCTGATGTACCTCGTGGACCTGCCGGGCTACGGCTACGCCAAGGTCGCGCAGACGCAGCGGGCCGCGTGGCAGCGCCTCGTCGGGCAGTACGTGACCGAGCGCGCCGAGCCGCGCCCGCCGGACAAGGCGCCGCTGCGGGCCGTCGTGCAGCTCATCGACAGCCGCCACCCGCCGACGCCGCTCGACATCGAGCTCATGGCGGTCCTGATGGAGTCCGACGCGCTCCACCTCATCGTGCTCACGAAGGCGGACAAGCTCTCGTCCAACGGCCGCCAGAACGCCGTCGCGCTGCTCAACCGGCACCTCAAGCCCTACGGCCTCGACGTGCCCGTCGTGCTGACGTCGGCCGAGAAGAAGGAGGGCCTCGTGGACGTGTGGCGGTGGATCGAGACTGTCCTGTAAGCCTCCGACAGGCTACAGCCCCAGTCGAACGAGGACTGTCTGGTTTCCCGTCGTTGGGCTCTCCAGCACGAGCGTGTCGCGGGCGATGCGGAAGCGGAAGCGCTCGGTGCCCTGGCCGTCCGAGAGGACGAGGGCGGTGTCGCCCGAGACGGCATAGCGCGCGTCGTACGCCTCGTCCGTCCCGTCCTCGGCGCGCGTGACGATGCGGGCCGTGCCGTCGGCGAAGAACGTCGTCCGCGAGCCCTCGGCCGCGCCCGCGGGCATCCACGTCCCGACGAGGCCGTCCGAGCCGTCGCACGCGGCGAGGTCGAGCGACAGGGCGAGGCAGAGCAGGGCGGCAGGGCGGGGCACGGCGCGGCGGCAGGCGGGCCCTCTAACTTAGCCGCTCGCGCTCCCCGCCCCGATGCTCGACCTGCTTGCGACGCCCGTCACGGCGTTCTTCCTGCTCATCAACGTCCTCGTCGGGGCGTACTCGCTGTTCGTCGAGCCGGACCTCATCGGGCGCTGGGCGTTCCGGCCGGCCGCCGTCCGGAAGGGCGAGTGGGGGCGCTGGATCACGGCCGGCTTCGTCCACACGGGCCTCGCGCACCTGCTATTTAACATGGTCACACTGTGGTCGTTCGGCCCGCCGATCGAGCGGACCATCGGCGGGTGGCGCTTTCTGGCCGTCTATATGGGCTCTGAACTCGCCGCGAACGCGCTCACCTACTGGCGCCACCGCGACGACCCGGCGTATTCGGCGGTCGGCGCCTCGGGCGCGATCTCGGGCGTCGTGTTCTCGTTCGTCCTCTTCGCGCCGTGGGCGATGCTCGGTGTGCTCATCATCATCCCGATGCCGGCGATCCTGTTCGCGTTCCTCTACATCGCGTTCTCGGTCTACGCCTCAAACCAGCAGATCGGGCGCGTTGCGCACGAAGCGCACCTCGGCGGGGCGCTCGGCGGCATCCTGCTGACACTCCTGCTCTATCCCGACGCGCTCCCGACGTTTCTGCACCAGATGGGACTGGGAGGCTGACCGGGGGCTCCGGCGGGTGATAGGCCGCCTACGGGGTCAGCCCGTCCACCCACTCCGCGCACGTCGCGCAGACCTGGACACCCTCGGGTGCATGGATCGGGTCGCCGCCAATCCAGACGGCCTGCCAGCCCGCATCGACCGCGCCGCGAATGTCGGACGCGAGCGAGTCGCCGACCATCAGGACCTCGCTCGGCGCGAGCGCCCGCCCGACGGCCCGCGACGCCTCGGCAAGGGCGTGCTCGAACACGCCCCGGTGCGGCTTCGCCACGCCGACCTCCTCGGACACGACCACGACGGTCGTGCGGCGCGCGATCTCGGGAAACCGCGCGAGCTTGCCGCGCTGCTGCTCGCGGAACCCGTTGGTGAGGATGCCGACCGGCACGCGGTCCGCGACCGCGTGGAACGCCGCCTCGGCGCCCGGCGCCCACGTCCAGTGGTGCGCGTAGCGGTCGAGATACGCCGACGAGAACGCCAGCGGATCCAGCCCCGCCGCCCCGACCGCCGCCAGAAACCGCTCCGACCGCAGCCGCTTCAACTCGTCCGACGAGATGCGGCCCGCGCCATAGTCCGCCCACAACTCGGGCGCGTTGCTCGCCCGGTACGACGTGTGCAGGTGCGCCAGCGCGTGGTGCCCGACGTGGTCGCCGAAGGTCACGCGCAGGTCCGCGAGCGCCGCCCGCTCGGCGTGGCCGTGGTCGAGGAGCGTGTCGTCCAGGTCGAAAAAGACGAAGGCCGGCGGCCGGGGGGAGGGGAGGGCAGGCATGGGGCGACGCGGCTGGCCCGAAGGATACCGCCCTGCCCGCCTCGCGCGCCTCCGGCCAACCCGACCTGCCGCTCAGCCAATCCGACCTCCCGCTCGGCCGATTCGACTCGCCGCTCGACTGATCTGACCTGCCGCCCGACCAATCTGACCCGCCGCTCGACCAATCTGACCTGTCGCCCGAGCGATTCGACCTGTCGCTCGGGCAACCCGACCACCCGCTCGACCGATCCTGCCGCTCAGCCGCGTCCCGCTCCGTCGAAGCGCATCTCCAGCATCGCGTACTCCTTGTCCCGCACGCCGCCGAGCTTGTCGAGCGCGTTCGTCAGCGCCTTGTTCACGTCCAGCACCCAGCTCATCTCGCACGCCTCGTAGCCGTCCCGCAGGCCGTTCAGGATCGTCTGGTGGATCAGGAGCGCGTCGATGCCCGTGTGGCGGTACTCCGGCAGGATGCCCATCAGCGCCATCCGGATCTCGTAGATGCCGCCGGCCTTGATCGTCCCGAGCAGCTTCGCCAGCCCCGTCGGGAAGAGGCGCCCGTCGGGGAGCTTTTTGAGCGCCCGGTTGAGATTTGGCAGCGAGGCCGCGAACGCCACCGGCTTGCCCGCGTCCTCAACGAACAGGAACAGATCCTTCTCGATGACCGGCTTCAGCTCCTTCGCGAGGTGCTGCGCCTCGTGGAGCGTGTACGGCACGTGCCCCCAGTTCTCCGCCCACGCGACGTTGTAGATGTCCATCGCCGCCCCGACATCCTCGTTGAAGCGCGACATGTCGAGCGAGCGGATCGTCAGGCTCGGGTTCCGGCGCTGCACGAGGGCCGCGCCGCGCGCCATGCGGTCCGCGTTGATGTAGGCCGAGTGGACGTAGTACGCCCACATCGTCATGGCGCGCGAGAAGCCGTAGTCCGTCAGCATCCGCTCGTAGTACGGCGGGTTGTACGGCAGCAGGATCGCCGGCGGGCGGTCGAAGCCGTCGACGAGCAGGCCCGAGACGTCGTTCATCGTCGGCGAGGCCGGGCCGCGCATACCCGTCATGCCGCGTCCTTTGAGCCACGCCGAGGCGGCGTCGAGGAGCGCACGCGCGACGGCGTCGTCCTCGATGGTCTCGAAGAAGCCGAAGAAGCCGTTGCCGTCGGCATACTTGGCGAGGTGCTGCCCGTTGACGATGGCCGCGATGCGCCCGACGGCCTCGCCGCGGCGCTCGGCGAGGAAGAGTTGGATCGCGCCGTGCTCGAAGAACGGGTTCTTCTTGGCATTCAGCACGCCCTTCTGGTCCATCCGCAGCGGCGGGACGAAGTTGGGCTGCCCGCGGTAGAGCGCGTACGGGAGGTCCAGAAAGCGGCTCCGGTCGGCCGACGAGACGACGGGGCGGATGGTGACGGCGGACATCAGGGCGGCGAAGGTGCGTCCGAAGGTAGCCGCCTCGGCTTAGCCCGAGTCGCCGTGGACGCCGGGCTCGCGGGCGCCCGTCTCGGGCGAGCGGTGCATCCCGTTGACGGTCATCGCCAGGATGCGCGCCGGCCCCATCTGGCCGTCTGCCGTGATGATCTCGTGCCGCAGGCCGACCGTCCGGAAGGCGTCGAGGACCATGTCCAGCTCGGCGTCCGAGTGCGACGCCATGTAGCTCGTTCGCATCAGCGCCTGCCCGCGCGGGACGGCCGGCGGGATGACCGGGTTCGTAAAGACGCCTTCAGCCAGCAGGTCCTTCCAGAAGCGGAAGCACGTGTACATCTCGCCGATCACGACCGGAATGATCGGTGTCTGACTCGCCCAGACGTCGAAGCCGAGGTTGCGGAAGCCGTCGCGCATGTAGTCCGAGATCTCGGCGAGGCGGTCGAGGCGCTCGGGCTCGGCCTCCAGAATGTCCAGGCACGCGAGGACCGTCGCGACGTTGGCCGGCGGCATCGACGCCGAGAAGATGTGCGTGCTGGCCGAGTGGCGGATGTAGTCGATGACCGTCGTGTCGCCGACGACGAAGCCGCCGAGGCTCGCGAAGCTCTTGGAGAACGTGCCCGTCGTGAGGTCGACCTCGGCTTCGAGCCCGAACACGGCAGCGGTGCCTCGCCCACCGGGCCCGATCACGCCGACGGCGTGGGCGTCGTCCAGCATCAGGCCGCACCCGAACTCCTTGGCGAGCGCGACGAGGCCGGGCACGTCGGCGAGCGTGCCGGACATCGAGAAGACGCCGTCGGTGACGATAAAGCGGCCCGCGTCGGGGCGCTCCTTCACGGCCCGCTCCAGGAACGTCCGCAGGTGCGCCATGTCGTTGTGGCGGTAGCGGATGGTCTCGGCGAGCGAGACGTTCTGGCCGGCGATGATGCAGGCGTGGTTGTCCTTGTCCGAGAAGATGAGGTCGCCCTTGCCGGCGATGGCCTGCACGACGCCCTGGTTGGTCATGTAGCCCGTCGAGAACAGCACGCATGCCTCCTTGCGCATGTACGTCGCGAGGCGTGCCTCGAGCTCGAGGTGCAGGTCCAGCGTGCCGTTGAGAAAGCGGCTGCCCGTGCAGCCCGTCCCGTATTGCCGGATCGCCGCCTGCGCGGCCTCCTGCACGCGCGGGTCGCTGGTCAGCCCGAGGTAGTTGTTCGAGCCGGCCATGATGACCTCGCGGCCGTTCATGATCGCGCGCGTGCCCTCGTTGACCGTGATCGCGCGGAAGAACGGGTACAGCCCGGCCCCGGTGACCTTCGCGTAGTCCCCCTCCGGCTCGAAAAAGCGCTCGGCCTTGGCAAAGATCGACGGGAGCGCAGCGGCGCGGACGCTGGGTCGCGTGGAGTCGGACGGGGTCATGGAGTGGCGTTATCTCGGAGTGCCGCCCAAGATAGCCGGCGGGTGTGACCCGTGTTCCTCTGGGCGCCCGAAGCGCCCCGCCCGGGCGCCGCCTGCGACGCGCCGGCCAGCACCGCCTCGACGGCGTCGGCCGCGGCCTCGCAGCCCCTCCGCCCGCGCGCGCGCGTCTCGGGCGGCCGGGCGTACGCCTCGGCCCGGCTCAGGAAGCCCATCACGTCGGCCGGCCGCAGGTCGCGTCCGAGAACGGCCTCGCCGCGTCCGGCCGCGACGAGCGCGCGCGCGTTGGCGGCCTGCTCGAAGAAGCCGCGGTTGGGCAGGGCCAGCACGGGCTTGCCCAGGTGGAGCGCCTCGGACAGCAGCGTGAACCCGGCCGTCGCGACCACCGCGCGGCACGCGCCGAGGCAGGCCAGAAACGCCGCCCGGTCCGGCACGTGAAGGCGCACGTTCGCCGGTGCCGCCACCCCGGACGGCAACCCGAACGCGTCGAAGGGGGCATCGACGCGGCCGAGCGCGTCGAGAAAGGCCTCCATTCCATCGCCCTCGTTGACGTAGACGAGGACCCGCGCCCCCCCCGTGACGGCCTGCGCGAGCACGTCGTCGCGGAGGACAGGCGGGACGAGGCGGGCGCCGCTGCCGCGCCTCAGCGGCGGAAAGAAGAACGTCGGGACGACCGTCGCGGCGGCGCCGGGCGGTGCGACGAGGGTGATGCCCCGGGCCGTCCCCCAGGCGGAGAGCGCGTCGCGCCACGGCACGTCGAGGCGTGCGTGGGCAAGGAGCAACTGCCGGCTGAGGGCGACGACAGGCACGCCGAGGCGCCGGGCAGCCCGCCCGACGAACGGCTCGTGGTCGGCCACGACGACGTCGGCCTGCACGTCCCGAAGCCAGTCCGCCGCCGCGGCGATGGTGTCGAGGCTGTGCCGCGCATGCGGCCAGTTCGCGCGGGCCGTCGCGGCGAGGCGGACGCCGTTGCCGCGGACGATCTGTCGCAGCGCCGGAATGGCGTATACCGGCCCGGCGAGGTGCTCGGCTGCGGGCGTGCCGGCGGCGAAGAGGACGCGGTGCCCGCGCGCGCGGAGCGTCTCGGCGACGGCCGTCGCGCGGGACGTGTGGCCGCGGCCGGTGCCGCACAGCGCATAGACGACGGTGGGCAACGGCAGGGCGGCTCGGGATCTCTCGGACTGCGGGCGGACCGGGCAGGATTCTAAGGCAAACCCGGAGCGGGTGCTCGGAGCGGGTGCTCGGAGCGGGTGAAAGGGCGGAACAGGCCCCGGCGATACGGTTCTTCTCTGGAATCAACACCAACAAAACATGTCATACTGAACTGGTTTCAAGATTTGCATTTCTGTATTTGCTTCGCGTCGGGAGATGCAAAAGGCTGATCCTGAATCGAGTTCAGGATGACATGGGGGAGTGTTGGCGGCAGGTCCCGTCACGCCGAGTCGTCCGGCGCGGGCCGTCGGTAGCTTTCGCCCGATCCCCAACGCTGCCCATGCCCGACGCCCCGCTCGCCGTCCGCGACTCGCCCGACCTCGCGACGATCCGCGACCAGATCTTCGCCGCCGAGCGCCTCGTGCTCACGACGCACCTCCGGCCCGACGGCGACGCCATCGGCTCCGAGATCGCCCTCGCCCGCGCCCTGATGGCGGCGGGCAAGACGGTGATGATCCTCAACACCGACCCCGTCCCGCGGACGCTCGACTGGCTCGTCGAAGAGCAGCCCACCGGCCTCGTCCAGACCGTCGAGTCGGGCAACCTCGACCAGGCCCGCGCCGTCGCTGCGGCCGACGTCCTCGTCGTCCTCGACACCAACGCCCGCCACCGCCTCGGCGCTGCCGGCGATGTGTTCGTGCAGGCCGGCAAGCCGATCCTGCTCCTCGACCACCACCCGGACCCCGAGACGTGGTTCACGCGCGCCTGTGTCCGGACGGATGCCGCCGCGGCCGCCGAGGTCGTCTACGACCTCGTCGCCGGCCACGACCCGGGTCTCATCGACCGCGCCGTCGCGACGGCCCTCTACGTCGGCATCATGACCGACACGGGCTCGTTCCGCTACGGCGCGACGACGCCCCGCACGCACGCCATCGTGGCGGACGTGCTCGCCCGCGGCGACCTGCGCCCCGAGCCCATCCACGTCGCCCTCTTCGACGGCCGCTCGCTCGCGAGCCTGCGCCTGCTCGCGGCCGCCCTCGCGACCATCCAGACGCACTACGACGGCCGCTTCGCGACCATCATGGTGACGCAGAACACGATCCGCCAGACGGGCGCCTTCTTCGACGAGGCTGAGGGCCTCGTCAACTACGCGCTCTCGCTCGACGGCGTCGTCGCGGCCGTCATCTTCCTCGAACTCCCCTCGGGCGTCAAGCTCTCCTTCCGCTCCAAGGGCGACTGCCCCATCAACGGCTGGGCGAACCACTTCGGCGGCGGCGGCCACGCCAACGCCTCGGGCGCCTACGTCGCCGACGCCCAGCTCAAGCGCCTCCTCAAGGACGTCGTGGACTCGGCCCCCGCGCACGTCATGGCCTCCCCCGGCACGACCGAGGCCCCCGACGACGGCGACCTCTCGGACGCCGACCTCGCCCTCCTCGCCCAGTTTCAGGGCCGCCTCTGACTCCCCGGCGCCCCCAACTCACGGAGCGTCCAGATGTAAATGCCGTCATCCCCGCGCACGCGGGGATCCAGAGCTCGGAGCGCGACGCGACACGCCTCCGTATTCGCGGGCTGCCTGTGCCAGGATGCCCGCTGACCGGGCCAAGATGCTCGCTGACCCACTCAAGATGCTCGCTGCCTGCGTCAAGATGCCTGCTGACTCACCCAAGGTGCCTGCTGCCTGCGCCAGGATGCTCGCTGACCCTATCAGGATGGTCGCTGACCCTGCCAGGATGTCGTCTGTCTGTGCCCGGATGCCTGCTGTCTGACCCCTGACGCCGTCTGCCCGCGCCCGCTGACCGCCGCCCTTCCCTCTCTGCCCCATCCCATGCCCCTCCACACCGACCTGCTCGACGGCCCCCTCGCCGCCGTCTCCGCCGACGCCCTCATCCTGCCCGTCCACGGCGATGCCCCGGCGGCTTACGCCGAGGCCTTCGGCGACGCCCTATCCGCTGCCCTCGCCGACGCCCGCACGTCCAAGCGCCCCGTCACCATCCTCAGAGACGGCGACGGCCCCCGCCGCCTCGTCGTCGTGGACGTGCCCGACGGGCCGAACCGCACCGCCCCCGGCCACGACGCGTGGCGCCTCGCCGCCGCCGCCGGCGTGCAGGCCGCCCGAGCCGTCCACGCCGAGCGCATCGTCCTCGCTCTCGGCGATCTCGACCCGGACATCGCCGGCGCACTCGTCGAAGGCGCCCGCCTCGGCGGCTACCGCTTCGACACCTACAAGACCGCCGACGCGCCGCCCGCCTTCACCCTCGCCCTCCACGCCGAGACCGACACCGCTGCCGCGCACGACACGCTCGACGCCGCCCTCGTCGCCGCCGACGCCCGCGCCGAGGCGACCAACGTCGCCCGCGACCTCGTCAACCTCTCGCCCGACGAGAAGGTGCCGGTCCTCCTCGCCGACCGCATGGCCGAAATCGGCGAGGTGCTCGGCCTCCACGTCGAGATCTGGGGCATGGACCGCATCCGGGCCGAGGGCTTCGGCGGCCTGCTCGGCGTCAACCGCGGCAGCCTCGACGAGGCCCGCTTCGTCGTCGTCGAGCACGAGCCCGACGAGGCGGCGAACGCCGCGCCCGTCGTGCTCGTCGGCAAGGGCGTGACGTTCGACACGGGCGGCCTCTCGCTCAAGCCCACGCTGGGTTCGATGGACAAGATGAAGGCCGACATGGGCGGCGCTGCGGCCGTCTTCGGCGCCCTCTACGGGGCGGCCGAACTCGGCCTTCCGCTCCGCGTCATCGGCCTCATCCCGATGACTGACAACCGCCCCGGCGGCCGCGCCGTCGTCCCCGGCGACGTCCTCCACATGCACGGCGGCACGACCGTCGAGGTCATGAACACCGACGCCGAAGGCCGCCTCATCCTCGCCGACGCGCTGAGCTACGCCCGGAGCCTCGCCCCGCGCCTCGTCGTCGACGTGGCCACGCTCACGGGCGCGCAGGGCGTCGCCCTCGGCGACCGCGTCGCGGGCCTCGTGGTCCGCATGGGCGACGAGGCGCTCGCCGAGACGGTCCGGCAGGCCGGCGAGGAAACCGGCGACCTCGCGTGGCCGCTCCCGCTCTTCCCGCACTTCAAGGAGCACCTCAAAAGCCCCGTCGCGGACCTCTCCAACGTCGGCGGGCCGATGGCGGGCACCATCACGGCGGCGGCCTTCCTGGAGCACTTTACGAGGACCGACGACGGCGAGCCGGCCTATCCGTGGATCCACCTCGACATCGCACGCCCCGCCTTCCTCGACTCGGCGTCGGGATACCGCCCGGCCGGTGGGACAGGCTTCGGTGTCCGCCTCCTGCTCCGCCTGCTCGAAACGATGGTGTGACCGGGGCACCCGAGGCGCTGCAACCTCCTGCGGCGTCTACCCGATGAACGCCTCCACGAGGTAGAGCACGCCGCCGACGAGCCCGCCGACGACCGTCCCGTTGATGCGGATAAACTGCAGGTCGCGCCCGACGGCGAGCTCGACCTGCTCCGAGATCTGGTCCGCGTTCCACCGCGCGACCGTGTCCCGGATGAGGTCTGGCACGCGCCCGCCGTGCCGCTCGACAGCCCACCGCGCGACCGTCCCGACCTTCTCGTTGACCGCCGCCTGGAACGCCGGGTCCGACATCATCGCCCGGCCCAACTCGACCGCCCGCGCCTCGACGAAGGCGAACACCTGCGAGTCCTCGGCGCGAAGATCACGCGCGAGGAACGCCCGCAGCGCGTGCCACTGCTCGATCACGAACGCGCGGACGGCCTCGTTGGCGAGCAACTTGTCGCGCCACGCGTCGACTCGGGCCTGCATCTCGGGGTCGTGCTCCAGCTTCTCGACGAACGCCTGCACCTGCTGATGCACGCGGAGGCGAAGCGGGTGCTGGCGGTCGGCGATCATCTCGTCGAGCGTCGTTTCCAGGGCCTTCTGGACCGCGTCGCGGGCGACGTCGACGAGCTTGTCGGGCACGAACGCGGGCAGGCGGTCGCGGATGAGCCCCCGCAGGGCGTCGCGGTTGTTCGAGGCGACCGAGAGGCCGCCGCGGAGGACCTCGTCGAGGATGCCCTCGTGGCGGTCGTCCTTCGTCATCTCCAGCAACAGGTCCGACAGCCGCGGCGCGAGCGCGATCTCGCGCAGCCGCGGCCCGACCTCGCGCGTGGCGAAGTCGCCGATGCGGTCGTCGCCCAGACGCGCCAGCCCCCGCTCGACGACCCCGACGGCCTGCGTCCGGATGCGGTGCACGTTGGCCGGCTCGCGCAGCCACTCGCCCGCCGTGGCGGCAAAGTTGACCCCGTCCAGCCGCGACATCACGTTGTCGGGGTTGAGAAAGTGGACCCCGACGAACGTCGCGAGGGCGTTGCCGATGCGGTCCTTCTTCTCGGGGATGATGGCAGTGTGCGGGATCGGGATGCCCATCGGGTGCCGGAAGAGGGCCGTGACGGCGAACCAGTCCGCGAACGCGCCGACCATCGCGGCCTCGAAGACGGCGGCCGCGAACCCGACCCAGAACGACGCCGGCCCGTCGGGCATGCCGCGGCGGATCACGTTGAGGACGACGAACAGGACGGCCGCGGCGACGAGCGCGCCGAGGGCGATGCGCTTCATCTGCGCGAGCGCCGCCCGCTTCGCGTCGGCGTCGCGGACGACCGGCGCGGCGGGCACGAATGCGGGCCTGCTGCCGGCCGGAGAACCAGCGAGAGCAGCACCATCGCCCGACGAGAGCGGCCGTGCGGGGACCTCGGTGGAATCCGCGGCACGCGGCATCTCGGGCAGAGTGGGGCGGGGGAGAACGTCGGGCATCCGAGAGCGGAAGGGGCGGCGCCTCCTACGCGCGACGCCTGCGTTCCGGTTCACCCTCTGGCCGCGATGGAGTTTGCAGGGGCACAAGACGGTACTGGACAGCGTTCGGAGGTTTCTCTCTGCGGATTAACCGCCGCGCCCGATGCGTCTCTCCTTCCTGCTGTTCGTCCTCGCCTCCGGCTGCACGCAAGGCCTGGCGACGCTCGCGCCCGACGAGCCGGTCTCCGTCCCAGGCGTGCCCGCCGCCGCTGCCGAGGCATCGGCCGTGCTCAACGGGACCGTGACGTACGGGGCGCGCATCGCGCTCCCGCCCGGCGCCGTCGTCCGTGTCCGCGTCGAGGACATCTCGGTCGCCGACGCACCGGCCCGCGTTGTTTCCGAGCAGACGTTCGAGGCGACCCGCCAGGTACCGATTCCGTTCGCGCTCCCGTACAACCCCGCGCGCATCGATGTGAGCCACCGCTACGCCGTCCGCGCCGAGATCCGCGACGCCGCAGGCGCGCTGCTCTGGACGACGACCACGACCACGTCGGTCTTCACGCAGGGCGGGCCCGTCGACGGCGTCGAGGTCGTCGTCGAGCAGGCCCGCCCCTGATCCCGATTCCCATGACCGAGACGCTCACCATCGGCGGCATGAGCTGTGACCACTGCGTCCGCGCCGTCCGCGAGACGCTCGCAGGCATCGACGGTGTCGAAGTCGAGACGGTCCAGATCGGCGAGGCGCGCGTGCGCATCGACGAGACCCGGGCGACGCGGGCCGGCATCGCGACGGCACTCGACGAGGAGGGCTACACGCTCGCCGAACCTGCAGCGTAGCCCTCAGCCGGCGCCCCACCTGCGGGCGAGCCCTGCGAGCGACCCGACGGCCGCTCCGTCTGCGCGGGCCTGTGCGAGCGCGGCGTCGAGGACGCCGAGGCGACGTGTCCACGCCGGGTCCGCGTCCATCGCCGAGTGCCACAGCACGACGGCGCAGCCACCACCGCGGCGCGCCTCGGCGAAGACGCCCGCGAGGCGCTCGGCCGCCGCATCGTCCGAGAGGCCGAGGTGCGTGAAGAGCGCCGTGTCCATCGCGGCGAGCGGCCACTCCCAGAGGTCCGTCGGCTGCCCGGCGGAGCGGTCCCACAGGCGAAACGGGTGCGCCGTGCCGCGGCGGAAGCCCGGCGCGTCGGACCAGCCGAGCGTGCTGTCGCGCGTGAACCCGGCGGCGCGGTAGAGGCGTGGCGTCGTCGGGGCATGCCAGCGGAGAAAGTGGGAGCGGACCGAGTGTGGCGCCTCGCCGAGTGCGTGCGCGAGCCGGTCGCGCTCGGCGGCGAGGCGGCCGGCGTGGTCATGGGTCGCGTAGCCCGGGTGTAGCCCGACCTCGAAGCCGTCGGCCGCGAGGCTGCTGAGGTGCTGCGCGAGCGCCGGCCCGAGGTGGTACGGAACGTCCTCGGGCGAGCCCCGGCCGACGGTCTTGACGAACAGCGTCGAGCGGGCGCCGTGGCGCCGCGCGAGCGCGGCGAGCGCGTCGATGCTCGCCCGGCGCGCGTCGGGCCCGAGACCGCGGGCGAGAGCACGCCGCGGCCGTCCGCGCAGCAGTTCGGCCGCAGCCGCGCGGAGGCGCGGCGTCCGGACCGCGTCCAAGTCGTGCGTCAGGGCGATGGCCCACGGCGCGCCGGCCCACGTCCGGCCAGGCACGTCGTGCCCGAGCGCGCGGAGGGCGGCGCCGAGCCACGCGCGCAGTTCGTCCACGGGCGCCCGCGCGCCGAGCCCGAGCCCGTGCTGGAGCGAGTCCGCAAAGCGAAACCGGCCGTGCGCGTCGCGGGCGACGGTCGCGGACTCCTGCACGCCGGCCAGCCACCAGAACGCCGATCCGAGCACGTCCGCCTCGACGACGCCGTGAGGCCCCTCCTCCGGCGTTCCGGACGGTCCGACGGGCAGGGGCGTGTCGCGGCCGTCGTGGACGAGACACCCAAGGTTGGATGCCTCGGGCAGGCCGTCGGGGACGCCGACCGTTCGGAAGCGGAGCGCGGTCGCGGGCGCCGACTCGGGGTCCGGACCGGCGTAGAGCGCCGCGTCTGCGGGGCGCACCCAGGCGGGCGCGAGGCCGAGGCCGCGCAGCAGTTCGGCGAGGGCGTACCGCCGCGGCGCGTCGGCGGCGGCGCACGGGAGAACGATCACGCGGGGCCGTCGGCCATCGGAAGGCAGGGAAGGAGGGGGCCGGATGGTAGACTGCCCGCTCCTTTCCCGCAAGCGACCGCCGTGACGAGCCGCTTTTCCCTGTTCAACGACCCCGTCCACGGCTTCGTGAGCGTCACGAAGGGGCTGCTGCTGGACCTCGTCGGGACGCCCGAGGTGCAGCGCCTGCGGCGGATCCGGCAGCTCGGGCTGGGCTTTCTCGTCTTCCCCGGGGCGGTCCACACGCGCTTCGAGCACGGCCTGGGCGCGATGGCGCTCCTGCAGTCCGCCCTCGACGCGCTCCGCGAGAAGGGGACCGTCGTCGCGACGGACGAGGTCGAGGGCGCGCTCGCGGCCGCGCTCCTGCACGACGTCGGCCACGGGCCGTTCTCGCACACGCTCGAAG
The DNA here is from genome assembly GCA_036399715.1 of Rubricoccaceae bacterium. Classification (GTDB taxonomy): domain Bacteria; phylum Bacteroidota; class Rhodothermia; order Rhodothermales; family Rubricoccaceae; genus DASVSE01. The sequence continues at coordinate 18,077 of DASWMO010000107.1, forward strand.
CGGACCTGCTGCCGTACCGCCCCGACGCGAGCGGGATGGCGCGGCCGTTCCGCCACGAAGCGATGAGCCGCGCGCTCATGCTCCGCCTCGATGCCCGGACAGGCGGCGCGCTTGGCGTCGCGCTCCAGATGTTCGACGGGACCTACGAGCGGCCGTTCTTCCACAGCCTCCTCGCGAGCCAGCTCGACATGGACCGGCTGGACTACCTCCGCCGCGACTCGTTCTACACGGGCGTCGCCGAGGGCGTCGTCGGCGTCGAGCGCGTCATCAAGACCATGCGCGTGCACCCGCCGGGGCCGCACGGGCGGCTCGTGATCGAGGCCAAGGGCGCGTATGCGGTCGAGAACGTCCTTCTGAGCCGGCGGCTGATGTACGCCCAGGTCTATCTCCACAAGACCGTCGTCGCGGCGGACCACGTCCTCCGGGCAGCCTTTCTCCGCGCCCGCGCGCTGTGGGGCCGCGAGCCCGCGCTCGCGCACACGGCGCCCGCGCTCGCCTTCTTCCTCGCGGGCCGCACGACGGCCGACGCCCTCGACGCGCCCGGCACGCCCGAGCACGAGGCGCTCCTGGACGCCTTCACGGCCCTCGACGACACCGACGTCCTGTACAGCCTCAAGCGCTGGGCCGAGGCCGACGACCGCGTCCTCGCCGACCTCGCGCAGCGCTTCACGGACCGCCGCCTGTTCCGGACGGTCGTCCTCGCAGAGCCGCCCGGACCCGACGACATCGCGGCGTGGCACCACGCGACGGCCGCCTGGCTCGTCGCCTCGGGGCTTTCCACACCCAGCGCGGCAGCCGCCGATGCCACGCTCTACGTCTCGACGGGCGTGCAGCGCCTCGCGGCGTACCGCGCGACCGAGGACCCGATCTGCATTCTGGAGCGCGACGGGAGCGTCCACGAACTGAGCGAGGCGGCAGATGCCCCGGCGGCACTCGCGTCCCGCCCCGAGAAGGCCTACGTCTGCCTCCCGAAAGAGGTCTCGCACGTCGTCGCTGCGTAGGCGCTACCCGCCAACGTGTCTCGGGGTGCTCGGGACGTGTCCACGGTCTCGCGCGAGACCCTTTTTGACTGGCCGACGTGTCTCGGGACACGTCCCGAGCCTGCGAAAGACTTGCGCGAGACGCCCTGGACAGGCCGGGTAAATCCCAAAGACTCGCGCGCCACACTCCGGACACGTCGGACGTGTCCAGAGACACGTCCGGGAGTGCGCGTCAGCCGAAGGCGGAGAAGTCCGGCGCGCGCTTCTCGAAGAAGGCCGTGAACGCCTCCTGCGCCTCGGGCGAGGCGAGGCGCTCGCGGAAGTGGTCGCCCTCGACGCGCATCGTCTCCTGGACGGCCGAGGCGTCGGCGCGGCGCAGGAGGGCTTTGGTGAGGCGGAGCGCCTCAGGCGGCTTCGCCGCGAGCGTGTGCGCGCGTTCGAGCGCCCGCGCCGTCGGGTCGGCAACGATCTCGTTCACGAGACCACCCGCGAGCGCCTCGTCGGCCGAGAATGCCTCGCCGAAGAGGAGCCAGCCGGCCGCCCGCATCGGGCCGGCCGCGCGCGGCAGGAGCAGGCTCGACGCCGCCTCGGGCACGAGCCCGAGGTCCACGAACGGCAGCTTGAAGCGCGCGCTCGGCGCCGCGTAGGCGAGGTCGCAGTGGAGCAGGATCGTCGTCCCGATGCCCACGGCCGGCCCCTCGACGGCCGCGATGAGCGGCTTCGGGAACGTGGACGCCGCGGCGAGAAAGCGGAAGACGGGACTGTCCGGACCCGTCGGCGGGTCCATGAGAAAGTCGCCGAGGTCGTTGCCGGCCGTGAACACGCCGCCCGTCCCGCTGAGGACGACTGCGCGGACGGACGAGTCGGTCGCGGCGGCGTCGAGGGCGTCCGCGAGGCCGGCGTACATCGCACGTGTGATGGCGTTCTTCTTGGCCGGGCGGGCGAGCGCGAGGTGTAGCACGGCGCCGTCGCGGCGGAGGTCGAGACTGTCCATCGATTCGGGTTACCCGACGGGGCGGAGGTGGGACGCGGCAAGGTACCGGGCTCCGCGCCGCGTTGCCGCCGTGGGGCGCGGGCCTGTATCTTCGGCCGTCCCCACCCGATGCCAATGTCCGTCGCCCTCACCGCCGCCCGCCCCGCGGCCCTGGACCGCCTCCGCGCGGCCGACCTCCCGCTCGCTGCGCAGGCGGCCACCATCGTCGCCGCGGCGGCGATCACGGCGCTGCTCGCGCAGGCCGAGATCCGGCTCTACCTCTGGGAAGTGCCCCTCACGCTGCAGACCGTCGCCGTGTACGGCTCGGGCCTCGTGCTCGGCCGCCGCAACGGCTTCCTCGCGATGGGCCTCTACCTGCTGCTCGGGCTCGCCCTGCCGGTGTACTCGGGCGGGGCGGCCGGCGCGGCCCACCTCTTCGGCGCGACCGGCGGCTACCTGCTCGCGTTCCCGCTCGTCGCGCTCGTCGCCGGGGCGGTCACGGAGCGGACGCGGACGCTCGGGCGCTCGGCGCTCGCGCTCCTCGCTGGCTCGGCGGTTCTGTTCACGTGCGGCGTCGTGGTCCTGCACACGGTCCTTGGGGACGTGACGTGGGCCGCGGCGGCCGAGATGGGCTGGCTGCGCTTCATCCCGTGGGACCTCGCCAAGATCGCGGCCGTCGCGGGCGCCTACGCCTTCGGCCGCCGCGCCTGAGCCTCTCATTGGCGCATACTCTGAACGTCCGTCCCGCGAGCCGGGGCGGGCGTTTTTCGTTGAGCGTTACCCGCCGGGCACGCTCAGCGGCCCTCAGTTCGTCCTCCTTGTCCACAGTCCCCCGCTCCGATGCGCCTCCCGCTTCTTGCCCTCGCGCTCCTCGCGCTCCCCGCCTGCGACTCGCAGTACGACAACGGTTACGACGACGGCTACTACGACGGCCAGGGCACAGGCACCACGACTGCCGGTGCTCGCTTCGTCGATTTCTCGCTCGACCCGGCCGGCTATCAGGTCTCGGCCGACAGCAAGACGGCCGGATACGAATCCGACGACATCGACTCGGGGACGACGCGCGCCTCCGTCGAGCGGGCCCTCGCGACAGCCGGCGATGGCGCCCTCGTGATGCTCTACATCCGCAGCAACCTCGTCAACCTTGACTTCGGGGGCGAAAGCGAGCCATACTCGGCACTGCCGCTGTCACGCAGCTTCGATGAGATCGTCCTCCAGCAGGGCCCTAACGGCACCACAACCACGGTCCCGGTCGTCGGCTACACGGCCTCGTACGAGTTCTCGTTCGACAACGGGGACCTCTATTTCGATGTCGTTTCGTCCGCTCCCGCGACCGACTTCGGGGCCAACCCGACGGACTTCTTTGACGCCATCATCCCGCAGAGGCGAGTTGCTGATGGGACCCCGCAGGCGCTGACACCACTGCGTCTCCGTCTCGTGACGGTCCCGGCAACAGCCGCCAAGCAGGGCGTGGACATGACGGACTACGCGGCCGTCGCCCGCGCCTACGGCCTGCCCGACTGATGCCACTCGCCCGGCCTACCCGCCCCGCCTCGGAATGACCGGGGCGGGGCGTTTCCGTTTCGAACCTCGCGCACGCGGGGAACGATGCGCGCCGTTCCGGGTGAGCACGCCACACGAGACACGGGATCGATGACCTTCCAGTATTCCGAGTGGGACGCCGCCCGCCACGACGCCGGCCGCTCCACGTTCGACACCCTCTTCGACCTCTTCCAGCAACTCCTCCTCCACACCGGCGGCGACGCCGACGAGGCCCTGCGCTGGCTCACGGCCGTCGACAAGCAGTACGGCATCTCGGACGAGGGTATGGGCCTCGGCGACTTTATCGAGGAGCTCAAAAACCGCGGCTACATCGCCCGCGACGAGCAGACCGGCGAGGTCACGATCACGGGTAAGGCCACGCGTGCCCTCCGCGAGCGCTCGCTCGAAGACATTTTCGGCGGCCTCCAGCGAGCGGGCCGCGGGACGCACAAGACGCCGTTCGCCGGGACGGGGGACGAGCGCCAGCCCGAGACGCGGCCCTACTCCTTCGGCGACTCCGTCGCCGATCTCGACGTCACGGCGACGCTCTCGAACGCCTACCGCCGCAACTCCGAGTTCTCGCTCGAGCCCGACGACTTCGAGGTCTTCGAGACGGACCACCACACGTCCGTGGCAACGGTCCTCATGATCGACCTCTCGCACTCGATGGTCCTCTACGGCGAGGACCGCATCACGCCCGCCCGCAAGACGGCCCTCGCGCTCGCCGAACTCATCACGACGCGCTACCCCAAGGACACGCTCGACATCGTCGCCTTCGGGGACGATGCGTGGGAGGTCGAGATCAAGGACCTCCCGTTCCTCCAGGTCGGCCCATACCACACCAACACGCGCGCGGGCCTGGAGCGCGCCCGGACGATCCTCAAGCGCCGCAAGAACCGCAACAAGCAGATCTTTATGATCACGGACGGCAAGCCGTCCGCGCACTTCGTCAACGGGCGGCTCTACAAGAATCCGTACGGCCTCGACCGCCAGATCGTCAACAAGGTGCTCGATCAGGGCGCGATGGCGCGCCGCGAGGGCATCCCGATCACGACGTTCATGATCGCCCGCGACCCGGCCCTCCAGGACTTCGTGCGCCAACTCACGGAGACGAACAAAGGCCGCGCCTACTACTCGCGCCTCGACGACCTCGGCGGCTTTCTCTTCGAGGACTACGTCCGCAACCGCCGCAAGACGGTCCGCTGAGGCCCGCCCGGCGGCGGTATCCTGGCCGCTCCGCCCGTGTCCGTCCGACCTAAAAAGCGCCTCGGCCAGCACTTTCTGCACGACGCGGCCGTCGTCCAGGCCATCGCCGAGGCGGTTCGTGCGCCTGCGGGATCGCGGGTCGTCGAGATCGGACCCGGTGAGGGCGTCCTGACGGCCGAACTGCTGAAGGCGACTCCGAATCTCACCGCCATCGAGGTCGACCCCGAGGCCGTCGCGCACCTCCGCGCCCGTTTCCCCCGCCTCGACCTCCGCGAGGCTGACGTGCTGGACGTCGACTGGCCCGCCATTCACGTCGAGTCAGGCGAGGGCGCCCCGCCGCTGACGGTCGTCGGGAATCTGCCGTACTACATCACGAGCCCGATCCTCTTCTCGCTCCTCGACGCCCGCCTGCACGTCGGCCGGGCGGTCGTGATGGTGCAGCGCGAGGTCGCCGCGCGTCTCGTCGCCCCGCACGGCTCGAAGACGTACGGGACGCTTTCGGTCTACTTCCAGCTCTTCGCCCGCACGCGCGCGCTCTTCGACGTCTCGCGGCACGCGTTCCGCCCGCCGCCGGCCGTCGAGAGCGCGGTCGTCGAGGTCGACTTCAGCGTCACGCCGCCCGACGTTCCGTTCGAGCCGCTGCAGCGCGTCGTGAAGGCGGCCTTCGGACAGCGGCGCAAGATGTTTCGGAACAGCGTCGCGCCGCTCTTCGCGGCCGTCGGGCGCGAGATGCCGGCCGCGTTCGAGACGCTGCGCCCCGAGGCCGTCTCGCCTGAAGCCTTCGTCGCCCTTGCACAGGCCCTCGCCGGGATTCCGGCCGCGACGCCGGACGACGCAGGCGCCTAGGCGGACGCCTAGACAGTCCTGGCGTGGGCGATCTTGCAGGCTTACCCCGGTTGCCCGCCCGTGCCCGACCTCGCCGCCCTCGACTCTGCTGACCTCGACGTCCGCGACGGCCTCGTAGACGACGTCGCGGCGCTCGTCGAGGGCGGGCAGAAGGGCATGGTCCTCAACCTCGTCGCGGACCTGCGCTCGGCCGACCTCGCGGACCTGCTCGCGCACCTGCCCGAGGAGGCCGCGCAGCAGGTCGTCCGCTGGATGCCCGGCGAGGGCACGTCCGAGGCCGTCGCCGAACTGGACTCGGCCGACCGCGCGGACCTGCTCGAAGGCCTCACGACGCGCGAACTCGTCGAGCTGCTGGACCACCTCGACACCGACGACGCGGCCGACGTCATCGCCGACGTCGACGACGCCCGCGCCGAGTCCGTCCTGACGCAGCTCGAAGACGCCGACGACGTCGAGGCCCTCCTGCGCTACGACGAGGACACGGCCGGCGGGCTCATGGGCACGGAGCTCGTCTCCGTGCCCCTCGCTGCGACCGTCGCCGAGGCGACCGAAGCCGTCCGCGCCAAGGCCGACACCGTGGACCCGGTCTACGCCGTCTACGTCATCGACGCCGACGGCCGCCTCGTCGGCGTCGTCGCGCTGACGAGCATCCTGCTCTCGCAGGCCGAGACGCCGATTGCGAGCGTGATGGACGACGACCCCGTCACCGTCGGGGCGGACGTGGACCAGGAGGAGGTCGCGCGGCTCATGGAGCGCTACGACCTCGTCGCCCTCCCTGTCGTGTCCGCCTCGGGCAAGCTCATCGGGCGCATCACGATCGACGACGTCGTGGACGTCATCCGCGAGGAGGCCGAGGAGGACCTTCAGCGCGCGGTCGGTATTACCGGCGACGAGGAGTTGTCGTCGTCCGTGTTCTCGGTTTCGCGCGGACGGTTGCCGTGGCTGGCCGTCGGGATGGCCGGCGCGTTCGTGTCGGGCCTCGTCATCCAGGGCTTCGAGGGCGCGCTCGCACGTGCGATCGTCCTC
>DASWMO010000108.1:0-5454 GCA_036399715.1 Rubricoccaceae bacterium
ATCAAGCTCTTCGGCGGCTCGCCGGCGAACTTCCTCGACGTCGGTGGCGGCGCCACGGCGGAGAAGGTGACCGAGGCCTTCAAGATCATGCTGTCCAACACGAAGGTGAAGGCGATCCTCGTCAACATCTTCGGCGGCATCGTCCGCTGCGACCGCGTCGCGAAGGGCGTCGTGGAGGCGGCGACGAAGGTGGACCTGACGGTCCCGCTGATCGTGCGCCTGCAGGGCACCAATGCCGAGGAGGGCATGCAGATCCTCCGCGACTCGGGCCTGCCGATCGAGTCGGCGATCCGCTTGCAGGAGGCGGCGGACAAGGTCACGGCCGCCCTCGCCGGGGTGTCAGGCGACGGCGCCGCGTGAGGGCGGGCCCGGAGCCGGTCGGCGTCGAGATCCGCGATGTCGTCCGGCGCTATCCCGGCGCCCGCGGCGCTGCGCCCGTCGTGGCCGTCGACGGCGTGTCCGTCTCGGTCGCGCCGGGCGCCTTCGTGTCCCTTCTCGGCCCGTCGGGCTGCGGCAAGACGACGCTGCTGCGCCTCGTCGGCGGCTTCGAGACGCCCGACGCCGGGACGGTTTCGATGGGCGGCCGCGACGTGACGCGGCTGCCGCCGCAGAAGCGCCCGACCGCGATGGTCTTCCAGAGCTACGCCCTTTTTCCGACGATGACCGTCGGCGAGAACGTGGCATATGGGCTCCGCGTGCAGGGCATTCCGCGAGCGCAGGCGGCCAAGCGCGCCGAGCGCGCCCTCGCTCGTGTCGATCTCGCCGGAGCGGGCCCGCGGCCTGTCGCGCAGCTCTCGGGCGGGCAGCAGCAGCGCGTCGCCCTCGCGCGCGCCATTGCCGCCGAGCCGGCCGTCCTCCTGTTCGACGAGCCGCTCTCGAACCTCGACGTCGCCCTCCGGGAGCAGACGCGCGTCGAAATCCAGGCGCTCCAGCGCGAACTCGGCACGACGAGCCTCTACGTCACCCACGACCAGCAGGAAGCACTCGCGCTCTCGGACCGCGTCGTCCTGATGCGGGCGGGCCGGGTCGTCTCCGAAGGATCGCCAGAGGCACTTTACGCCGCCCCGCCGACGGCCTACACCGCGGCTTTCCTCGGCGGTGCGAACATCGTTCGCGACCGCGCCCTGATGGCGCGTCTCGCCGGGGCGGAGCCGCCCACAGGCACCGTTCTCGCGATCCGACCCGAAGCACTCGTTCCGGCCGGCGCAGAGGAGCCCTGCACCGTGCCTGCCCGCGCGGTTTCGCGCCAGTTCTTGGGCGTCATGGCTGAATGGGCCGTGGATGTCGACAGCGCCGCGGGGCCGGTCCGCATGCGCCTCTGGACGGCGCCGCAGACGCCGATGCCTGATACCCTCCATGTCCGCGCCGAGCACGTGCTCTGGGTGACGGACGACGCACCTTCCACCACACCCCCGCTATGAAGACCTCTCGCCGCCTTCTCTACGGCACGCCCGGCCCGGCCCGCAACCTCGACGCCGGGCTGCTCGTGCTCCGCCTCGGCCTCTTCGGCCTGCTCGCGTTCGGGCACGGGCTCGGCAAGCTGCCTGTGTCGCCCGAGTTCGTGCAGGGCACGGCCGACATGGGCTTCCCGCTTCCGGTCGTGTTCGCGTGGGCGGCAGCGCTCTCCGAGTTCGCGGGCGGCCTGCTGCTCGCGTTCGGCCTGCTCACGCGGCCCGCGGCCGTGTTCGTCGCCATCACGATGCTCGTCGCGTTCGTCGGGGCCCACGGCGCGGCGCTGTCGGGCGACAACAGCGGCGAGGGAGCCTTCGTGTATCTCGTTGGCGCAATCGCGCTCCTTCTCACCGGACCCGGGCGCTACTCGGTCGACGCGATGCTGAACCGGTCCGAGATCACGTACTGACAAGGAGCTCCTCGAAGGGCGCGCCCAAAAAAAAAGCCCGCCGGCCTTACGGGGCCGGCGGGCACATCGTCGGGAGAGCGCCTGAGCGAATCTTCCGTCGTTTGGATGCTCAACGACGGGTGGCGGGTGTTGGTGCCGCGTTTCAGTCCCTTCGGAATCTCTTCAACGAGCAGCCGCGCCCGAGCGCGCGGTCGTCCACTGGATGCGGTCCCCGGGGACGAGCCCGAGGCGCCGCGAATACCCCGCCGGCACCTCGACGACGAACTGCGCCGGCCCGCTCGACGGGAGCGTATCGAACGAGAACGGGACGGTGTCCTCGGCGATGTTGAGCAGCGTCGAGTCCGGCCCGTAGAACTGGATGTCGAGCGAACGCGGCGTGCTCGCCATGTAAAAGTTCTGCTGCTCGGCCGAGTCGAAGACGAACAGCATGCCCGTATCGGGCGGAATGTCGCGGCGCTCCATGAGGCCACGCTCACGCGTCGAGTCCGTCGCGGCGATCTCGATGTCGATGGTCTTCAGCACGCGTTCGCCGCGGACGAACGACAGGTGGCCGTCGATGCGGAACGGAACAGAGGTCGGAGCCGGAGCGGCGGGCGCCTCACCACGGCAACCGGCGAGGAGAAGCAGCGCGAGTGCGGAGATGGAGTGGGCGGTCATGGGCGAGAGCGAAGCGGACGAGGCGTGCAATATCGCCGCCCCACCGAAGGGTCGCCGGTCACCCGACGAGCTTCAGCGCCACGGCGTCTGAGACCGTCGCGCCTTCGGGCGTCAGGCGCATGCGCTCGGGCGTCACGACGACGAGGCCCGCTGCGGCGAGCGCGGCCAGCTCGGCGCGCTTGTCCGTGAGCAGGTCGAGCCCGTAATCGCGCTCCATCGTCTCGAAGAGCAGACCGTCTTCGAGGCGCCGCAGGCCGAGCATCACGGCCTCGTCGGCGAGGGCGTCCGGCCCGACGGACTCGCGCATGGCCGTCGGGAGCGTGCCGGCTTCCAGCAGGCCCTGCCAGCGGCCGACGGCGGGCACGTTACCCCAGCGTGCGGCCCGGCTGCGCGTCTCGCGCCAGAACGAGTGCGCGCTCGGGCCAAGCCCGACGACGTTGCGGTGCGTCCAGTAGCCGTCGTTGTGGCGGCTGCGCATGCCCGGCCGCGCGAAGCTGGACACCTCGTAGTGGTCGAACCCGCGCTCGGTGAGGTAGCGATCCGTGAACAGGTAGCGCTCGCGGAGCGCCTCGTCGCCCTCGGGCACGACGAGGCCCGCGCGGACCATCCGCTCCAGCGGCGTCCGCTCCTCGACCGTGAGCGTGTACGCCGAGACGTGCGGCGCGCCGAGGCGGAGCGCGCGCTCCAGGTTGGCGCCCCAGATCTCGAACGGCTGCTCGGGCAGGCCGAAGATGAGGTCGACCGAGAAGCGCTCGAACGTCTCGGCGACGGCCGCGACGGCCGACTCGGCCTGCCCGGCGTCGTGCGCGCGGTTCATAAACCGCAGGTCGTCGTCGAAGAACGACTGGACGCCGACCGAGAGGCGGTCCACGCCGAGCGCGCGGATGCCACGCAGGAACGCGAGGCCGTCCGCCCCGGCGATGTCCTCGGGATTGACCTCGACCGTCGTCTCGGCGAGCGCGCTCGTGTCGAAGTGCCGGTGTGCGATTTCCAGCACGCGCGCGATCCCGTCGGCCCCGATGAGGCTCGGCGTCCCCCCGCCGATGTACAGGGTTTCGAGCACGACCGGCGGCCCGCCGCGCCGGACCTCGCGCCCGACGGCCTCAGCCTCGACGCTGAGCGCGCGGAGGTATCGCCCCGTGTCGCGGCTCGTCGTCGTGAAGGCGTAGTCGCAGTAGATGCACCGCTGCGAGCAGAAGGGGACATGGACGTAGAGCGAGGCCAACGGGCGAGCGGGTAAGTTGTCCCCTGAACGAGCCGCGACCGTCATGGGTGCCCTCACTGACCGCCTCATCGACCGCCAGGAGCGCGCCCTCGGCGCCGACCTGTCGTACCTCCGCTCGCTCGCCGACGCCTCGACGGCCGCGTTCGCGAAGTTTGCCCTCGCCGTCCCGGTCATGCAGCACCGAGACGTGATCCCGACCTCGCCGTGGCACCTCGCGCGCCTCGGTGCGACGCGCGCGCAGGACTGCGGGACGTGCCTGCAGATCGTCGTCAATGCAGCCCTCGCCGGCGGCGTGCCGGCCGAGACGCTGAGGCACGCGCTCGGCGATGCCAGCGGGCTCGGCGACACTGAGCGTCTCGCGCTCGACTACGGCGAGGCCGTCGCATCGAAGGCTGGAGCGCGGGCCGATACCATCGACGCCGTCCGCGTCCGGTTCGGCGAAGCGGGCCTCGTCGAACTCGCCCTCGCCGTCGCGACGGTCCAGCTCTTTCCGCTGCTGAAGCGCGGACTGGGCCAGGATGTCGCGTGCTCGCGTGTCGACGTACGGGTCGGATGAGGCGTCCGGTGCCGCGTAGCTTGCGGCATGATCGACTTCCGCCTGCTCTCGGGCCAGCTCGCCGGCTTCGCCGACTACCGCCGGCAGGAGGACGGGCGCCATGCCGCCCGCCTCGACGCGTGCTGCGACGCGCTCTCGGGCTGTGAGGAGTGGGAAGCCCTGACCGAGACGGCCGCGAAGGCGTCGACGGGCCCGCTCCGCGCGCTCCCGCAGTCCGACCCGCGCCTCACGCACATCGCCCCGCCGCGCCCGCCGACGGTGACGGTCGTCGCGACCGACGGCAGCCAGATCTTCCCCGACCGCCACGTCGAGCCGGCGTGTTACCTACTCAACATCGGCCGCGTCGCGCTCCACTACGGCACGCTGGACCCGCCGCTGATCGCCGCCGAGCCCAGCCTGCGCTACCAGCAGGCCGACATGGAGGCGCTCGCCGAGGACGACGACCCGGCCGCAGCACCCGACATCTCGGCCGAGGTCGTCTCGGCCCTGCGCGACGAGCTCGAACTGCGCTGGCTCTTCGAGACGGCCTTCGACGAGCGCCGCTCGGGCCGCCCCATCGTCGCCCTGGCCGACGGGACGCTCATCCGGTGGATGCTGCGGGGCATGAAGAACCGCGCGCTCGAAGACACGCTCATCGCACGCTACGTCGCCGAGCTGGAGCGCTTCCGCGAGGCCGGCATTCCCGTCGCGTCGTACGTCTCGCGGCCCGGCAATGCCGAGGTCGTCAACCTCCTGCGGCTGCACCGCGGCGAGGACGACTGGGCGCCTGGGCCGGACTCGCTGCGGGGCCTGCTGGACCGCCACCTCTTCGAGCGAACGCTCGCGCCGGGCGCGCGCTCGGTCCTGTTCCTCTCGCGGAGCAAGGTCCTCGACCAGTACGGCCCGCACCGCATCGCCGCGTTCTACGTCCACGTCGGCGGCGCGTGGGGCGCGGGCGAGGTTGGGCGCGTCGAGATGCCCGAGTGGGCGACGCGTGTACCGGGCTGGGTGGACCTCGTCCACGCGGTCCTGCTGGACCAGGCGGCCAAGGGCGGCGGCTACCCGATCATCCTGCAGGAGGCGCACCAGCGCGCGGTCGTCCGCGCCGAGGAGACCGAGATCTTCCACCGCATCCTCGCCCGGACCGTCCGCGCCGGCGGCGGCGTCGTCCCGACG
>DASWMO010000109.1:0-3779 GCA_036399715.1 Rubricoccaceae bacterium
ACGATGGATGTGAGGGCGCCGAGGGTTTCTCCGGGACCCATTGAGGCGTTGGCAGGTGGACGAACGGAACGGTCCGGCCGCTACGGGGTGCCGCGCCGCGCGGTTGCGGCGCGGCTACCGGCCGGCCTGGAAGAGCGTGTCGTAGAGGCCGACCGAGCCGCGGTCGACGATGAGCTTCTGGTGCTCCGGCCGCGTGTCGCGGGCGACGATGAGTTCGCGGCCCGTGCCTGTCACATCCTGGTTGTAGCGCGTGTGGAGGTACTGGCTCAGTTCGAGCGCCGTGATCGCGCCGTTGCCGTCCTCGTCCGCCTGAGGCGTCTCAGCAGCGTCCGCGAAGAAACGGGAGAGGTAGCCGCCGGCTTCGAACTTGACCGCGACGGCGCTCACGACGTCCTCCTCGGAGGAAAAGAGGCCCATCCGGCCGGGGCTCGAAATGACGTCCTTGGCGAAGCCGCCCGAGAAGCACGCGTCGAGCACGATGAGCATGCGCGACGACGGGAGGCCGGAGAGCATCCGGTCGAAGTCGTCGTCGAGGATCTCGGCGTCGTAGAGCTCGATCGACTCGTCGAGGTTGTCCGGGTCCTCGCGCTCGAACTGCGCGCGCGGGTACTGGCCGCCGTGGCCCGAATAGAAGAAGACGAACATCGTCCGCTCGTCGGCCGTGCGCGCGATGCGGTCGAAGGCGGCCTGCATGCCGGCGACGGTCGCGTCGGCGTCCTGAAGCAGGATGCCGTCCTCGGGGCGCATGCCCTGCGCGATCATCGCGTCGCGGACGAGCACGGCGTCGGCGGCAGTGTAGTCAAGGTTGTTGATGCGGCCGCCGTAGTCCGAGATGCCCGCGAACACGCCGACGATGCGGTCGAAGGCCGGCCGGTCCGGGCGCATCGCGTCGGCCTGCGAGACGCGGAGCGTGTAGGCGCCCGTTTCGTCGGCGCGGTAGCTCGTCGCGGTGACGCGGTAGCGGCCGGACTCGGGCATCGTGAACTCGACGACCGAGCGGTCCTGCGCGCCGTCGTAGTCGTCGTTCTCGACCTGCTCGCCCGAGGGCGACTCGACCAGGAGGTACGTGTCGAAGGCGCTGCTGGTCATCTCGATGCGGACCGGCTCGCCGGCGTCGCCGTCGAACGTGTGGACCTCGGTGTACTCGCCCGACGAGAGGCGCTGGTCCCGGGCGTCGAGTTCGCCGCGGAAGGTCTCGGCGAGCGTCCAGTCGGCGATCTGGCGCGTCGTGGGCTGCGTCGCACGCGTCGGGGCTGTGCCGCTGCGGGCGGGGGCAGACGTCTGGCGGACGGCGCCGTCGCTGCCGCGGCCCGTCGCCGCGGGCTGCCCGAAACGCTCGGTCCCGTCGATGGTGAGGCGGTACGCGCCGGTCTCGGCCGCGGCATAGCTCGTCACGTAGACGGTGTACTCGCCGGGCTCGGTGAGGTCCATTTCGAGGAGCGAGTGACCGGTCTCGCCGCCGCCGTCGTCGTCCTCGACCGTCTCGCCGCGCGGCGGCTCGACGACGAGGTACGTGTCGAAGTCGCCACTCGTGAGGTCGACGGTGAGGCGCTGCCCGGGCGTGCCCTGGAACGTGTACGTGTCCACAAACTCGCCCGAGCGGAGCGTCTCGTCGGAGCGCTCGAGGCGGCCCGTCTCGGTCCGCGTCCCGCCGGCGACGGTCCTTCCGGGCCCACTGGTCGGGGCGCCGCTCTCGCCCTGGATCGTGAGGTCGTAGTCGCCGGTCTCGTCCGCGGCGTAGCTCGTCACGGTCGCCGTGTAGGTCTGGCCTCGCTCGGTCTCGACGACGAGGAGCGAGCGGTCGAGGGCGCCCTCGTAGTCGTCGTTGTCGGACTGCTCGCCGTCCTCCCCGCGGACGATGAGGTACGAGTCGAAGCCGCGGCTGCGGAGGTCGACCGTGACCGGGCCGCCCGTGCCCTCGAACGTGAACGTGTCCGCGAACTCGCCCGAGTCCAGCGTCGCGTCGCCGTCTTCGAGGCTGCCGGACTCGTAGCGCGCGTCGCCGCCGCGGACGCCTCCGCCGCGGATCGAGGCGGGCTGGACGCCGCGCGTCCCACCGCCGCGCGGTCCGCCGGAGGCGGTTCCGCCGCCGACTGTCGCCGTGAGGGCGTAGTCGCCGGTTTCGCCGGGCTGGTAGCTCGTGACAGCGACGCGCCACGTGCCGGACTCGTCGGCGACGACGTCGAGGCACGAGCGGCGCGTCTGGCCGGGCTCGCAGTCGTCGTTGTCGTCCTGCTCGCCCGACGGGCGCGTGACGAGGACGTACGTGTCGAAGTCGTCGCTCGTGAGGTCGACGGCGAGGCGCTGCCCGGCGCGGACGTCGATAGCGTACGTGTCCACGAACTCGCCCGACGAGAGCGTCGCGTCGGGACGGCCGAGGGCGCCCGAGGTCCGGCGGCCGCTCTGGAGGGCTTGCCCGGTCGCGCCGCCGCGGCCACTCCCGTTCCATCCCGCCGTGCCGCCGCGGCCCGTGGCGCCTCGGTCGGCGCCGTCGCCCCGCGTGGTCCCGGCCCCGCCGCGCGTGGCCCCGCTACCCGAGGCGCGGCCGTCGGTCGTGATCGTGACGCGGTAGGCGCCCGTCTCTCCCGGCTGGTAGCTCGTCACGAGCACGCGGACGGTCCCGGCGGCCGTCGCCACGAAGTCGACGCACGAGCGCGTCGTCTCGCCGTCCGTGCAGTCGTCGTTGTCCTCCTGGCGGTCGCTGGCGTCCTTGACGAGGACGTACGTGTCGAAGTCCTGGGACGTCACCTCGACGTGGACCGTCTGTCCGGCGCGAACCTGGACCGGGTACTCGTCCACGAACTCGCCCGAGTCGAGCGTCACGTCGCCGGCGGCCAGGGCGCCGGAGCGGGTCTGGGCACTGGCTGCGGAAGCGGCGAGCAGGACGGCGAGAAGAATCAGACGGGGCATGAGCGCGAGGGATGCGGGACAGCAAGCTATGGAATGAGGCTCCAACCGACCGCCTCCAGGAAAGGCCGCCAGGCGGCGCAGTGGAGTCACAGCGACGTCCAGCCACCGCCATCACGACGGCTCACGCGGCCCCGACGCCGTACTCGGCGGCCGCGCTCACGGCCGCGGCGCGCGTGTGGACGCCGAGCTTGCGGAAGAGGCTCTTGGTGTGGCTCTGGACCGTGTGGAGGCTCAGGAAGAGCCGGTCCGCGATGACGTCGTCCGAGACGCCCGTCGCGAGCAGGGCGAAGACCTCCCGCTCGCGCGCCGTCAGCGCGAGCCCGCCGAGGCGGCGCAGGGCGTCGCGCTTCAGCGTCTCCTGCGTCCGCACGCGGCGGACGAGCGTCGACGCGACGCCCTCGGAGACGGGCGCGCCGCCGCGCGCAGCGCTGAGGACGGCCGCGACGATGGTCTCGGCCGGCTCGTCTTTGAGGAGGTACCCCGCCGCGCCGGCGGCGAGCGCCTCGGCGATGCGCGCCTCGTCCTCGAAAACGGTTAGCATCACGACGGCCGTCGCGGGCCAACGCTGGACCACGGCATCCGTCGCGGCGACGCCGTCGAGCGTCGGCATCTCGATGTCCATCAGGACCACGTCGGCCGAGACCGAGTCGAGCCCGGCAACGAGGGCGGCGCCGTCCGGCGCGACGAGGACGACCTCGACCTCGGGGAAGAAGTCCAGGCGGCGGAGCAGCGACTCGCGGAGCGCCGGGTGGTCTTCGGCGACGGCGAGGCGGACGGGGCGGGGGGCGTCGGTCATGGCGGGAACGTCCGGCAGCAGCAGGCGACCGTCAATCCCCCGGATCGGGGGAATCGTGGTGCCGCACTCAGAC
>DASWMO010000110.1:0-11362 GCA_036399715.1 Rubricoccaceae bacterium
CCTCCCGTTCCTCGTCGACCTCTCGCCCGAGGACCGGCAGGAGCTGTTCAAGGCCGGCCCCAAGAGCCGCGCCTTCCTCGACCTCGCCCTCGCGACGGCGCAGGAGCACCCGGAGGTCCTCCCGCGCGCGTTCGACCTCGACGCCTTCGCCGAGGACGTCGCCCTCTTCGGCGACCTCGACCGGCCGTACGTCGCCCTCCGGGACCTGCTCCGGCAGATGGAGGACACCCGCATCGCCGTCGGCGCCGAGGCGATGGAGGCCGCCCGCGCCGTGTACCACTACGTCCAGGGCTACCCCGGCTCGGACGCGCTCACGGAGGCCTATCAGGGCCTCCGGGTCCGCTTCCGCGCCCGCCCCGCCCGCACCAACGGCGACCCGGACGCCCCGACGACGTAGCCGCTCTTTCCCCCGTCACCTCGGCCCCCGCCGGGGCGACGCCCGTTTCGGGGCTGCCGCACCACCGGTCCCGGCAGTCGATTGTGAAGCCCCCGGCCAATTGTGAAGGCAAAAACGGATTGTGAAGACAAAAGTCGAGTGTGAAGGGTCCGGAGACGTTCCGAACGTCTCCCGAGATGCTCAGAGCGTCGTCCGAGAGGCTCGGAACGTCTCCCGAGAGCCTTCGAACGTCCCCGGCGACGGTCCGAACGTCTCCGGAGAGGCTGCGAACGTCGTTCGAGTCCTTCCCGGCCTCTCGGGAGACGTTCCGAGGGTGTCGCGAGACGCCTGGAGTGTCTTCGGAGACGGTCGGAGGCTCTCCCGAGAGGTTTACGTCTCTCGGGCGACGGTCGGCGCTCCGTTCGGTGAGCCCGGAGGCCGGTACGCGAGCGAGCAGCAGAGCCGGCCGAGGCGTCACCCTTGAGGAAGGCTTCTCGGAGGTCCCGTTAGGCGGTTAAGGCCGATTTCGGCCATCCCTTTGTTTACAGGATCGCTACGGGCTATTCTCGCGACGATTCGCTTCTCTGTTCCAACGGCTGTCCTCGCGCGGCGCCCCGCCTCCACCCCTATGCGACTCTCGACTCCCTGGCGCCTCGGCGCCACCCTCGCCTTCGTGCTCGTCTTAGCCCTCCCGGCCGGGGCGCAGACGAACGCGACGGCAATCACTATCCCAAGCACGAGCGGGACGGGGCCGTTCTCAGCGACACCGTATCCGTCAGCGATCACGGTATCCGGAGCCCCCGCCGGCAGCGTGGTTACGGACGTTAACGTGACGCTGAACAATCTCGCCCACACGTTCCCAATTGACATCGACATCATTCTCGTGGCGCCGGGTGGGACAAGGGCAATCATCATGTCTGATGTCGGCGGGTCCTCCGCTGTTACCGCTAGGACAATCACGCTCGACGATGCGGCAACGCCTGTGATTCCTGCAGGATCGCTCCCGTCCGGGACCTACAAGCCGACTAACTCGGGCGCTAGCGACGTATTCGCGGGAGGCATTACGACGACGACTAACGTCGCACTGTCGACCTTCAACGGCATCACCCCGAATGGGGCTTGGAGCCTCTACGTCCAAGACGATACCGGCGGTGACGGGGGGGCGATCTCTGGCGGGTGGTCTCTTACGTTGACCACAGCAGTCCCTCAGCCGTCGGTCTGCACGACGCTCACCTCGCCCGCAGACGGCGCAACAAACGTCGACTACGGCTCGCCGACGTTCACGTGGACGGCCCCAGCGACCGGGGGCGCCCCGACGGGGTACCTCTTCGACGTCGGCACGACGCCGGGCGGGACGGACGTCGTCAACGGTCGAAACGTCGGCCTCGTGACGAGCTATCAGCTCCGGGCCACGCTGAACCGTAGCACGCAGTACTACTGGACCGTCCGCCCTACGAACGCGATCGGGACGGCCTCGGGATGCTCGTCCAACGGATTCACGACGGCCGGTCCGACGGTCATTGGGGCCTCCCCCATCGTCGAGAACTTCAACGCGACCACGTTCCCGCCGCCGAACTGGACCTACTTCGACAACGGGACCGGGACGACCCGGTCCTGGGCCCGGAACTCGACGAGCACGATCTTCGCGCAGAGCGGGTTCGAGACGGTCGGGACGGGATTGACGGCCATCGACTACCTCGCCACGCAGGCGTTCACGATCCCGGCCGGTGGGGCGAACCTCACGTTCAAGATGTGGCAGGGGACCACGACGGTCTACAACTCGGTGTACCGCCTGCTGATCTCGGCGAACCGGCAGGGTGTGGCCGGCGACTACGCAACCGTCGCCTCGTGGTCGGAGACGACCGCGTGCCCCGGCGGTACGAGCGCGCCCCCGGCAGCGGCCCCGGGGGCCCAGAACTGCTCGTTTAACCTCAGCGCCTACGCCGGTCAGACGATCTACATCGCGTTCGTCCACGAGAACAACAACGGGGACGACTTCAACCTCGACGACGTGACGGTCAACCCGCCGACGCCGTCCACGTTCGCGCTCAACCGGACGGCCGCCAACTTCGGGTCCGGCGGCGAGTGCGTCTTCGGGACAACCGGCATCGGGTTCCCATCCAGCTTCGTCGTAACGAACAGCGGGACCGGCTCGGCAGTCATCACAGGGGTTGCATTCGGCGGGCCGAACGCCGGCTCGTTCTCGCTCAGCAGCACGGCCCCAGCGTTCCCGCTCACCATCGCGGGCGGTGCAAGCGGGACGATTCCGGTCATCTTTACGCCGCCGACAGGCGCGGCCGGCCCCCAGAACGCGACGCTCACCTTCACCTACACGCTCGACGGCGGAACCGCACAGACGGCGGCAGTCGCTCTCTCGGGCGTCGCAGGCGCAACCGGTGCCGGGCTCGTCTTCCGCGGCTCGGTCACGAGCGCATCGTGCTCGAACTCGGCGGCGGCTCCCGGCTCCGCGTTCGTCGACATCGCGGGCCAGACAAGCCTCCTCAACGGGGACGACTCGAACGTAACCGTCACCCTTCCGGCGGGCTTCGGCCCCTTCCGGTTGTTCGGGACCGACTACACGACGCTCCAACTCAACTCCAACGGGTCCGTCGGGCTCGGCTCGACCCCGGCAATCCCGACGGCTACGGGGTCTGCTTTCTATGGAGGGAGCCAGTCCCCCGTCGCCCTCAACATCATCCAGGTCATCGCGACAGACCTCGACCTGACCACGGCGACGTACGAACCGGCCGACCCGGCTCAGTACCCGGTCGGTCTCTATGCCGCTCTCGCCGATGGCGACGGAGATGGCGCAGTGGACGACTACGTCATCACGTATTACCACGCCTACAACTACGGCTCCGCAGCGTACACCGCAACGTCCAACGCGGCTCAGTACATGACGGCCCAACTAGTCCTCATCCAGTCGCCCCGCGCAAATGAGGAGGACTACGCCGAGATCCGCTACATCGATGGGAACGATCCGACCGGCGTCCCCTACCGGCTCAACACGACGGTCCTTTCGCCCATCAACGAGATCTCGCTTGAGGGCTACCTCACTGCAGGGATCACGGAGGCGACGGCGACAGAAGGGGCTCTATACCGGTTAAGTGGTCTCGGCGGGCCGGTCTACGACGCGGCGGCGGGGAACGAGGCCGTCCGGTTCCAGGCCGAGGCGCAGGCTGTATCAACGGGGAACCGCGGCTACCGCATGATGGGCGTCCCGGTCCGGAACTACACCGTCGGCCGCCTCGCCGGAGTCAACCTCGTCCAGCGCGTGACCGGGCAGTACCCGACCGCTACGGGCGCGAACCTGTACACGGGCTACGACGGCACGAACTACACGGCGGCCACGAACGTGACCAACGCGCTCACGCCGGGCCGAGGGTTCTTCTGGCTCCTCTACAGCCAGAACATCACGCCGACGTCGCCGACGCCGAACGGTGCCGGGACGAGCCGGAGCTACACGCTCCCGATGCGCCTCGAAGGAACGGGCGCCGAGCCAGTCGTGACGGGCCCGATCTCAGTCCCACTCATCACGACGGGCAACAAGTTCAATCTCGTCGCCAACCCGTTCCGCGACGACCTCGACATCTCGACGATCGGCTCGTGGGCCACTGGCGGCACCCTCTTCTCGAACGTCCCGCAGGTCTGGGATCCCAACGTCGGCTCGGCCGGGTCCTACGTCCCGCTCATGAGCGGGAGCATCTCGACGTGGCAGGGCTTCTTTATCGAGAACAACACGGCGACGGCCCTCGCCGTCCCGACGAACGCGCGGCAGACGAACGGGACGTTCCTCGGACGGGACGGCGCGCTGTACACGAACACGGCGACCGGCACGCTCGCCTTCGAGCTCACCGGGACGGACGCCACGACGGGTGGTCAGACGGTCGACCGCGCCGCGACGCTCGCCGTCCGCGCCGAGGAGGCCGTAGACGGCTGGGACATGTGGGACGCCTCGAAGCTGTCGCCGCTCGCGTCGGCCTACGCCACGGTCGCCTTCCAGGGCGAGCGCGACGGCGAGGCACGCCTCAAGGCACAGGACTCGCGCGCCCTCGACGCGGCCTCGTTCGACGTCCCCCTCGTCGTCGATGCCGTCGGCACGGCCCCGGCGCTGACGCTCTCGTGGGCTGGCCTCGACGCGCTCCCCGAGACGTGGGCCGTTGAGCTCCGCGACGTGGTGACGGGGGCGACGGTCGACCTCCGCACGGTGGCGTCCTACACGTTCGAGCAGACGGCCTCGCCCGCCCGCCCGGACACAGAGGACCTCGTCGCCGCAACGACGACGGCCGCGCAGGCCAAGGCCGGCGACGCGCCGCGCTTCGTGCTCCACGTCACGACGGGCCGCACGACGGGCACCGAGGACGCGGCCCCGGCCGAGTTCGCCCTCGCCGCGCCGGCTCCAAACCCGACCTCGGGCGCGGCGACGGTCTCTTATGACGTGCCCGAGGCGTCGACGGTCCGCGTGGCCGTCTACGACCTGCTCGGCCGCCAGGTGGCCGTGCTCGCACAGGGCGAGGTCGCCGCTGGCCGCCACACGGCGCGCCTGGAGGCCGGCTCGTTCGCGCCGGGCGTGTACGTCGTCCGCATGGACGCCGGGACGTTCTCGGCGGTGCGGCGTGTGACGGTCGTTCGGTAATCTGCCCGCTCAGGCGGCTGGTGCCCGCGCGTCGGCCGCCCTTCCTTACTCCACATGCATCGTCTTTCACTCCTCGTCGCCCTCGTCCTCCTTCCGGTGTCCGCCCTCGCCGCCCCCGGCGACGGCTCGGACCTCGACCGTCTGAGCGAGACGAGCACCATCATGCAGGACGAGGCCCAGCCCGAGCCGTCCTTCCCGCTCGACGAGGCCGTCCCGCCCCCGCCGCCGCCGGACGCGCCGCCGGTCCCGCTCGACGGCGGCCTGAGCCTGCTCGCGCTCGCCGGGACCGGCTACGCCGCCCGCCGCCTGCGCGCCCGCCGCGCGTAGTCCGATCTGCCTGTCGTCTGACGCGGGGCGTGCCTTCGGGTGCGCCCCGCGTCGTCGTTCAGGCCGCTTCCGCCTCGCCGCCCGTGAGCAGGTACAGGACGGCCATGCGCACGGCGACGCCGTTCGTGACCTGATCCAGGATCACCGCCCGGTCCGACTCGGCGACCTCGCCGGCGAGTTCGACGCCGAGGTTCACCGGCCCTGGGTGCATCACGAACAGGTCCGGGTGGCGGTCGAGGTGCTCGCCGCGGAGGCCGTAGCGCGCGTGGTACTCGCGGAGGCTCGGCAGCAGCGGCGCGGCGCCCGAGGCCTGCCGTTCGAGCTGGATGCGGAGCGTCATCGCGACGTCGCAGCCGTCGAGCGCGTCGTCGAGCGAGTCCGTGATCCGCACGTCGAGGCCGTCCGCGAGGGCGTCGATGCCGAGCGGCATCATCGTCCGCGGGCCGCAGAGCGTGACGTGCGCGCCGAGCGCGCACAGCGCGTAGACGTTCGAGCGGGCGACGCGGCTCGCCGCGATGTCGCCGATGATGGCGACGCGGAGGCCGCGGAAGTCGAACGCGCTCAGGCCGCCCCCCCCCGGCGCGGCGAGGTGCGAGACCGCGAGGTCCGAGACGGTGAGCGCATCGAGCAGGCCCTGCGTCGGGTGCTCGTGCTGCCCGTCGCCGGCGTTGACCACGACGCCCTCGATGCAGCGCGTGAGGAAGTGCGCCGCGCCGGCCGAGCGGTGGCGGATCACGGCCACGTCGACCTTCATCGCCTCGATGTTGCGGGCCGTGTCGCGCAGGGTCTCCCCTTTCGTCACGGACGACGTGGCCGACGTGAAGCTCATCGTGTCCGCCGAGAGGCGCTTTTCGGCCAGCTCGAACGAGAGGCGCGTCCGGGTCGAGTTCTCGAAGAACAGGTTGCAGACCGTCACGCCGCGCAGGCTCGGGACGCGCTTGATCGGCCGGTCGAGAATGTCGCGGAACGTGCGGGCGGTCTGGAGCAGGAGCCGGATCTCGGGCGCGGGCATGCCGGCGAGGCCGAGCAGGTGGCGGCTCGCGAGGCGCGCGGCGGGCATGAGGTCGGGTGCGCTCATGCTCCGGCGGGTGCCTCGTCCGGCGTCGTGGCCGGTTCGGCGGCGACGAGCCAGACGCCGTCGCGCCCGTCGGCCTCCGTCAGGCGCACGCGGACCCGCTCGCCGGGCGCCGTCGGGACGGTCCGGCCGACGAAGTCCGGGGCGACGGGCAGCTCGCGCAGGCCGCGGTCGATGAGCGCGAGCAGGCGGACGGACGCCGGGCGGCCCTCGTCCATGAGGGCATCGAGAGCCGCCCGGGTCGAGCGGCCCGTGTACACGACGTCGTCGACGAGGACGAGGTGGCAGCCGTCGAGGCGGAACGGCAGGCGCGTCTCGCGGACGGTGAGCGGTCCGGACGGCCGGCGCGCGGCCGGCCCGAAGCCGCCGACGTCGTCGCGGTAGAGCGTCGCGTCGAGCGTGCCGAGCGGCAGGCGGACGCCCTCGAAGGCCTCGACGCGGTCGCGGAGGCGCCGCGCGAGGTGCACGCCGCGCGTCTGGAGCCCGACGATGGCGGCCCGCTCGGGCGCGTCGAGCGTCTCGGCGATCTGGCGCGCGAGACGGTCGAGCGTCCGGGCCATGTCGGCCTCGTCCATCAGGAGGGCTTTGACGCGGTCGGGCGGGGTCATGCCCGAAAGGTACGGAGCCGTGCCCGACCGCGGCGACGGGCCGCTCAGCCGGCGGCCCGTTCCCGGAGCAGGTCCAGCGTCTCAATGCCGTGGCGCAGGTGCGGGATGACGATGCTGCCCCCGACAACGAGCCCGACGTTGAGGGCGTCCTCGATCTCCTCGTTCGAGAAGCCCGCCTCGACGCACTGTCCGAGGTGGTAGTCCACGCAGTCGTTGCAGCGCAGCACGAGGCTCGCGACGAGCCCGAGCAGCTCCTTGGTGCGGCTGTCGAGCGCGCCGTCGCGGTAGGCCGCGCTGTCGAGGTTGAAGAACCGCTTGGTGCCGAGGTGCGTCCCCTCGTCGAGAATGCGGCGGTTCATGCGCGTCCGGTACGCGTCGAAGCGGTCGAGCCGCGAGTCCTGCGAGGCTGAGTCCTGGTCTGCCACGATGAGCGAGAGGCGAGTGTCCGACGAGAAAGCCGCGCTGCGGCGCCGGTTCCGTGCGCTTCGCGCGGACGTGCCCGAGCGCGTCGGGGCCGACGCCGCGCTCGTCGCGCGCGTGCTCGCCCTCCCCGAGGTGGTCGCAGCCCAGACCGTTCTGGCGTTCTGGCCGCTCCTGCACCGCGGCGAAGTCGACGTGAGACCGCTCGTTGCCGCCCTTCAGGATCGCGGGACGACGGTCGCCCTGCCGGTCGTCGTGCCCGGCGAGGCGCCGCGCCTCATGGCCCGCGTCGCGACCGGCGCGCTCGTGGACGGTCCGTGGGGCCTGCGCGAGCCGCCACCCGACGCGCCCGAGGTCCCGCCCGCCGCGCTCGACCTCGTCGTCGTGCCCGCGCTCGCGCTCGGCCGCGACGGGAGCCGCCTCGGCTACGGCGGCGGCTACTACGACGTCTTTCTCGCGACGACGCCCGCGCTCCGCGTCGGCGTCGTGCGCCATGCGGGGCTCGTCGCGGCGCTCCCCGCCGAGGCACACGACGCGCGTGTGGATGTGGTCGTGACCGAGCATGAGACCGTTCGCGTCTCGGGTGATACGGAGGGCCGCGTCCGCAACGGCGTCACGCCCGCACCGTAGCTTGGCCTCGCCCTCCACAGATGCCCCCATGTCCACGCGCCCGCGCCCGCGCTCGACGGCCCCGTCGGAATCCGACGTCTACGACGACGAGTTCGGGCTCGTCACCGAGGCCGACATCGACGCGTACCTCGCCGACCAGGACCTCGAAGAGGAGACCGAGACCAAGAAGGAGTCCGGCTTCCTCAACCTCCAGACGGCGTCGGGGCTGGGCCTGATCGGCCTCGGAGCGCTTTACACGCTTCAGCAGACAGGTCTGCTGCCGTTCTGGCCGGACCTCTCGGGCATCGTTGCCCTCCTGCCCGTTCTCGCGAGCATCCTCATCATGCTCACCGGCTTCGGCGTTCTCTCGTGGAGCCCCGCCGCGCGGCGCCGCCGCAAGGCCCGCGAGCGCGCCGCCCGCCAGCAGCGGCAGGCACGCAAGACGATGGGCCGCTCGGAGCGGCGCTCCGAGGCCGCATCGGCCGCCGGCGCAGCCGCGACGGCTGCGGCGACGGCCGCCTTCGGCCTCGCCGGCCGCGCCCTCGCCGACGCCGGTCGCCAGGCGACGCGCGCCGCCGAGGTCGCCTACGCCCGCCAGAAGGCCGAGGGGCGCCGTGAAGGCCGCACGCGCGGCGGGCGCCTCACCAAGGACCGCCGCAACCGCAAGATCACCGGCGTCGCCGCCGGCATCGCCCGCGCGACAGGCCTCGACCCGACGATCGTCCGCATCGCGTTCGTCGTCGCCGCCCTCTTCACGCAGGGCCTCGCCATCCCGCTCTACCTCATCCTCTCCGTCGTGCTCCCCAACGAGCCCCGGCCCGACGAGGACGACGACCCGTTCGTCCGCGTCTCGCGGGACTGACCATGCGCCTTCTCCTCGCCGGTCTCCTGCTCGCCGCTCTCGCCGCCGCCCCGGCCCGTGCCCAGCGCGAGGGCATCCTCCAGATCGGGACGCCGCTGAGCGAGCTGATCGTGCGCCAGGCCGCCGCCGGCCGCATCCCGTCGACGGTCGCCGACGCGCAGCCGCTCTCGGCCCGCGAGGCGTCGCGGTGGCTGGACTCGCTCGCGACGCGCACCGACCTCTCCCCCACCGACCGCGACCTCGTCACCCGCTACCGCGGCGAGGCGCCGCAGCCGCGCCTCGCGCCGCTCGGTCTCTACCGCGACGGCGCCGCGCCCGTCCGCGTCGAAGGCGAGGGTTACGCCGTCGAGGTCGAGCCCCTCCTGTACGTCGCCGGCGGGCCGGCCCGTCGGACCGCAACCGAGACGCGCTCGCCGTCCGCGCTCGCGTACCAGTTCACGCGCGGCATCCGCGTCGGCGGGCGCGTCGGGCGGCACCTCATCTTCGAGACACGCGCCGAGGAGAACCAGCGCGTCGATGCGATTCTGGACTACGACGCCGGGGCCAGCACGACGCCGCGCCTCGGCTTCGTCAAGCTGCCCGACGGCAAGACGTACGACTACTTCACCGCGACGGGCTCGGTCGCGTACGTGGACCGCTTCGTCGAGGTCCGCTTCGGCCGCGACCGCAACCGCTGGGGGCCGGGCATCAACTCGCTCATCCTCTCGGACTTCGCTGCACCCTACGACCAGCTCCAGGTCCGCGCGCAGGCCGGCCCGATCCGCTACTCGTCCGTCTTCGCCCGCTTCACGACACCCGAGGGCCGGATCGGCGACAATGTGCTCCCGTCGCGCTTCGGGGCCTTCCACCAGCTCGCCGTCACGCGCGGCCGCGTGGACCTCGAGCTGTTCGAAGCCGTCATGTTCCACGACGACTCGCTCGGCGAGCGGCGCGGCTTCGAGATCGGCTACCTCAACCCGGTCATCTTCTACCGCTCGGTCGAGTCCGAGCTCGGCTCGGCCGACAACGCGCTCCTCGGCGCCGCCGTCGCCGTCCGCCCCGCGACGGGCGTGCGCGTCTACGGGCAGGCGCTGCTGGACGAGTTCACCGCCGCCCGCTTCTTCGACGACTACTGGGGCAACAAGTGGGGCATCCTCGGCGGCGTCCAGACGGTCGACCTCGGCCTGCCGGGCCTCGAACTGCGAGCCGAGGCCGCTCGCCTGCGGCCGTTCCTCTACGCGCACAAGACCGAGGACTCGGCCGTCGTCCACTACAGCGACGCGCTCGCCTACGCCGCCGGCCCCAACGCCGTCGACTTCAACTTTTTCGCCCGCTACCGGCCGACGGTCCGCATCGAGACGGCCCTGAACGTCGGCCACACGATCCGCGGGTGCAACCCGGACGGCCAGAACGTCGGCGCGGACCCGCGCCTGCCGTACACGACGCGCGACACGGCCCTCGACCTCGACGGCGTCCCGACGCTCACGGGCGTCCGCCAGACCGAGACGCTCGTCGAAGCGCGGGCGGGCTACGAGATCCTCCCCGGGCTCGTCGCCGAGGGTGCGCTCGTCGGCCGGCGCATCTCGGACGCGCTCCTCGGCCCGACGCGCTCGCTCACGGCGCTGCTCCAGATCCGTTGGGGCCTCCCCTTCCGCAGCGTCCGCTACTGACGCGGCACGCAGGGGCGTCTCGGTGAGAGACGCCCCTGGTGGAGAAGACGCGCAGCGGCTACGGAGATTGCCGTGCCTCTAATGCCAACGTGGGCATCACGTAGAGACACGCCATGGCGTGTCTCCGGGCGTGCCACCACGCCATGCTGTCCTTGCCACCCGTTTGGAGCGTGCCGACGACCGTTGGCCCCCAGACGTTCGGGCAACGGACTTCTACCCGCATGAAACGAACGCGGGCGGCAGCCTCCGAAGAGACCGCCGCCCGCAGACGCTGTTCAGACGTAAGGCTTATGCCGAAGGCCTAGGCCTCGTCGTCCGAGTCGTCGTCCTCGGCATCCGCCTCGTCCTCAGCAAGCTGAGCCCGGAGGGCGGCGAGGCCCGACAGCTCGCCGAGCGTCGCCGGGCCCGTCGAGGCGCGCTGGTAACTCTCGACCTGCTGGCGCTCCTGCTGACGCTCCTGCGTCTTCGCCTGGCGCTCGTTGAACTTGTCCGACTGCTGCGCCGCGCGGCCCTTGGCCGTCTCGGAGAGCACGATCTCGCGGTCGTCGCGGTCCAGCCGGATCACGCGCAGGTCGAGGACGTCCCCGATCTGGTACGCGTCCGTCGGGCGGCCTGAGCGCGCGAGGTGGCTCGCCGGCACGAACGCCTCGGCGCCGAGCGGAAGGTCGACGACGATGCCCCCGTCCGTGAGGTCGGTGATCGTCCCCGTCGTGTCGGTGCCCTCGGCGTACATGTCCGCGTACTGGCTCCACGGGTCCGTCGAGACCTGCTTGTGGCCGAGCGAGATCCGGCGCTGCGAG